>CAXTRQ010000165.1:0-13383 GCA_964246705.1 uncultured Pyrinomonadaceae bacterium
AGCTGAGGCGCAGGTAGAATGATCAACTCGTCAGCCGAGGTCTTGGGACGCACAATGTCCCTGAAGCTTGCCCCCTCGGGGACGGTGATAGCGGCGAATGGCTGGCCGGCGTACTTGTCGCTGATGTACTTGATGAACAGCATCACAAGTACGTAGTCCTTGTACTGGCTGGCGTCCATGCCGCCGCGCAACTCGTCGCAACTGGACCAGAGGGAGAAATACAGTTCTGATTTTTTAAGAGCCATCTTTTACTGACTGTCTATCTTTCTGTTTATCGAATGTATAAGCCACTCGCGGTGAAACGAGACGGCGCGGGGATTCTTAAATTTCAGACGCCGAACGTCTTCTTAATCATTCCCCCGATTGATTCGGAGTCGATACCGCCGTCAACCTGATCGCGGGTGATGATCAAGATGCCGTCTGGCCCGCCGCCCTCTTCGAGCGGCAGGATGCCGTTTGCGCGATACCACTCTTTTTTCTCTTCCCACCGCCGGCGGTACGCGGGGTCGTGGAGCAGCCCGCAGTGCTCCCAGTAGTAGGTAACGCCGGCGTCGTCATCCTCTATCGTGAAATCAGGGTACTTGACGACCCCTCCTAGTTCCAGTGGGCTCTCGTAGTGATAGTCAATCTTCGCCGCGTGGAGCAGGTTGGCGATGATGACTTCCGACTTGGAGCGCACGGCGTCACCGCGCGTGGTCCGGTGGATGAGCCTTTCTTCGAGGAAAGCGTTTCCGACGGCTACCGGGCGCGGCGGGCCGAACAAGTTCGTCAGCCGCGTGGCGGTCGCCGAGAAGCGCTCCGAACTCAGCCGCTGCAAGTCGGTCGCCGCCCCCTGATGCAAGATGACGACCTTCTGCTTCTGTCGCGTCAGCGCCGTGTACAGCAACTCGCGCGTGATCATGAGTGGCGAGCGCGGCAGCACCAAAAAGACCACTTCAAACTCGCTCCCCTGAGCTTTATGCACCGTGAGGGCGTAGGCGAGTTCCAAGCCTGATTCCTTCTCGTCGGAGAAGTCGCTCTTGTAGAAGGTGAAGACTGTGCCCTGCTGGGTTGAAAACTCAATCTCCAGATTTTCCGGTTCCCAGTTGCGGGCGCGCATTCTGCGATGGCCGACGACCATCCCGATCTCCCCGTTGGCCAGATAGCTGCGCTCTCCGGTTTTAGGGTAGATGCGATTTTTGGGTACCGACCAGTTTCGATTATTGATGACTTTGTCGCCGTAAATGATCTGGTGCTCGCCCCTCGGCGGCGGAATACTCCTGTACCCCCCGCGTTGTCGCGCCCTCTCTATCTGCTGCGCCTTGTAGCGCCTGTGGACGAGCCGATTGAGAGTATCGACGCCCCATGGCTTCTGACGAACCGGACTCAGTATCTGCCAAGCTTCGGCGGCGCGGCCCGACCCTTCGCGCGTCCCGTAGCGAGAGTTAAACCAGGCTGACCCATTGTCGTCTAGATTTCCTCCCAAGCTGCAAGAGAATGCCTGCCACTCTTCCAGCTCCGAGTCGGGCCAGAGGGCGGCGGCGAGGGTGGCCGGCAGCTCGCGCTCCAATTCGTCAGGCGTCTCCCACTGGATGAATCGGACCGTGTCGCTCTCGCGCTTGCCGGCGAGAATCTCGAACACCTGATCTTCGCCGGGCGAGATGACGTTTCCGCCGAACCAGGCCGCCAGTTGCAGGTCGTCCCGCTCACCGGCACCTTGGCGGCGCGGGACGGTCAACTCGGCATATGAGGGCGCGACGCGCGGAAAGCGCACCTCGATATCGGCGGGCTGGAGGGTGGCGATGATGTCGGCGAATGGCCGCCCGGCGCCGATGGGTGGGAGCTGCCGGTGGTCGCCAACGAAGATGAGCCGGTGGACGCCGCTGATCGCTTCGAGCAGCGCGGCCATCATCTCCTCCGTGAGCATCGAGCACTCGTCCACGATGACGGTCCGGGCCGTCTTCTCGCCCGGCTCGCCCGTGAGCAGGTAGCGCTGCGTGTAAGCGTCGTAGCGGCCGCTGCGCGAAAGGAACTGCGCGAGGGTCAGGGCTTGAAAATTCTTCGTCCCGGCTTGCCGCGCCACGTCTTCCATACGCACGCGGGCTTTGCCCGTCGGGGCAAGTAGCAGGATGCGATCTTCAGAGATTTCGGTGCGCCCACACAACACCGAAAGGAGCGTAGTTTTGCCCGTGCCCGCCGGGCCGATGAGCACGCTGAAACGGGCGGCGGCGAGCTCGGCCAGGGCCGCTGCCTTCTCCACCCGCGCGCTCGCCTCCTTGTCCTCGTCTTCGGCCCCGCCCTCGTGCTTGCCCAGCCGCTTGCGTAGCTCGGCGCTCCAATCAACCTGAAGCTTATGGCGCGCCCCCTCCGTGCGCTTTCTGATGGTGGTGCGGATGAGTTCGCCCACTTCCGCCAGCCGCTCGAGCTGGTAAGCGCGTCCGCCGTCCGCGAGCTCGACCACCCGCACCTCACCGGAGAACTGTTTGTCCTCGGCGACCGAAAGGAGGTCGGCCGTCACTTCGGTGCGCTGTTCGTCACCCGACTCTTCGCGGCGGCGCAGCGAGGTGATTATGTCCGCCTGAGCCCGCAGGGTGTCGCCGCGCTGCGCCGCCCCCTCAAGTTCCCGCACGACGAGGGCCTTGAGCCTTCGGCCGTCCACCGCCGTCTTAACCAGTGAGGGAGCGGGAAGAGGGAACCGCTCGCGGACGAAAGCCGACGGGAACATCCCGCGGTCTACGGCGCCGAGCGACACGGGGACAGTTGTCAGCCGCGTCACTTCGTAAATTATGTAAGGGTTCTTAACAAAATCTTTGTCTTCGAGATCAATCCCCCACTCCCGGCGCACCTCAGGGACGGCGAGGACATTCGCCTGATCGGGCGTGAGGTCCACGCGGCTAAGCAACTCCAAAAACTGCCGTCTCCCCGCGGCCATCCTCTGCCAGGATTCGGCGATGGTATCGTCCACGTTGGAGGCGAGGTCCTTGGGCAAATGGCGGGCGGGGTCGCTAATCGCCTGCTTCCAAGCGTCCCACGGACTGCCCTCCTCCCCAGCCTTGTTAGCCATCGCCTGCGCGATGAAATTTCCCATCGGCACGCCCGTTGCGACTAGGATGGCGCCCATGCCGGGGAAGGCACCGCGCTTCCTCCATAATCGCCCCAACTGCTCGTCTATCCACCGCTCTTGGTTCTGGGACTGGAAACTAAACAGCTCGCCGGCGCGGAGAAGCGCGACGCGGCAGGACAACAGCGCGTCTATTGCGGCGTCATTCCCCACGTGCTCGGTGGCGAACGAAAATTCGGTGAATCGGTCTTCTGGGGCGAAGGCAACCACTTCTGCTGGGTCGAAGCTGCGCCCTTCGTCGGACTTTTCCAGCGCCTCGCGGTAGGGCAGCAGAAAGCCGTCCGAGAAACCGGGACGGATGGTGTGTATAATCATCCGCTCCCACAGCATGCTGCGAATCTTGCCTTCGGGCGAACCGTCGTAGTCATACTCAGTCAGCGGGCCGATCTTCGCAACGCGCCCTGCGCCGATGAGGACGCGTCGGCCCGCCTCCTCGACCAAAGGCACTTGCTTCGCGTAGAAGAAGACGAGAGACTCCGTGGCCCTGACGTGGTTCCAGAAGCAGTCGAGCAACGCCCGGTGATTTCGATGATCCTGCACCCAGTGGGTCTGGAAGCTCAACTCGGGCTCGAAAGATTGATCCACTTCGTCGAGCGGGTAGTCTTCTACCAACCCGATGGTCTGTTTCTTCTCGTCGCCGAACACGACGGGCTTCATCATCCAGCGGAAAGGTAGGGCGGCGGCGCCGTATGCCGGGTAGCGGAGGAGTGTGGGCCTGAAGTGCGCGTGCGTCCGCGGCGAAGACTTGACGTATGGGTGCTCGTGGTAGCGCTCTAAAGCGAAATCCGCCATGAATGTCGCGCGCTCTTTGACGCACGGCGGGAAGGCAGATGGTTCCATATCCCGCAATGACTTCCCGGCAACGGCGTCCTCCTGAGCGTCATTCTTACTCCCGGCTATATTCACCAACTTCGTGCAGGCCGTGTTGTGGCTGGGCGCTCTGCAAACAGATCCGTCCCACCCCGAGTCGTGCCACGGCACCCGAATCGAGATGTGCTTTAGTGGGAATGAGGATGGCGCTCTCATCTTCAATCTTTCGTAATACTATTAACAGCCCACAGGGTCATTTTCGTAAGTTCTATTTGGCGCTCATGATAGTGAGGAATGCGTTTAGACCCCAAACACTAACGACAGGTAAGCTAACCGTTCCACGCACTCACTAAAATGTTAGCTGCGTCCCCAACTGAGCTAAGTAACTCAGGCCAGATTCGGTAAATGAGCGAGCACCTAATACCGGTGATTATCGCATACCTGTACTCCGAAGCAACGGGTTCAGTAATTTAACGTGGCCCTTCCGTTATCTGCTCGGGAGATACCCGCCTTTCGGTTCTGTTACCGGCGGCATCGTTAAGAAGAGCCTCCGCCCTGGCGCGCACGCGGGGAACGTCAGCCGGCAGCAAGAAGCCCCCTGCCGCGACGCTCATCTCCGACAGCGTCAGATCCACGGACTGCCCCTTGACTTCGAGCATGGCGATGCAGGACTGAGCCAGTTCTTCGACCTCACCGTCAGATAGCGGCCGGTTCTCCTGCGTCGGGTAGCTACGGCCTACGTCCGCCGACGAAGCCTGAGCTGCGTCGTTGATGACCCCGTACTTGCGCAGCACGTTGTAGGCCTCGCGCTGGGCGACCCGCGCCGCCTTCGGCAGTCCCCTGCTCTCTAGCCACTCGCGCGTCCGCTCATGCTCTAGGGCCGTCGCCCGCCTCGTCGCCGATTGGATCGAGGGCTCTAGCTCGCGGCCGAGGCGTGAGACGATTTCGTCGACCGAGATTTGGACCGACAGGGACTCTTGAGACCCCCTCCCCGCAGCCGAGCCCGCATGTGTCGGAGGTTGTCGGGGCAAAGTGGGCGGCGGGGAGGGGTACGATTTAACCGCCCCAGGTTTCTCCGCGCCGTTTTTTGGCGCGCCCGGATTTAAATCTGTATCTAAAACTTCTGAAACAGCGAAGCTGTCATTAAAGGCTGGCTCACCCGCTGAGCCAGCTCTCACGCCGTTTGAGCCTTGGACGAAGGGCAAAATTTTTTTGCCAGCCGTTGGGGCGCGCACGCCGATAGAGCCTGTGGCGCGGTTCAGGAAGATACGGATGCCGGCGCCGTTCTTCCCTGAGAAGTAGCCGATGATTCCCTGCTCGTGCATCCACGCGAGCGCCTTGTGTGCCGTGGCAGACGCCACTCCCAAACATTCGTAGAGCACCTTCGAAGCCTTGACTGGGCGGCCGTCTTTGTTCTTCGCTGAGAAGTAAAGTACGCCGTCCCCTTCCCAGAACTCGGCGGGGGCTCCCGTGAGCCGCAGGTATATCTTGCTCATCAGCGGCGTTACGCGGTCGGCGGCCGCCGAGGTCACAGCCGAGATGACGTCAGCGTCGATCTGGTGGAAATTTTTCCGGTACTCGTTGGGTCCCAGACGCGTGCGTCGCACGAACCGAGGCGTTGCCAAGGCGGTTGCCGTCATAAGCGATTCACTTTCCGAAACGGCTTGACAGCTACCAGGCGGCGTGTAAACTGCACATGCTTAGTCTTATTAAGACAAAGCTACGCCTTCTCGCTGTCGAGCGAGTTTCACGAACGGCCCCGAGCGCTTAGGTCGCCAAACTGCCGCGCTCCGGGCCGTTTATAATTCGGGCGTCACACTGATGCCCGCGAAATTCGCCGACACCTAACCACAAATACGACCGCCTGTAAATCCTGTAGTCATACTTCCGTCCGGGGCGGTATAACCTCATTCCGCTGCCCCCGGAAGTCCGCCCCGCGTAGTTGAAAGTTGTGCCGCCGTGGTCGAACGTCATACCCCCGTAGAAATATCTATGACGACTGTGGTCGGAGATTATGGGGCCGCAGACGAATGTTATACCCCCGTGGTATAAGATTATTCCATAGGGCGAAAAACCCTAATAAAAACGGAGATTTAAATCAGCGGTTGAGGTGGGATCGTGATTAGTTCCCTATTGTTTGAGATGAGTTGAGATAGTTATTGACACTAGGGAAATGCTCTGTTAGAAGCAATAGTTTATGAGTTCCACTTATCAAGGACAGGAAGAAATGGCATCATCGAAGGCCGTGATACCAAACGACTCGGAACTGGTAACCGTTGCCGAAGCCAGGCGGATCCTCGGCATCAGCGCGAACAAAATGTCGGCCCTTATCGGCAGCGGCACACTCCCCTACGAGCAGGACCCGCTGGACCGGCGCGTCAAGCTGGTGAAGCGCGTGGACGTCGAGGGCCTGATGCGGAAAAGAACCCAGAGTAGATGAGCAAACGGCAGGAGCCCACCGGCATGAGTCGAATCATCAGCTGTTGCAACGCCAAGGGCGGCACCGGCAAGACGACGGTCGCCCTGAACCTGGCGTGCATCTTCGCCTCCCACTTCCGCAAGAAAGTGCTGGCGATTGACCTCGACCCCCAGGGGAACCTGGCGGTCGGGCTCGGCATCGACCCGCGGGGGATCACGAAAACTACTTTCCGCCTGCTGATGGAAGATTCGCCCGACCTTGACCAGTACATCCTGAAGGTCAGGCCGAATCTGGACATTATCCCGAACGCGCTCGAACCCAACATGGAGGCCATGCTCTCGAGCCGCCGCAACCGCGAGCGCCTCCTCGAGTCTAGGCTCCAGGCGGTGAAGGACAAGTACGACTTCATCATCCTCGACACGCCGCCGGCGCTCGAAACTTCCACCATCAACGCGATGGTCGCGTCCGACGAGATTCTGATCGTCATCGACTGCGGCTACTACGCGCTCTACGGGCTGAACCAGCTGATGGAGACCCTCTCAGAGGTGCAGCGGGAATTCCAGCGCTACGACCTTGTGATCCGCGCGCTGGTCAACCTCTACGACCAGCGGCAGAAGATGGACCGGGAAGTGCGCGAAGAGGTTGATCGCTTCTTCGAGTCGCTGATGTTGAGCACGACGGTCCACAAGAACGTGAAATTGACCGAGGCGGCGGGCGCGGGCAAGCCCATCATGGAGTACGACAAGAAGTCGTCGGGGTATTTCGACTTCACGCGGCTGGCGAAGGAACTGCTGGACATTTATGACAGGTCGAGAAAAGCCGAAAAGGAAGGCGCTGCATCGCGGGCTAGATGACATTGTCAACCGCGACGCGTCGCTAACCTCCAAATTGCTCGGGCGGGTGAAACCGCCGTCGCGCGAGCCTCTCGAAGCGACGGCGGCCGACGAGAACCTGCACGCGGCCGAGCCGTCCTCCGACGAGGAGGCCGCGGCTCAGACCCGTCCGGAATTAACGCCTCCGGTGAAACTCCGGGCGCAAGCCGAGCCGCCCGCCGTGCGTCGCCTCGACGAGGCGCGGGCCGAATCCCGTGTTCCGTCCGCCGGCACAGAGACTGCCGAGGTGGGGAAATCGGAGACCGCTGGGCTGGCGGTGCCGATAACCTTCGACGAGTTCGTCGCGCGCTGGGGGTTCGTATTGCGCAGCGGCGGCCGAGCGGGCAAGCTGCGCATCTGCCATGTGCTCTACGAGAACACTTTCGGTGCCGGGCGGGAGACGTTCTTCACTTCCTACGAAAAACTGGCGAGGTTGACGGACCTCGAGAAGAAGCAGTGCGCCATCAACATCAAGCAGCTCGAGAGCCTCGGCTTCATCGAGCGGCTTCACATCTACAACACGGCCACCAAGCAGGGGACCGAGTTCAAATTACACCTGGAGCAGCTGCCGCCGAGCGAGCGCCGCGTACCACGTCATCACTACTACGACGAGGATTTGCCTCGATAACGTAAGTCATACCCCCGTGGTATGAAGTTGTACTACAGGGGTATGAGATGTGGGGGCAGTCCCACAAAGTCCTGCCCCGGCGCCAGAGTTCAGTTAAGTAGCTTGTCTGCCCGACGCTTCGCGTTTTTGCCGCTCTTGTCGCTTACGTTCTATACGGAAGAGGACGTTCGAGACTCCATCCATCGCTGCGAGGAAATCGTCCATAGTCTCCTCATCGAGGTCTTCAAGCTCAAGCTCCCTCATCGCGTAAAAGAGCCGCTTCATCTCCTCCCAGAACATATGGCGGGCGTCCGAAGGATCAACCTCCAGCATCTCGTCCACTTTCGTCACGACCCCGGCCATCGCTTCGGAAGAGATCTCGGACCGCACAGCCTCGCCGAGCAGCTCTTTAACGCGGGCGCGCAGGCGCGTCTGCGACCCCTGTATGGCTAAGTGCTGGCGCAGAACCTCGGCACGGCGGCCGTGCGCCTTCTGGGGCGAGCAGTCGAGGCGGCGGGGCGTGAGACGGGCGAGTTGGGCCGCCTCTTGGATGTTGAGCTGGCCCGAAGCGAGCGCGTCCGCAACGTCGGAAGGGAATTGAAGCAAGGGGAGGTACTGCCCCGTAAAGCTGTTGAGCGATACCCTCCCCGACGTTTCACGCTCAAGGATGGCGCGCAGCTGGGCGGCCGCCTCAAACAGCTTTTCGCGCGGCCAGCGTGAGGGTCTGCCCCGTTTCGTGTCGGTCGCTGGTCTTCGCTCGACGTGGCGGATGGCGTAGAGGAATCGCAGCAAGTGCATTTCGGAGGAGGGGATTAGCTCTGGCATCCGCTCGCGTAATGCCTGGCAAACGGAACGCACGGCCTCGGGCGTAGCGAGTGGGTCAGGGGTGCGCTGTCGTCGCCGTGTGGCACGCATCGGCGGTTAGAGACCTCTTCCGAGATAGATGTTTCACGAACGCACCATGATACAGGAATTTTTACAATTAGAAGGGTAAATATTCAGTCTTTATACAAATAAGGTTACACAAAACCGGGATTTCTGTAATCATACTATAAGATTGTACATACCAAATTTGTGTGGCAACTTGCCGTACAAATTTGGTATCATACTCCCGGAAAGGGAGGTGGCTCTTATGCCAGCAGCACAGAAAGCTCGCCAGAGGTCAAAACCTAAGAACGACGACCGGCTCGATTTTCGCCTCAACAGCGAGGCCAAGCGCACGATCGAGCAGGCGGCAGCCGTGTCTGGCCAGACCATGAAGCAGTTCGCCGTCTCGACGCTCGTCCAGTCGGCCGAAGAGGTCCTCGAGCGGCACCGGACGATTCACCTCTCGAACCGCGACCGTGATCTCTTTCTCGCCCTACTCGATTCTGACGAGCGGCCCAACGACGCGCTCCGAGAGGCGGCCGAGCGCTTCAAGCGCGAATACCGCCCGAGGTGAGGGCCAGGCACATGTTCACTATCGAGCGGCTCTCCTCCGCGCACGACCGCGGCCAATTCGACTGCGGGGAGACGGCTCTCAATGAATATCTGCAAAGATTCGCCGGCCAGCACGACCGCAAAGGTCTCGGGCGCACTTACGTCGCCGTCGATCCGGGCGAAACGGTGGTTAAAGGTTATTACACGATCTCCAGCGGGGCGGTCTCTTTCGAGGACGTGCCGGAGAATCTGCCGCGCTACCCCGTCCCCGTAGTCCTGCTGGCGCGCTTGGGCGTGGATCGGTCGGCGCGTGGGCACGGTCTCGGCGCCCTGCTCCTCATCCACGCTCTGAAAAAGGCGGAGGAGGTGTCGGAGCAACTGGGCGTGCACGCTGTGGCTGTCGACGCGCTTAACGAAGCGGCACGAGCCTTCTACCTCAAATACGGGTTCGCGGAGCTACTGGACGATCCGTTGCACCTGTACCTGCCGATGAGGAAGATCCGGCAGCTCGGATTGTGAACGGCTCTCACACGGCCGTTGAAGTTAAGTCCGACTAGCAGGCAGCCCGCAATTAACCTCTCCACAGACCCCCCGGAAAATCCTTCTAGAATCGGGTATATTCGGGTATATTTGCGGGTATGAGCCCTCGGACGGCGGATACGTTAGGTCTGGAGGTCTCCCACGAAGCCCTGAACCTGATCGCCGAGGTGGATGAGTTCAAGGGTAAATGGGAGGCCGTGCGAGCCATCTCGCCCGAGCGCCTGCGCGCGCTCCGCCACGTTGCGACCATTGAGTCTATCGGCTCTTCGACCAGGATTGAGGGCGTCAAGCTCACAGACCGCGAGATTGAGGCTCTACTGTCGAACCTCGAGCGGCGCCGCATACCGGGGCGCGCCGAGGGGGAGGTCCCCGGCGGCGGCCAGGGGCGGGGTCGGGTCTTCGGCTCTTGGGAAGACCTGCCGCTCACGGAAAACCACATCAAGCAGCTCCACTCGGTGGTGCTGAAATTCAGCACCAAGGACGAGCACCACCGCGGCGAGTACAAGAAGCTGCCGAACAACGTCGTAGCGTATGACGGGGAGGGAAGAGAGATCGGCGTCATTTTCGAGACAACCCCGCCCTTCCAGACGCCCTGGGAGATGGAAGAACTTGTCCGGTGGACGAACCGGGCGCTGGATGAAAAGCTCATCCACCCGCTCTTGGCCGTCGCCGCCTTCGTGGTCCGCTTCCTGGCGATTCACCCTTTCCAAGACGGCAACGGCCGACTGTCCCGCGTCCTGACGACGCTGCTGCTCCTGCGACGGGGCTACCTTTACGTCCCCTACGCCTCGCTGGAGAGTGTGATCGAAGAGAACAAGGACCTCTACTATGCGGCGCTGCGCAGGACGCAGGGGACTTTGAAACAAGAGCGGCCCGACTGGGACCCTTGGGTGGTCTTCTTCCTACGCAGTCTGAAAAAGCAGAAGGACAACTTGGCCGCGAAACTCGAGCGCGAGCGGGTGCTGGCGCGGGCCCTACCCCCTCTCTCGCTGGATATTCTCTCCCTGCTCAGGGAGCACGAGCGTCTGGGGATTTCGGATTTAGAGCGTTTGACAGGAGCGAACAAGAACACGCTGAAAGTGCGGCTCAGGGAATTAACGGAAGGGCGGCACATCGTCAAGCACGGTAGAGGTAAGGCGACTTCATATACACTTAGTTCGCCCGAGCCCTGAGATCAAAGCAGAGAAGGGTTCGTTATGCACCCCACTCAGGCCGGAGCCATATTAAACGCAAAGGCGCTTGCGTTTAATATGGCTTCTTCCGAGAAGCCCATATTCAATTGTGAACGAGTAAGGCGCATGCGCGCCCAATCGGATGCAGGCGGGAAGGGAGACGTGGAAGAAAAGGCCCTCCAGCTTATAAGCCCTCAAAGCAATCTTCCGGCGATTCTTGCCGCCGCTCGAGCGTGGGCCGAGGCGACGACGGACCGTACTCTGGAGCGGCGCCACGACCTCGTCAACGACAAGTCGAAAGTCGTCGCCTCCTTCTTCGCCTTAACACGGAAAGACCCGGCGGAAGTCAGGACGGCGGACGTGAAGGAATGGCAGGCGAAGATGGAGGAGCATGTTACGTCGTCCTCGACTATCTACACCCGCACTTCAATGCTTTCGTCCTTCTACCGGTGGGCGATGGCGAACACACCGCTGGGGCAGCAGTTCATGACCAACCCCGTCTCACTCGCGCGCCCGAAGAAGCCGAAGCCGTACCGGACCAAACGGACGAAATCGCTCCTCAACGACGAACTGCGGGCGCTCCTCGCCCATGTGAAAGAGCTGGCGAAGGAGCCGGGCAACGTCTTCGCCAAGCGCGACTACGTGCTGTTGCAGTGGTACGTCAAAACAGGCCGTCGGCGCAACGAGGTAATCTCTTTGCGCGGAGCGGACGTGCAAGCAAAGGACGTGCCCGCCGGCGGCGCGGCGGAGCAGATGCTTGTAGTGCGATACCGGATCAAGGGTGGGCGCTATCTAGTCACCGAGTTGCGTGACCGGGAGGTGCGCGCGGCACTCTTCGACTACTTGGAGGCGTGTGGTCGGCGTGACGTCCTCGGGAGCGAGCGCCCCCTCTGGACTCGCCATGACCGCGCCGGGCGTCCCGGCGCGCCGCTCACCTCGCACGCCCTCGTCAAGAACTTGAAGCGGTACGCGCGGGAGGCCGGACTCGACCACGTCCACCTGCACATGACGCGACACACCTTCGCGCGCTTGGTGAATGAGGAGACGGGATCTCTACTCGAGACGCAGGAGGCCCTCGACCATGAGGATCAGGCGACCACGCGCGTTTACTTGGAAAGCATCTCCATCAAGAAGGATAAGTACAGCGAAAGGGTGTCCAGGCGGGTAGACGGATGAATGCGACGCTCGCGGTGGCGAGGGCTTGAGCGAAAATGACATCATGTGAAGTTTATTGGCTGCGATTCAGAGAGCACGTCGACACCTAACTGTACAAATCAATCCTCACCTACGACGGAACGCTGCATGCCACGCATTAAACTCGTAATCTTTATCCGCGAGGCCATATGGTGCCTTAACTACTTCTAACACCTCGAAGTAAATCTCTGCCGGTCCAATCAGATCGCGTAGATAGATGGCCCCGTGGGAAAAGTCTTTCCGTCTGTGGTCAGCAGAACCAGAAACAGTAATCCAAATGCCCTGCGGACGCAGTAGCGTTGCGGCACGTCGGACAAAGGTATTGCGCCGACGGACACCGGCTAGCCCGTGAAAGATGCCTTTCTCGTATATAACATCGAACGAGTCATCGGTCGACCAACGAAAGAAATTCGCGCGGGTAAAGTGGAGCGATTTAGATATGTATCTCGCTTTCGCATCACGGATGGCTGCATCGGAAATGTCCAACCCGAAATAGTCAAACCCTAACTTGCCTATCTCGTTGGCGTCATCCCCAACTCCGCAGCCAACCTCAAACAGCTTTGTGCCGACAGCGTAAGTTTTAAGCAGCCTACGCGTGACCTTAGGCAGTCCACTACTCCTCCACGGAATTTTCTCCCGTTGGTACAGACCATCCCATACCGGGGCCGGAACCTCACTCACGTGGCTTTTCGTGTTTGCCGCCTAACGATTCGCTTCCCTTTAGACCTTGGGCCTTGTGCGCTACGGTGTCTTCCTGCTCAGGCTCGTATAAATCCTCGGAGGGGAAACGTCCGAGTTTGCCAGCCCGGGACTTGCCTAACTCCTCTGCGGAGAGTCGAACCGGCGGCTCTTTTTTTGCAACTGCCTTCATAAGTTTTCCTTCCAATCTTCGATCTCGACGAATCCGCGTTTCGGCGGCAGCCCTTGCCGCACACGCAAAGCGTGGGCCGCCAGCCGAAGCTCAGATGCCCCCAGCGGGAACCTGACTGCCTCAAAAATGTACTCCGCCGCCTCTCTGACGCGGCCGTCGTCAGCGGACAGTTTTATTCCGGGAGAGTCGCCGTAGTATAGCTTGAGTTCTTGTGAGGCGAGAACCATCTCGGCGGAAAAATTCTCGGAGACGAATTCCTCAGCGCCCCGACGTTCACTGCGTTCCAAGAGTGCTCGGCGATAAAGGAAGTCCAACCTACGATGCCTATGAAACCCACGACTTCGGTTGACAGTTGCTGCCGCAGGCAGCAACCATGCTC
>CAXTRQ010000166.1:0-13282 GCA_964246705.1 uncultured Pyrinomonadaceae bacterium
AGGCGCAAAGGGGCGGGAGGTTTTGAAGTACGCTCTTAAAGTTATGAGAAGGGGCGCGAAGACCGTGCGGCCTCGCGCCCCTTTGTGTGAGAGGAGAGATTCGGCTTGAGCCGCTTACTTCTTTTCTTTTGGCTGGTTCAACTCTTTCTGCAACTCTTCAATTTGCCATTGAAGGTCGCTTTTGAAGTTTGCGTCCGTCGTCTTCTCTAAGGATTTCCTGAGCGCCGCCAGATGCGCTGTGATGAGCGCGGCATCGGCTGGCACTTCAACGTCGGGTTTGACGCCTGTGCCCTCCCAGTTCGTTTTCGTCACGGGGCTGATGGCGCGACCCGTCGGGACGAACATCCCGAAGTGGTCGCCGAGGCGGACGCCGCCGCCGGGATTCGCGCCGCCGCCCGTGGTCTCGCCGATGATCGTCGCGCGCTTCAGATTTTTCAGGTTGTAGGTGAACTCTTCCGCTGCCGAGAAAGTCCGTTTGCTCGTCAGGACATATACATCCTTATTTCCGTAACGCTTGCCCGCGACTTCCTTCAGCGTCCAAAATTCCTCTGTGCGATTGCCTTTGCGCCAGTAGAGGTCGTTGAGATGGACGGGTTCATTGCCGAAGAGGTACGAGCAGATGAGCGCGACCATCTTAGGGTCGCCGCCGCCGTTCTTGCGGAGGTCAAAGATGATGGCGTCCGTGTTGTTGAGAAAATTCATCGCCGCCGCGACGGTCTCCGCGCCGTTATCGGCGTCGAAGAAACCGCGCATGGCGATATAGCCGACGTTGCCGGGCAATCGCTCAACTTTATCGAAACCGAAATTAACGCGCCTGCCGAATTGACGGTATTTCTCGCGCTCTTCGGCGGTCGGTTCTTCGTGCTCAGGCTCGACGGGCACGGCTTCGGAAAAATAATCAACGTGCAGGTGCTTGTCGCGGCTGATTTCCTGCAAGTGTGTGGTGAGAAGCTTGGCGAACTCCTTGGCGCTCGTCACGTTGTCGTATTCCTTGCGGGTGACGCGCGCGCGAATGGCCTGTTCCATCTTCTGTGCGACTTCGGGAAAAACATACTGTTCGTTGAGCCGCTTCAGCGCGCCTTCGATAATCTGCGTGCGCACGCTCGTGTCAATCGTCATGTCCGGTTGTTCCGGGCGCATCTGCGCCGAGGCGTCTCGCGCGCTGGCTGAGAGCAGTGCGGCAAATGCAAACAGGCTGATGAGGGCCGTCAGTTTTCTCATATCAGAATTCTCCTCGCTAATTTGCGGCGCGCATGTTCGGCACGCCGGGTCGTTATGAAATTTTCGTGCTCCCGTGGGCGGAGAAGGTGTGCAGAAAAATTGCGTTCAGGCGTCAGCGGCTTCTTCTTTTGACGGATGAACTGTTGTGGTGGAGCAGGCCGTTCAACATCAGATAGGCTATCTGCTCGGTCTTTTCTTTAAGCTCTTCGCGCTCGCCGAGTTCGCTCGCGCTCAGGCTGTAGGGCAGCAACGAGTTGGTCGCATGAAGCAGCGCGAAGGCAGTCTCCAGCGCGTCTTCAAAGACGAAGGCTCCTGATTGTTGCCCTTCGTTCAAAACTTCGGCGAAGACGCGCGCCTCTTCCTCAAAATAATGCGCGCGGCGAGCCAGCAGTTTCGGGCGCAACGCGGCGAGCAGGTCGTTTAAGCTCTGCGTATAGTGCTGTACGCTGTCAAAGCGAAACAACACGCGCGCCAGCAACATCAGACGCAGACGCACGCCCACATCCGCATCTGAGCGCGCAATCGCCCACAGACGCTCCTTCAGGCGTTCGACGATGCGATCAACGTGCGACAGCGTGACCTCTTCTTTGCTGGCGAAATGCAGGTAGATAGTGCCCTTGCCGATGCCGACCTCCTGCGCGATGTCCTCCATCGTCATCTTGCGGTAGCCATAGCGCGCCAGCAGATGGTCGGTCGCATCCAAGATCGCCTCGCGTACCTCTTCGCGCGTGATTGTGCTCGCCATAATGTTTCTGACCCGTGACCGAAATCGCTTTCCAGTCATAATTACGGCGCTGAGCGGGAGAAGTTCCAATAAATTTGCCACGGAAACCGGGGAGGCACAGAATAGGGAGGCAGAAAAGGAGTCAAAGTTTTAAAGCCCTTCCGTGGTTGACACTGGGCGGCGTGCTTGCCGGTCTCTGTTGCGCGGCTCAAGAAGCGTGATGTAACATCAGCGCTCGCAAATAAACAGTTTCTAAAAAATGGATGTGAAAGAGGAGAAGAGATGGACGAGCGTCTGAATGCGCCGCTTGCGGAAGTCGACCCGTTGATCGCCCGCGCGATTGACGACGAAGTAGCACGGCAAACTGAAGGATTGGAGTTAATCGCTTCTGAAAATTTCGTTAGCGAAGCCGTGCTCGAAGCGATGGGGTCGGTCTTTACGAACAAGTACGCGGAAGGCTATCCGAAAAAGCGTTACTACGGCGGGTGCGAATTTACAGACGTGGTCGAGCAGGCAGCGATTGACCGTGCGAAGGAAATCTTCGGGGCTGAACACGCCAACGTCCAACCGCACAGCGGCGCGCAGGCCAACATGGCTGTCCTGCTCGCCGCCTTGCAATACGGCGATCAAATCCTCGGCATGAACCTCTCGCACGGCGGCCACCTGACGCACGGTCATCCGCTGAACTTTTCAGGTTTCAGCTACAAGGTCGCGGACTACGGCGTTTCGCCCGAAACCGAACAGATTGATTACGACGAACTCGAACGCATCGCCGGAGAACACAAGCCGAAACTGATTATCTGCGGCGCGTCGGCCTACCCGCGCATCATCAACTTCGAGCGCATCGGCGAGATTGCGCGTTCGATAGGGGCGCGCGTCATGGCGGATATCGCGCACATCGCCGGCCCGGTCGCCGCCGGACTCCACCCGTCGCCCGTCCCACACGCTGACTACGTCACGACGACGACGCACAAGACTCTACGCGGCCCACGCGGCGGCCTCATTCTCTGCCGCGAAGAGCACGCCAAGGAGATTGACCGAAAAGTTTTCCCCGGCGTGCAGGGCGGCCCGCTCGTGCACATCATCGCGGCCAAGGCGGTCGCGTTCGGCGAAGCCTTGCAGGAGAATTTCAGGGAGTACCAGCAGCGTGTGTTGTCAAACGCGCGTGCGCTCGCCGCGGAGTTGCAGGCGCAAGGATTCCGGCTCGTCTCCGGCGGCACGGACAACCACTTGATGCTCGTTGATGTCTTTAATGGCGGGAAGGGCATCACGGGCAAGGTCGCCGAAAAGGCGCTTGAAGCGGCGGGGATTACGGTCAACAAGAACACCATACCGTTCGACACCAACTCGCCGTTCACGGCTTCCGGCATCCGCATCGGCACGCCCG
This sequence comes from uncultured Pyrinomonadaceae bacterium, assembly GCA_964246705.1. Classification (GTDB taxonomy): domain Bacteria; phylum Acidobacteriota; class Blastocatellia; order Pyrinomonadales; family Pyrinomonadaceae; genus DASZCR01. The sequence continues at coordinate 3,333 of CAXTRQ010000166.1, forward strand.
CGCTGACGACGCGCGGGATGGGCGAGGCGGAGATGCAGACGGTCGCGCGCCTCATCGCGGCGGTCTTGAACGAGCCGGAGTCGGAAGAGGTGCGCCGGAGCATCAAGCAGTCCGTGCATGAACTCGCGGCGCGCTTTCCGCTCTACCCGAAGCGGCTCAGAGCGCACGCGCCGGAAGTCGGAGCGATGGGCGCGGATTGAGACGAAGTTAAGGCCATCTTTTAGTTGAACCGAAACAATGCCTCCTGCTCCCGTGTGTGAGATAATGTCTCGCACGCGGCGCGCAGGAGGTTTTCTGTATGTCTATCGAGAAATTCGTCGAAGAGCAGATCAGGCGAGCGATGGCCGAAGGCGAGTTCGACAATCTTCCCGGCAAGGGAAAGCCCGTTGATCTCTCAGCCTATTTCCAGACGCCCGAAGATTTGCGTATGGGCTACTCGATGCTGAAAAACAGCAACTTCGTTCCGGCAGAGGTAGAACTGCTGAAAGAGATCGAAGCCTTGAAAGAGCAACTGGCGGCCTGCACAAACGAAGGACAGAAGAATCAAATCAGCAAAGCGATTAAGGAAAAGACGTTGAACTATACACTGCTGATGGAGCAGCAAAAGCGAGGAAAATAAGAAATTGCGTAGATGCCAGCCGTCCTGACGGGACTCTTGCAGGAAGTCTAAATAGTCAGGCGAGTAGATATTACAAGTACAAAAAATGGAAAAGATTTTCGGGCGCGAAGGGTTGATTGCGCGCGCGCATCCTGAATACGAATATCGTCCCGGCCAGATTGAGATGGCTGAAGCCGTCCTGCGCGCCTTCGAGGAACACCGCCACCTGATTGTCGAAGCGGGCACGGGGACGGGCAAGACGCTCGCGTATCTCGTCCCGGCGATTGCGGCGGCGACGGCGCGCGGCGGGCGCGTCGTCATCTCGACGGGGACGAAGAATTTGCAAGAGCAGTTGATGGAGAAAGACATTCCGTTTCTCCAGCGCGTGCTGAAGAAGAAATTCACCGCCGCGTACATGAAGGGGCGCAGCAACTACGCGTGCCTGCATCGCATCAAGCGCGCCGAGAGTTCACCGGTTCTCGAAGGTCTGGACGAAGTTGATTACTTTGAAGAGGTGCGGCGCTGGGCGCGCGAGTCGGAGACGGGCGACCGCGCGGAACTGACAGACCTGCCTGAAAATCTCTCCTTCTGGCGACACATTGATGCGCGTTCGGAAACCTGCCTCGGACAGAAGTGCGCCGACTACGATCCCTGTTTCATCACGCGTATGCGCCAGCGAGCCTCTGACGCGGACATCATCATCGTCAATCATCATCTCTTCTTCGCCGACCTGGCGTTGCGCGGCGGCGAATACGGGCAAGTTATTCCGGACTATTCGGCGGTCATCTTCGATGAAGCGCATGCGGTCGAAGATGTCGCCGCAGAGTATTTCGGTGCGCAGGTGTCGAACTACCAGATTGACGACATGCTGCGCGATTTGAATCAACTGCCAATCACGGACGTGAGCGTTAATCGCGAGTTGACGAAGGTGGCGGGACGCGTCGCACGCTTCGGCGAGGGGTTCTGGATGGGTTTCACGCGGGAGGGGCGCGGCGAAGAGGGGCGTTTCCCCATTGTGCCCGGCACGTTCGCACGCAAAAGCAGCCGTGGCGAGATTGAAGCGACGCCGCTAGGCGATTCCTATCTCGGACTCGACGGCGCGTTGCAGAGGATGGAGACGACGCTCGACGCACTGAAAGAAGCTCCGCCCGAAGTTGAAAATCTCGTGCGCCGCGTCCGCGAGTTGCGCTTCAATCTGGAATTCATCGTCGCGGGCGACGATAAAAGATACGTCTACTGGTCGGAGCGGCGCGGTCGTGGTCTCTTTCTGCGCGCTTCGCCTATTGACGTTTCGACGCTTTTGCAAGACAAGCTGTTCGAGCGCGTCGAGACGGTCATCCTGACTTCGGCAACGCTGGCGAGCGCGGGCAGTTTCAATTTTGTACGCGAGCGGCTGGGGCTGCCGGAAGAGACGGGCGAGTTGATTGCGCCGTCGGGCTACGATTACGAGCATCAAGCCGTGCTCTATCTACCGGCGCGGATGCCCGACCCGCGCTCGCCGCAGTTTGCTGCCGCCGCCGCCGAAGAGGTGATTAAGCTGCTCGAAATCTCGCGCGGGCGAGCCTTCGTGCTTTCAACCTCTCTGTCTGGAATGCGCGCGCTCTACGAACGGGTCGCGCCGGAAGTTGATTATCCCTGCTTCGTACAGGGCAGCGCGTCAAAGGCCGGACTGCTGGAAAAATTTCGCAAGACGCCGAACGCCGTGCTCTTCGCCACATCGAGTTTTTGGCAGGGTGTGGACGTGCGCGGCGAGCAGTTGTCGTGCGTGATTATTGACAAACTGCCGTTCGCCGTGCCGAGCGATCCGGTCGTCGCGGCGCGGCAGAGGTTCATTGACGATCAGGGCGGTTCGAGCTTTTACGAGTATAGCGTGCCGCAAGCCATCATCAGTCTCAAGCAAGGGTTGGGGCGTTTGATTCGCAGCGCGACCGACAGGGGCGTGCTCGCCGTGCTCGACCCGCGCCTGCGTACACAAGGCTACGGGCGTCTGTTTCTCAAAAGCCTGCCGCCGTGCCGCGTGACTTCCAAACTCGAAGAGGTCGCGAGCGTGTTTGAAGTGAGAGCAGCTTTGATAGGAAGGGAAACGGGATCAGCATGGCCGGACAGTTTGAAGTGATGATTGAACGCAACTTTTCGAGCGCGCACCAGTTGCGCGGCTACAAGGGAAAGTGCGAGAACCTGCACGGGCATAATTACAAAATCGAAATTTTCGCGCGTGGACGTGAACTGGATAACATCGGCCTGCTCGTTGATTTTGGTGAACTGAAAGCGGCGGCTGACGAGGTTGTTAACTATCTCGACCACCGCAACATCAACGAACTTCCGCCCTTCGATGTGGAACTCAACCCTTCGGCGGAAAACCTTGCGCGCTACATCCTTGAGCGTGTCGCGTCGCGCGTCGGTGACGAACGCGTGCAGATTTACAAGGTGCGCTGCTACGAGACGCCGACGAGCGTCGCCACGTATCAGGTGGAATAGCCTCAACAGGCTTTCTTCTTCCTTAGCAGCTTTGCGGTGTTGAAGTTTTGGTGGAAAAATCCCAGCCGTTTCGACTTTGTAGAGAGCGAAGCGGCTGGGATTTTCCTTTCTCGCGGCGGGCGGTTTAGGTGGCGATCAGCGCCGGGATGTCTATCTTGTATTTGCGAATTTTGCTGTAGAGGCGCGGGCGATAGATGCCGAGCAGGTTGGCCGCCGCCTGTTTGTTGCCGCCTGTGCGTTGCAGCGTTTTTTCGATCACGAGTTTTTCAATCTCTTCGAGCGTGAGGTTGGGCGGCACGTCCCAACCGGCGTTCTGCGCGGTCTTCTCAGGAATCGAGCCGTTGTCGAAAGGCAGGTCGACGGGTTCGATTTTGTTGTTTTTGGCGAGCAGCACGGCGCGTTCGATAACGTTTTGCAGTTCGCGGACGTTGCCCGGCCAAGTGTGCGCGAAGAGGCGTTGATAGGCCGTCTGCGAGATGCCGCCGATCTGTCGCTGGTACTTGCGCGCGTACATCTTCAGGAAGTGCTCGGTCAAAATCTGAATATCTTCGGTGCGTTCCCGAAGAGGCGGGACGTGAATCGTGATGGTCGAGATGCGATAGAAAAGGTCGTCGCGCAGGATACCGTCGCGGATAGCGTCGGCGGGCGGGCGGTTGGTTGACGTAATCAGCCGGAAATCTACGGCGTAGGTTTTCTCCGAGCCGATTTTGCGATAGCTGCGCTCTTGCAGAACGCGCAGCAGTTTCGGCTGCAACTCGACCGGCATCTCGGCGATTTCGTCTAACAGGAGCGAGCCGCCTGCCGCGTGTTGAATCAGACCGTCCTTGTCGGCGTGCGCGCCCGTGAACGCGCCCTTCGTGTGACCGAAGAGTTCCGATTCGATCAACTCTTTCGGGAGCGCGGCGCAGTTGACCTTGATGAAAGGCTTTTTGGCGCGCAGGGAATTGTAGTGAATGGCGTTGGCGATGAGTTCTTTGCCCGTGCCGGATTCGCCGACGATAAGGACGTTGGCATCGGATTTGGCGACCGATTCGATGGTCTCGTAAATCGTCTGCATAGATTTGGACGAGCCTATGATGTTGAAATACTCGGTGCGCGTGGCGAGTTGACGCAACATCGTCTCGGTCTGCGCCATCAGGTCGCGCCTCTCCAGAGCCTTCTCGACGAGCGGCTGAAGCATCTCGAAGTCGAACGGTTTTTCTAAGAACCAGAACGCCCCGGCCTTCGTCGCTTCGACAGCGCGGGCGACCGTGCCGTAGCCGGTGACGACGATGACTTCGGTCGCAGGGCTGGTGTCTTTGATGTGTTTTAAGACTTCCATCCCATCCGTGTCCGGTAGTTGGAGATCGCAGATGGCGAGGTGATGGCCGCCACGGTCGAAAAGCTCGATGGCTTCCGCGCCGCTCGACGCGGTGTCCACCGTGTAGCCGTCTTCGACGAGATTCTGCTTCAGCGAATCGGCCATCATCGGTTCGTCGTCAAGCACCAAAATCCTTACGTCTTTCCGTTCCACGTTCCGGTCTCTCCTTGTTTGGTCGGATGTCTCTGCAATAGCTGGAGTTTCAACTTTTCCCGGCCAGCGTTGTTCTATCAATTTGTGATTGTCCTCGTATTCGATAAATTTTCGGTTCGATAAACCAGCAGACCTCTGTCCCGGTCGCCTTTCGACAACGGCAATTCTAGCGAGCCAGCGGGAGACGCGCGCGCAGTAGGTTCGCTTCCTGCGCGACCTCGCCGCCATGCGCTTTGACGACTTTCGCCGCCAGAGCCATGCGCAAGCCCTGTCCGCCCGCGTAAGGCTGAAATAGATTCGCGTTGCTTTCGTCGTTGCCGGTTTCGATTCCGCGCCATTCGATAACGGCGAAGGACGCGTCGCCCGCGTCGTCGCGCCGCAAATGAATTTCGGGAGCGGCCTCGCCTCCGCCAGCAACGGCACGCGCGCCGGTCGTAATGTTTTTCAAGGCGTCGGCCAAAAAGTTCGGATCAAACGCGCCCTCGTAAGCGCCCGCCTCGGCTTGAACCGAAATTCCTTCGGCCGCGGCGGCCAGCAACCGCGCGAGGTCTGTGCGCGGCTGGGGGCGCAGTTCGAGCGGTCGCCCCAGACGCACCAGCACGTTCATTTCCGTGGCGGCGCGTTCCAGTCCGGCGATTAACTTGCCGATGGTTTCCAACTCGTCGGACGGGCGGTCGCTCTTCTCCAGACGCTTGCGAAGGAAAGTGGCATAGAGTTTGAGACCATTTAGCTGGTTCTTTAGATCGTGCACGACCTGCACGGACGCGCTCCCGAGTTCGCGAAGTGTTTCTGCTTCTTCCAACTCCGATTTTAACGGCTTCATCTGGCTTGCGGCTCTTCTCGGTTCGGGAACTTTACGTGTCGGCTCAAAGGGAAAAGTCCTTTCCGCCTGTACGAATTAAGCCCAAAAGGCATTGTTTATTGTGTCGTGTTTCGATGCGGCATCTTAACAAATATCGAGACTGTTTGCTAGTCATACGGCAGTCCTTCAGACGCGATTCTTGACGGTGCGCGACGATTTATAGGATGTTATGCGAATGGCAGAACAGAATGGTGCGGGAGTGACCGTCCTTGTGGTCGAAGACTTTGAGGATAACCGCTTTATGATGAGACGTTTATTGGAGATGAGTGGTTATCGCGTGATCGAGGCCGTGAACGGCCAAGAAGCGGTCGAGGCCGCGCGGCGCGAACTCCCCGACCTGATTTTGATGGACTTAAGTCTGCCGTTGCTCGACGGGCTGTCCGCGACGCGCCGCATCCGCGAGCACGACGGCCTCAGTAAAATCCCTATCGTCGCCGTCTCAGCCCACGACACCGCCGATTTTCACGCCGACGCGCTCGCCGCAGGCTGCAATGAATATGTCACCAAGCCGATTGATTTCGACCAGCTTGAGAGCCTTTTAAGCCGTTTGATTAGTAAATAGGTAAGTAGCCAATGGTGAACGGTAGATGGAAACAGCTTTTCACTATTTACCATTCACCATTAACTTTTGCTATGTACCTTCTTCTTGTCTATGCCGGAACATTTTGCCCCCCTTTTCCGACAGCATCTCGACTCGCTGACGCGCGCGTGGGTAGATGAGGTCTATGCTGACCGGCGCACCGAACTCGCGGCTATCCTCTCCTACAAAGCACTGGTCGAGCATCTGCCCGAATTATTCGACGAACTGGCGCGCGTCCTCGACACGGCAGCGCCCTACGTCGAGATTGTCGAAGCCATCCGCCGCCTGCGGTTTCATGCGCAAGTACGCTTCCAACAGGGTTGCCTGATTGATGAAGTGGCACGCGAGTTGATGATTCTCCGCGATGTTCTGACGGATTTTTTGTGGCGCGAGGGTTTGAGCGCCACGAGTGGAGACCTCTGGGAGTTGCGCGATGGGCTTCGACGCATGAATGTTTTCGTCGACGAGATGATCGCGCAGGTGGTGTTGATTTACGCAGCCAGCCTGCGCCCGAATATCAGGACGCGGACTTCGACATGGCCGCCTCCGCGCCGTCGCAAGACGGATTTCCCCAGACGCGACGAGCAATAATGAAGCGAGCCGATGAGACACAGATGACCCTCGACGTGCGCACCAAGCTTTTGGTGATGCTTGCCCTGTTGTCTCTGCCGCTCTTAATCATCAGTCTCGTCCAACTGAGCAGCTACGAGCGCAGCCTCAACGAACAGGCCAAGACGATTGCGAACATCGAGACGAATGCCGCCGCCGCCGCGCTCGAATCATGGCTTGAAGACAACCGCACGGTCGTCGAGCAGCATGCGCCGCACGTGCCCGCCGATGCGCTCGACCTCTACAGGCACATCCAAAAACATTCCACGCAGGGCGCTGAAGTGGTAAGCACCGTGCTCGACCGGCAGGGGCAAGTCGTGCCCGATCCGTCCGTCTCGACGCAGGTGCGAGCGCCGGAGAATTTGCCGCCCGGCATCGTGCAGCAGGTGTGGGGCGACGGCGTCAAGCGCGTGACGAGTATCAAGCGCGTCGAGCCTTACGGCTGGAGCGTCGCGGTCGGCGTGCCCCTGCCGGAGAACACGCCCGCCGGTCGCTCGATTCTCGTGCTGACGGCGACGTGGGCGCTGGCTCTAATGTCTTCGAGCCTGCTGGCGGTCTGGGCGGTCGGACGCTTTACGAAGCCGATTCGTCAACTGGCGGCCACCGCTTCGACGCTCGGTGAGGGCAACTTGCAAGAGCGTGCCGCCGTCGAGACCGAAGACGAGGTGGGCACGCTCGCCAACAGTTTCAACCAGATGGCGGCACGCCTGCAAAACAAGTTCGATCAGGTCAAGCAGCAGAGCGAGTTTATTGGCGAGGTGCTCGACAGCCTTCCGCTCGGCGTCGCCGTTCTCGACGCCAGCCTCATTGTCAGAAAGGTCAACTCGACTTTCGCAAGCGTGGTCGGGCGCGATGCGGTGGCTCTGACGGGGCGCGGCCTCTACGAAGCGGCGGCGGGCTTGGCTGTGTTGAGCGAAGTAGTCGAAGACGTGCGGCGCACGCGGCGCGCCTTCGTCAATTACGGGCTGCCGCTCGAACTGGTGGCGCGCGATAAGGAGACGGGCGAGCCGCAAAAATTCTGGGACATAATTTTGTGGCCTGTGAAGGAACAAAGCGAGGCGCGCGGCGATCTAATACTCATTATCTCGGAAGTCTCGAAACGCGTGCGCGCAGAGAAACTGGCGACCGCCGCCTTCGCCGCCGAAAAGGCGCGCGCCGCAGAACTTGAGAGCGTCATCAAACAGATGGACGAAGGCGTTATCATTGTTGACGGGCAGGGGCTTTACCGTGTCAACCCGGCGGCGGCGAAAATCCTCGGACGCCAGCCCGGCGAGTTTCGTGACGGCGTTAAAGCATTGATGACGGACATGGCCTTGCGCGATATGAATGGACAGAAGGTTCCGCTCGAAGAGACGCCCGTCTGCCGCGCTTTCAACCATAACGAGCATGTTTCGGCGGTGCAGTATAAGATCATCCGGGCTGACGATGAGGAGCGCGTGCTGGCCGTCGGCGCGACGCCGCTCGTCGGCGAAGGCGGACGGCGCGAGGGCGCAGCCGCCGTCTTCCGTGACATCACCGAAGAGGTGAGCCAGCACAACGAACTCGTGGAAGCTTATGGACGCCTGCGCGAGCACGACCGGCTGAAGTCGGCCTTTGTCGCCAACATGAGTCATGAGCTACGCACGCCCCTAAACGTGATCATCGGTCTCTGCCAGTTGCTTGAGCGCGACCGACGGATACCGCTGGCTCCGCTCCAGACTGAAGCCGTCACGCGGATGGAGCGCAACGGGCGCGCACTGCTCGAACTCGTTAACGACCTCTTGGATTATTCGCGTCTGGAGGCCGGACGCTCGGCGCTGCATATCGAGGCGGTGAACGTCGCCGAAGTCGCGCGCGCGGTCGTCGAGAATTACACGACGGAGGCGAACGACAAAAAAATCAAAGTGCGTATCGAGGTCTCGCCCGAACTCGGCGAGGTGGAGACCGACAGCAAAAAGCTTTCGCAGGTGCTTTCGAGCCTCGTCAGCAATGCCCTCAAGTTCACTTCGACGGGAACCGTCGTCATCCGCGCGGCGGGCGTAGACGACGAGTGCTGGTACGTCGAAGTGTCGGACACAGGCATCGGTATGTCGAGCGATGCGCTGACGTATATCTTCGAGGGCTTCCGGCAGGTTGACGACCGCCTGACGCGCCCCTATAGCGGCGTCGGCCTCGGTCTCGCCATTGCGCGCAAGATCGTTGAACTGCTCGAAGGTGAGATTACGGTTGAGAGCAAACAGAACGAAGGCAGCCGCTTCCGTATCACTTGGCCGCGCGTGGCGCGACCGCGCACCGGCACAGGCTCGCTCATTAGAGACGACCGGCTGAGAACAGACGCCGTCAGTCGTCGCCGCGCTTAGAGGAAATTTCAGTTGAATAGTTGAATGTATGAGAACTCGGATTCGCCACCGCAGAACGCGGAGGGTTTAAGCCTCAAGCTTCAAGATTTCAAATTTGTTTTTTTCTCTGTGCTCTGCGGCGGTGAATCTCTGTTTCTTGAGCGGAAAGGAGTCTGGAAAGGCTGTAATGGTATGCAACAACTGCGGTGAAGAACTCGACGCAGGGCAGACCTTCTGCCCTTTTTGCGGCAACTCGCAAGGTCTGGAGAGAACTCAAGACACACGGACACAGACGGCGACTGAAACTTCGACAGCCCTCCAACATATCGGCAACAGCGAGGGGCTTTCTCCGGCGACAGCCGGAAATCTTGAGCGCGCGCAGACAGCATCCTTCTCATCTTTTGAAAAGAGCAAAGACGAAGCCGACACGACGCGCCGGAAGATGTTCATCATCATCGCGCTGGCGTCGGCGGTGCTCGTCGCGGGACTTATCTGGTTGGCGACACGCCCGCGCGTGCAGAACGCCGACCCGCGCCTCGAAGGCGCGATTCGTCCCGGTTCGACCGAGTTCGCGCAGTTCGCCGACCGTCTCATCCTTGAGTTCGACGCCGACCAGAACGCCGTCACGAGCGAGCGCGCCATCGGCGATGTCGTTATCACGATGCTGCCGACCGTCAGGAATTTTACGGGGCGCACAATTAATGGCTTAGAGTTGCGAGCCGTCGGATTCGATCTGTCGAAACAAATAATCAAAGAGCGCCACTTCATCGTCATCCCCTCGCGGCAGCCCACGCTTGAGACGAACAGGACGATGATGCCGAGCCTGACCTTTGAGGGCATCAAGAAAGACAACGTCCCTGCGAGTCTGAAAGTCGAGATTACGGGCGTCAAGTTCAAGTGAGCCGCGTTCTGAGCGAAGACAAAAAAGTTTCGGGGGGGGGGGCGGGGGGGGGGGGGGGCCAAAGTGTGTTGTGGTTTTTGTGGTTGGTGAG
>CAXTRQ010000167.1:0-13211 GCA_964246705.1 uncultured Pyrinomonadaceae bacterium
GCTTCTGGCCGCAAGCCTCTGCGTCTGCGCGGTTATCGCGGCCGACCCGCCGGACGCGGCGGGCACACAGCGGGGACAGGCCGCCGACGGCGCGGCCGCGCCGCTGCGCGTCTACGTGTCATGGCTGGACGAGGACACGGCCGTCCTCGCCTTCCGAAGCCGCGACGAGAAGAGGCGCGTCGTGTTTGGCGTCGCGAAGCCGTTTCAAAAGGGTGACTCGGCCGCGCGCGCCCACCTGTACCAAATACCCGGCTTTCAGGAGGCAGTCCCAGAGGAGGACTTGCCAGACTTTCGCGAAGGGATCGACACGCGCCTCACGCTCCCGTCGCCCCGGTCGAAATACGTCTTCGTTTTTCAGCCGCCGGAGAACCGCCTCGGTCTCAGCTTCGACATGATTGACCAGAGCTTCCTCGACTACACTCGCGCGCCGTCCGGACGACCCGGCGACTTGGACGTTTGGGACGTAACCTTCACCCAGCCCGTCAGCCGCCTGAACCAGACTTTGAGCGTGGTCTTCGCCGGCGATCTCGTGCTGTTGAAATCCAAGTCAGACATGAGCGTCCGCGGCAGAACCGAGGCCGCGATGGTTGACCTGCTGGCGAGACTCGCGCGCGAGGAGGACGCGCCGAACAACTCCGTCGCTTTTAAGGAAGACTGCGGCGGTGCCAAACACCTTCTGTCACTGAAGGAGAACCCGCTGAGATATGAAGAGCGCCGCGGCGTCCGCGACAGCGTGGCCGGTGCGGTCACGGGGCCGCCGAACGGCGTAGGCGCGTACAGCGTCCTCAACACCGGCTGGAAGAAGAAGACCCTTCGCCTGAACGTCGAGCCCGCGGAGAACTCGGGCGGGATAAAGGTCATCACGTCCGCCGGAGAAGAAGTAACGGGCACGGGTCTTGAATTGCAGCCGTGTCAGCCTTTGAACGTACAGGTCGAGCCGCGCAGTTGGTACAGGGAGTTTCGCGGCCCCGTCTCTTTCACGCGCGACAGCGAGACGCTGACGGCGCACGTTCCCGCGCTCGGCGTTCACAGGGTCTTACTCGTACTCGCTTCCATTCCCGCGCTCGTGCTCTTGTTCGTCGGCTTACGTGGGCTGTGGAGACGCCGACGAGTCCGGTCGGCTCCCGCAGTCGGCCAACGCGAAGGGCCGCCCGCGACTGCTTACGTAGAGGGGAACGCGGAGGGACGCCGCCGCAGGAGGTTCTTTAAACTCCCGCGCTGGTCGAAGCGGGACGTGGCCACAGCCGCCGCAGACAGCCCGCCCGCGGCGAAAGAGTTGCAAGACCTCATAGAGAGTCGCAGCGCGGCCCGCGTGCAGGCGCGCGAGGTGGATTCGCGGCTCGACGATTATCTTGAGAAGGCTTTGCGTGAAGCCCGATTGTCAGGCGATGCCCGACAGAAGCTCTCGGAGGTGCGCGAGGAGCGCGACCATTGGGCGAACACGCTGAAGCCCCTGGGCGAAACGCCGGAGGCGGCACTCGGCAGTTGGCTACAGGTAGACGAGAGGCAGAAGCACTTCGCGTCGAAGGTCGTCGAGATCAACGCCCTGCTCGACGGGGCCGACGCGAAGGCGGGCGACAACGGTCATCTCGCGGGTGTCCCGTCCGACGACGCCGCGGTCAGGGCTTTGGCGAGCCTGTCCAAGGCCATGCCGTCTCTGAAGAGTAAGGTCGAGGACTACCGCAGCATGACGCGGCGCATACAGCTCGCGTTGGAACCCGCGCCGCGAGACGCAGCCCGCACGCCCACGCCCGCACACGTGGCGGAGTCTGTGGAGGGCATGCGAAGACTCCTCGAAGACGTGTTGCGTCAGTACGCCGAGCCGCTGCGCCCCGGCCCCGACGCCGCAGAGCTGAGCGCGATGAACGTCGCCGCGCTTGAGGAGAGGTTCAGGCACTCGGCCGGAAGGCACGCGGCGCTTCGCATGCTTGAGTCGGACGAACGCGTCCGCCGCGCGCGGGCCGTGTCCGCCGAGTTGGCGCACGTCGGCCGAGTCCTGCGCGACACGCGCAGGCCGGAGTACGACGAGTTGCTCGTCGGGAGTGAGATAGAGTTGGACGCGTTGGCGCGGGGACTGTTGAAGGCGGCGGAGACTTCGGACGCAACGCTCGCGGCGGCGGTGTCGAAACTCGCCGGGGCCGCGGGCGAAGGCCAGCGCGAGAACTTCGACGCAAAAGACGTGGACGAAATCCTCGTGCCCTTCACAAGGCACCTCCTTTTGGAGACGCCCGCCAAGTCAGTGCTGCTTCACATGCTACGCCTCTGGCAGATCATGGAGGCATACTGCCGCGAATCGCCCGACGAGGCGGCGAGCAATTTCTACCAACAGGGTCACGAGTTCCTGCGTGGCTGCGAACAGGTGATCGCAGACCTCGCGCGCATCGGCGTGCGCCTGCACCCCGTACGCTTTTTCGTGAAGCCCTGCGAAGAATCTGACGACGCGGGAGAGCGGCGTTGGGAGTTCATCCCGGTCGGCGCGACCCCCTCAATCCAGAACAGCCCGAAGATATACGCACATATACGTGACAAGCTAGGCACGAACTTCAAAGAGTACGGGGGCACCGTGGCCGACGTGGACGCGTGGGGTTTCGACTGCGAGTTAGCGCCAGACCTGAAGTGTCCGACGCAGTTGTGGTGGTGGGGTTGGGACGCGCGCGGCTCGTCAGAGACTTGACCCGGCCGGAAGGCGCGGCCGCGAGGTCATTCGTCATCCGCGAACTCCCAGAGGAAGTCGTCAGTATTAACGTGGCCCGCGCCGTCCCGGCCGTAGGACGGCCGAAAGCCTCCCGTCAACGTAACACGCGCCGACAGCCCGGCATTATTTATGTGACGCACGAGACACTGCCTGAAGAACTCGGCCGGCCGGCTCTGTTCGTTACAACTCCAAAGCAGGGCGAGCAGCCCGACGTAGACCAGATCGCGGTCGTCGGAGCAGCGCAGCCCCTTCTCCTTCAGTAAAGACAGTATGGCTGCGGAGACGCTGATGACCCGGCCCACGTTCGACAGCAGGCCGGCCATTAAAAGTGCGACCCATGTGACGCTCGGCCGAACTATCCTGTTCAGGCTGAGCACGGGCGAATCCTCTTCGGCTAAAGGGAGCGCGTCCGGTGCGACGGACGCCTGTGCGACCACAATCTTCCAGCACGTCTGTGCGTCGAGGGCGACCGCGCCCGCACCTTCCCACGCGGCCAGCGCGGTCTCGAACCGAGTCGCGGCTTCGTCGCGCGTCTTTGAAGTGGCCGCCGAGTTTATGGGGCCCGACACCGTCCCGAGTCGGTCGAGCCTGAGGGCGAGGGGACGGCAAACCATGCTGTCAGAGGAGAGCCGCGCTTCCGCGAAGCACCAGCCGCGCGATTCGTAATCGTCCCCCTCGTCGCGGATGGCTATCAGGCTGACCTCTTCCGAGAGGAGCAGGTCGGGCCATGCCAGCAGTGCCGACTGGAACTCACGCTCCTGCGCGTCCGAGCGCGGCGATTGCGGGAGACAGGCGAAGTCGTACCAGACGCCTATGTGATCCGGGAGCCATTCGAGCGCGCGTTTGCCGTCTATGCTTGGGCCGAGGGTCAACACCGTGGGCGAGAGGCGAGAGACGAGTAGCAGCGCCTGCAGCGCGCCGTACCTGCGCAGGCTCGGCAGGAAGCGTGCCCGCTCCTCTTCGGTCTGCGCCGACAAGGCATCGCACGCGTCGCAGACGAGATGAATCAACGCCTTTAGGGCGGCGAGTTGTCTTCCCGTCGGGTCTGGGTGTTCCGGCGTCTCCCATCGGTGTGAGATGAACAGGAGGAGGTGACAGTCTTCGTGGGTCAACGGCTCCACTTCCAAGTCTTGACGGCGTCGGAAGCTTTCCATTCGGAGCACATCGCTAGCCGCCAGAAAGTGGAAGCGCGACGCCGCTTCACGCAGAGACATGCGCGTGCCGGAGCCCGCACCGCACGTCATCTTTTCGTCGCCGTCCCTCAATATGTTAGCGTCGCTCAACTAACCTCCGGAAGAATACCCCTTCTATCGTCCGCTCCGCGGTGTGATAGGTGCGGAAGCACTGCATCGCCCGCCACCTCCTCCGGATAGCTCTATGATCATGCTCGATGCCGTTGTTGAGGTAGGTGAAATCGGAGAAGCGCGGGGAAGGATATTAGGGGAGAGGCGGGGTGTCAACGGCCGCATGCGGTTGTGCTCGACGAGACGGTCGGCCGCCGCCGATGTTCCCCCCTGATTTGCAGGAGCCGTTCGCGGTCGGTCGGGCCGCTCTGCGAGGCCGACGCGCGCGCCGCGTTCACGGCCGCGGCCAACTCGCGCATGACGAAGTCGTGGCCTTCGCGCAGGCGCTCGACGGCCATGCGCACCTCCCCCGGCGACGGCGCGGCGTCCACCTCTTCATGTCGCCGCCTCTCGGAGGCCGCGAGCAAAGCGGGGGAGAGATCCAGGTGTTCGGCCCTGATGTGGACGGCGAGCCGCGCCCACAGGTAGTCGGGTTTCTCGAACACATCGCGCGCGGGACGGCATTCAAGCGCGGCGTTGTAGTCGCGCCATTCCGAACGTCGATAGTCTACAACATCATGGCGTGCGTGCTCAGGCTCAAGCCTGCGCCGAATGATGGTAGCCAACGCGCGGCGCGCACGGTACTTGCAAAAGAAGTCATGTTGCTTAATAGCTCGACGATGTCACATCGAGTAAGAAGCTGTGGAACTTTAATGCCTGATCTTGTCTTGAGCGACGCAATCACCGGCCCCGCTCGCGCACAACTATTTACGCGCGCAATTGACGATGGAGCGGGCGCGTAGTGTCTCTAGTAAAGCATCTATGATGGGTTCACGAAGGAGCGGGTCGTGAAACTCCAAGTTTTTATCTAACCATAGCCAGCGGCGGCGGTGCCATCTCATTAGACCTCTTGCAAAAGTGATTAGAGGCTGAGTTCAAAGTTGTATAGTCTGACAATCAAGTTGAACCGCAAGGAGAAGCGCTTTCTTCGGTTGCGATAGCGTTCCAACAAGATGCGAAAGATTTTCAAACTGCGAATCACGTTCTCCACCACGATCCGACGCCTTGAGAGTTCACGATTAGATCGTTTCTCGTCTCTCGTGAGCTGGTGTTTCTTCGACCTCTTCTTCGGCGTTCGGCTCTTGTTGTGCAGCTTCGTGATGCCTTGATAGCCACTGTCGGCCAGCAACTCAAGGCTCTCGTGTAACTCCAGTTGGCTGCGTTTGTACAGAGCAAAATCATGAGTCGTGCCGCGACCATGCGCCGTGCAGATGACTTGTCGGGTGCGCCCGTTGACAACTATCTGGCTTTTCAAAGTGTGTCGCTTTTTCTTGCCGCTGTAATGAGCTTTTTGCTTTTTTTCGGGCGTTCGACGGGAGTTTCAGCGACATCCACGACAATGAATGCGATTTCGTGGTCTGCCAACTGCAACTTCTTTTTCCCCGGTAAGGTGAAAGCCTTCGATTTTGTCAAAATATCTTCCACTCGCCGGATGGTGCGCCAGACACTTGATTCATGGACGCCCCAACAGTGCGGGCGAGATGAAAGAAGGTGCGATACTCACGCCAGTATTCGAGGGTCATCAAGACTTGATCCTCGACCGATAACTTTGGCGGTCGTCCCGTCTTGATTCTGGTTTCGGCCAGATGGTCAGAAACGACTTCGACCATGCGCTGAAAAGTTTCGGGTTTGACTCCGCAATATCGTTTGAAGAGCGCGGGTCGTAAATCTTTGATTTGTTCGTAGCTCATTGGTTGATTCCTGTGAGCTACTTGTCTCATCAACTATCGGACTTTTGCAAGAGCTCTATTGAAATAAAATCATCTGTAGGGTAGGTAGCGCTGAATCTCCGGCTATGACATTGAGGGGTGTGGATTCGTCTTCGGCGTCGGTAGTTTTCTTCCCCGTGCGCCGGGGGCGGTGGTGGTCATTCCGCTTGCGGCCTTGCGTTTCTTCCGCTTCATCTCCTTCCGGCGAGCCTGCTTAATCTGCTTTTTAATCTGCGGGCTGTAGACGACTTGCCGCGCAGTGTATCAAAGCTGCACCCTCTGAGTTTCGCCACGGGTGTCCTTTACCAGCCGGAGACGCGACTCGATAAAGGCATTGGTGAATCTATGGTCGCGGATGTCTTCGACGAGATCAAGGTGTTCTCGTCACGCGCCGCATTCCTCGCTAATCCCCTTCCGTTGCTGACAAACGGGTCCGGAGGTGGCGCACATCGTTGACGACGCCCCTCATTCAGTAATAATGCTACTCCAACTGTCTGGAACAGTTGCCATGGTGGCGCTTTTTTCGCTGGAAAATTTTTGTCACTTTATCCATGCTGCGGCGTTTATAATAATGAGCCTTTAAACCTCACCCAAGATAGTAAAGGAGAAAATCTAATGAAGAAGAATGCTTTCGCGCAGATGATAGCTCTGGTCGTGCTCGCCGTGTTTATTAGCGCCGCTGCCATGAGCACGCGCTCGACCGCGATGACGCAGGATCAAAAAAATGAAGAAGTGCGAAAGACCATGTCCTCACAATGGGAGTACGCTGTCATCAGTAACATCACGGAATTGGGCAGGGGGCATAATTCCTCGGACATGAAGTTCATGGGCATCGCTGAACTATGCTATGTCCGGGAGTCCGGGTGTCAAGCGTTGAACATTGAAGGTTCTGATCGTGTGACGGCCCTAGCGAAGACGATGGCGAGACTTGGCAATGAAGGATGGGAGATGGTTGGAGAAAGTCCCTTTCCCTTCAACAACGGAAATCAAGGCGCTTTGTTCTTCAAGCGTCCCAAGAAGTAGCATTGTTGCTTTTCGCGCGCCGACAACAGGCGGTTGATGAAACGCTCTCGCGCCTCATCTGAGACGGCGGGACGGCGTTCGTATCATCTGGGGCCGGTCTCGGTCACTGGCGGCGCGCGGACATTTCCGTGTCTTGATTGAGAACGGAGGTGGCGGCTGTAACTAATGACAGTCCGCGTAGTAATTCGTTTTCAAAGCTCTCGGCAAGTGCAATAGTGCGTGCGAAATCGTGACGCGCCAGCAGACGAAAGCCTGAGCGAAAGTCTCCTTTGTTATCACCGACTTGGATTGCCAGCCGCGACGCGCCGCCTAATTGCAAATACCTCGGCTCTGATTTGACATCTTCGAGTTCCCGCACGCCGTTCGCAGTCTTAATTGCGACAGACATCAACTCGAACCCCGTCTGAATATCTATCTTGCTATACGAAGAAGCCAGCCAGAGATACGCCCTCGCCTGACTGACAGACCCCGTTCCGGCGACGAGAATCTTTTGCGTGCTGCGGAGTATGTCGCCGGCCATCACCATATCTTTTTTCTTTCGCGCCGCCGCGATGAGGCGGATGGTCACGTCCGCTCGCTCTTCAGGCGACTCAATCTTTTCGACGGCCTTCGCGGCCTCATATAATTCCCCCTGAGAAATAAGAGACTGTATCTGAGCGCGCCGGACATCAGTCACGACGGCTTCACGCCGCTCGCCGCTGCGGGCGCGTCCGGCGGTGTCAAGCGCGCTCTCATATTCGCCTCTGCGCGAGAGCGTCAGCGCCGCCTGAAGATAGAGAGCATCGCGGTTATCTTCATTCTTTTCATTCGCGGCGCGCGAGAGGATGCTGTCGAGATCGTTACGGCTGGTCTCGGTCGGGAATAATTCTTCGGCAGCCCTCTCTTCCGGCCTGACCTCTTGCTCTAACTGCTGGCTATAAGACCTGACCTCGCCTGCCCGCTCCGGCCAGTAGATGACGTAGAAGGTGTGCAACTGTTTGAGCGTGAGAAAGAGCGTCGAGCGTAAGCCCTCGTTGTTTGTTCCCGTTTGGATTGACTGCTCACGCACCCTCTTAATCCGCGCGAAGGCTGTATCCAAAAACCTCTTGACGAGTTGAACGTCGGATTCCGGCTGTGGAATTAACCTCAGATAGCTCGCCAAGATCATCGCGTCGTAAAGATTGGAGGAAGAATCGGCATTGAAATACGCGGTCGCCTTTTCAAAGAGTTGATGGGCAGACCGGGGATGGGCGGCAATGAGGGCGCGAAAAACCTCTGTGAACTCCTGCGGGACGCCGTAGCCGAGACTGTCCACCGCATAACTGACGGCTTGTTGCGGGTCGGTCGGAACGAGACGTGCAGCAAGCAGCGCTAGACTCCTTTTTTGAAAACTGCTGCTGCCGAAAACCTGCGGCTCATTATGCAGAGCCACCATCTGCGCCTTATTCTCTTCGGTTTTTGCGCCGCGCATCAGTTCATCAACAAGCGTCGGATCATGTCGCTGCGCGACGGCGAGCAGGTCTGCTCGTAGTTGTCCACGCAGAACGGTCGTCCGCGCGTTGGTGATAAACTCCTTTTCACCCTGCCGCGCAGTAGCGACTGCACCGTCTATTTGTTCGTTGGCCTCGCGCAACAAACTTCTCGCTCTGAGCTTATCCGAATCCCACAGGGCATCAGCCGCCGCAATCCAGACGATGACTCGCTCTCTCGTTTGACCGTAACTTTTAGCGCGCTCGATCTCTCTTGCGAGGACATCCAGAGCAGTGCGCTTGAGCGGATTTATTTGGCCGGTGTCGTCCTGTGCTATGGCCGTGAGGGCAGCGAGATGAGGGATGGCGCAGAGCACAAGCAAAGCGATGAGTAAGCTGCGAGCGAATGTCATCACTGATACCTTTCTCCTGTGAAGGCCGCTAAACGGCATCGCGGTCGGTGCTGAATTTCGCAATCGCGTGGCTGCGCGCCCCTTCGCTGCTGTATCCGACAGCGAAGGGGCGCGCAGCCCGTCCTCACGTTTTTGAAGATTCGGCGGACATTTAAGTAAGAGCCGGAAATTGCGATCAGGTGAGTGGGTTTGTCTGAATCCGGTGTGCGAGCGTCCACCGGTCTTTCACTTTTACTACAGCTAAGGCGACCGACACAAGCTCTTTTTCCTAATTCAAAACTCGCACACCGGAGCGAATAAGCATTTGCCCTCTCATCCGGCGGCGCGCTATTCAAGGCCGGGTCGCGGACACTGAATGATACAGACGCAGTTGCCGCCGTTGTTTAGTGAAGTGCAATCGCAAACAAAGATTCCGTCCGGCGTGACGGATGCCGTCCCCGACCGGGTGCAGGCTGCCGACACGACCATTCCCTTGAAACGAATCGCAGGCAGTGTGGCGAGCATTCCGAGCGTCAGTAGCGCCAAAACAGTCGCGCGGAAAAAATTGAGCGTCGAACCGCTGTTGGATTTCATTGAATATCATGTCTCCTTTGCTTCTCGTAACGGCCTTCATTTACAAAGCGTGGATAGAGCGGATGCGCGGAGAGAGGTCGCCCGGAAACGCTACATAGCGGCGACTTTATGGAGGCTTGAATCGCCCGTTCGCAAGACTATTGCATCGGCGGTCTGGGGCATTCAAGCAAGCATTGGCAGTTAGTATTTTGAGTCTGCGTACAATCACAGACCAGCACGCCTTCGCCTGTCGCAACCTGCTTACCTTGAACCTTACAGGTGTCCGCGTGAACCACCGTCGCCTGATTGTACGTCGAGGACATTGACGCCCCGTAGAACCCTACGGCCAGCAGCGCGATGGCGAGAGTTAGTCTCTTCATAGCGAGTTCCTTTCTTTTCAGTGGCGAGTGAATCTCGCCAGTTCAAAGCTGTTCCGCCTGTGACGTAAGCGCGTCACTTCGTCACCTCGGCGAACATTAAACTCTCACTTACCTTTTGACCAAAAATCTTTTGCGTGGAGGCATTCGCGTTGGGGCCGTCGGCCAGAAGAACGTCTCCCTGAGCATTAACAAGCACCTTGAACGGTGTCAATTGCGGCAGTGGTGTGGCCTGCCCGACTCGATTTTTATCAGCAAAATAGAGCGGGAACGGAAATTGGTAAGCCTTCGCAAAAGTGCGTGCTTCTGCTATTGAGCTTCTCACCAACACGCCGACGACCCGTAGCTTCGCGGCGTCATGAGCATTGTTTAGCTCCTCCCAGACGCTACGCTCCCGAAGGCAATTAGGACAGTCGCCCGGCGACAGAAAAATAACCAGAGTGTTCGCTGTCCCATAAGTGATGATTTCCTCGCGCTCCGTCTTTAAGTTCAACAACCGCATGCCCTTCAACGCTGACACGTCCAACCTCACGCGAGAACCATCAAGCTCACTGACCCAAATCGTGCGTGAGCCGCCATGGCTGCTCAAGAGAAAGGCGCTGGCGGCAACCAGACACGACAGGATGAGCAGTGCGGTCAGCAGGATTTTACGACGTTGATGATTTGAGCTTGGCGCGGACAACTTCATAACGCTCTTGGCCTTTCGACTCAAGGTTCTTGAGTAAATAGACGTAGCCGTCACGTCCCCTTGTCAAAATCGAGTAGTTCGTTTTGACGGAGGCGATCTTCTTCTTTGTCGTTGCCGACCACATGTCAATTGTGTAGCGCAGAGGGTTAAAAGTCTGGTACTGCACCAGCAATTTGTCGCCATCAACAATCAGATTGTTGATCGGTGTCCACGTCAGCCGCCAGCTCTGGATGTAGCTGTATGCCTCCGCCGGAGTCCTCTGTTTGGCCTCCAGCCCGGAGGCGGGCGACTTGAACTCGATGCCGTTTTCCGTCAGGTAAGTTGAGAGTTGACCATCCGGCGTTAGCCGGTAGACGGTGTAATCAAAAGGGAGGGCGACGAATAAATTTCCATCGACGATGTCCATCGCCGGGTGGTCGTACGTGTAGAGGTCGAGAGCTTTTGCGCTCTCAGGAAAGGGCAGGTAAGAAGCGATGAACTCGCCGCTCTCAGAATACTTGTGGACGAGGTCTGCGCCGACTAACCGACCCGTCTCGTCATTTTGCCAGCGATTCCCATACAGGTAAAAGCAGCGCGTCACGTCGTCGTACAGCAAGGTCTGCGCCGAAAAGTTCTGCGGCGTATAGATGAAGGAGGATAGAAATTCAGCATCTTTCGAGAAAAGGTTAACGCGGTGACTCTGGAAGTCGGAGACGGCGATTCTTCCCTCTGCAACTTCCGCAACATCAGACGGCCAGAGATGAGAACCCGGCTCATTGCCTACGCCGCCAATCGGGCGCACGAAACGACCGGAGGAATCGTACAACTCGGCCAATTTGCGCTCGTAATCCACGATGATGATCGTGCTATCGTGCCCGACTCTCAATTGACCGAGGGCGTTGATGCGCGTGCCGGGAAAGGGTATTTCTGCTTCTATATCGAAAACACTTGCAATCTGATCAGCATTCATGCCCTGCCGCGCTTTTTCCAGAGCCAGTCCGAACTCGTCGGGCTGTGCAGGCACGCCTTGCGAATCAGAAACGGCAGCAGATTTAGTAACCGGCAGGTTCTGTCGAGGACTACACTGGAGCAGGCAGACGCTCGCCAGCATTAACAAGTATAAGATTGCTGAAACCCTCGGACTCGTGCTTCTCGCCATGCTTATCACATGAGGAAATCAGAATTGAGCTTACGTGAGACAGAGCTTTTTCGACATCCCCTTCACAACCTGCGGGCATGCCTTAAATCCAAAGGATGGTTAACCCCGGTTTCACCAGCAACTAATGGTGAGGTTAGCTTTCAAATCAATGCAAATTAAGGAGTCAGGACACGAAAAGTTCTTTTCGCTATCTGTTATCTCTAGTAGGTTACAGAAAGAATTGTATTCGGTATGGTGATATAAGATCTAGTGAGATGAATCTTCACTGTAAGACTCTCTTTAGGCAACGTGTGGAGACTAAAAAATCAGGTGAAGTCACACGCTTGTAGAAAACCAAGTGTGCATCTTACATAATTTCATGGTTGTGTCAACACTTAAGTGTTAGGGCGAACGCGTCTTCGACAGCACTCTATATTCAGACGCGTGTCGCACGCGTTTGGCCGCAGAAAACATGTGCGACTTTATCTGCGATTTATCGTTCTGAGTAAATACTGATGTTTTATTTCTCCAAAATTCAATTTGAAATCGAATTACTGGATAACTATGCCCCGATGGGGTTCTGGGGAATAAAACTGCGTGGCGGCTTTGGTGAGATTTTGAAACAGACTCTGTGTGACCATCCGCAGCTTGTACGATGTTCGGACTGCGAGCGTTTCCTGAGCTGCGAATTCCCGCTCCTGTTTAAACCGAGACGGGTGCATTACGGGAGCATTGCAGGTCAGCCTTTGGGTGACAAGGAAAACTTGCCTGCGCCTTACGTCATGGAACCGCCGGTAGAGATGAATGGGGAGATGATGGCGGGTAGTCGCGTCAGCTTCGGGTTTGTAGGTCTCGGACCGAGCGCTGAAATCATCGGGCAAATCATTGAGACGTTCGGGGAGCTTGGCATGAGCGGACTGCATAACGAATCGCGGCGGGCGCGGTATCAATTAGTGGAGGTGCGCGATATGCTCGGCGCGGGACGCTCGCTTCA
This sequence comes from uncultured Pyrinomonadaceae bacterium, assembly GCA_964246705.1. Taxonomy (GTDB): domain Bacteria; phylum Acidobacteriota; class Blastocatellia; order Pyrinomonadales; family Pyrinomonadaceae; genus DASZCR01. The sequence goes on from CAXTRQ010000167.1 coordinate 12,360, forward strand.
TGCGCTCGGAAACTTGAGCCGAGCGGTTGTTCGTGAAGCCTCTAGTGTGATTCTAGGTATGTTACCGCTGCACATGCCCGACGAACTAATCATCTCTTTTTCAACTCCGGTCAGGACGACAAGAGACAGCTTCCCTCCTTTGCCGTCGGAGGATAGCGACCCGTTCGAGAGAAAACAGAATGGCGCTGTCGTTATAAAATCTAAGCGAGCCAAAGGGGTCAGAGATTTTTATGATCTCGTATTGCTGTTGACGGATCGCATTGCGGCGGTGTGGCAACTCTACGGTCAAGGATGGATTGGGCAAGCGGAATTTTACCGCTGGCGGAACCGCCTCCTACAAGCGAGCAAGGAGATAGTGACGAAAGATTTAGAGTTGCGCCGAAAGAGCTACGTGCACTTTGCGGGTGACCAGCAAAAGTTCGTTGAGCTAGACGGCTTCGTCGGTGCGATGCACTTGTGCGGTGACTTCACGCCGTTCATGGAGTTTCTACTACTCGGCGAAATACTCCACGTTGGCGAATCTACGACGAAGGGGTTCGGACAATACAAAGTCATCTATTGATCCCACAATTTACTACGAGCGAGATTGTCTTTCATATCTTCAAACGTCTACTCCGCCGTCGCAGCAGACCCCAACTTCATCCGCTTATCTCAACACGTCAACGGCAACGCAGCGTGGTACACGGCGTCGCCGGTTTCAGTAGGCCACAACTTCATCTACCTATCTCAACCTTACTCGGGGGGAAACCGGTTAGGGTAAAAGGGTGGGGGTTTCAGTAGGCCACAACTTCATCTGCCTATCTCAACTTCACTGAAAAAAGAACAAGTCTCAAGGAGCAAACTATGAAGAAG
>CAXTRQ010000168.1:0-13137 GCA_964246705.1 uncultured Pyrinomonadaceae bacterium
GATCGGGGCGGGCGAGATGAAGCCTTCGATGATGCCCGCGACGACGAGCAGGGGAACGCAGCCGACGACGAGTTGAATGCTCTCGCGCCCTCTTAAGCGGAGGGCGTCGGCGCGCGAGAGGTCGCCGGGCATCAGGATGGCGAGGCCGAAGAGCATTCCTGCGCCACCCATGATAAAGATGCAGGAGAGTTCGATGACGCCGTGTCCGACCATGAAGGTGACGAGGTCTTGACCGAAGCCCGCGCGGTAAGTCAGTGCGAGTATCGCCCCGATGCTCGCGCCGTTCGTCGCCATCACGTACAGAGTGCCCGCGCCGAAGAGCGCGCCCCCGGCGAAGCCGTTGAACATCACCCAGATGTTGTTCGTCATAATACCGACCGCGCCCACCTGATTCGCTTCGTTCAATCCCTCCCACCAATGTTTGTGAGCTTTGATAACAAACTCGCGAAACATCGGACTGACGCCCGCCAGTTCGGAAAACTCTTCGTCGTGCCACGTGCCTAGGAAACCGGCGACGGCAAAGATTAGGAACGAGATGAAAGCCAGTGCCGTGTAGCGCCACGTGCGGCGAAAAGTTTGCGGAAAGTCGCGCAGGAAAAAGCGGCGGATGCGGTGGCGTCCTTCCGAAGCGTCTGTGCGATAGATGCGGCCATGCGCGCGGATGACGAGGCTGTTGAGATAGTTGACGAGCCGTGGGTCGCGCGATTCGGCGCGCGCGATGGCGAGGTCGGAGGCCGTGCGGCGATAGATACGCCCAAGCTCTCGCACCTCTTCGCGATGCAGGCGGCGGAGAGATAAGCGGTCTAAGAGCGTCAACAAATCTTCGAGCCGCTGCCATGCCTCTTTGCGCTCGCGCACGAAACGGTCGGATGTTTGGTCAGGCATAAGAGTATTTGCGATTTTAGATTTTTTAATTTGCGACTACACGACTCACGCGGAAGATTCTTCTTGCGACTTGCTCACTACCCACTTGGCTATTTGCGAGCCGAACAAACCGGCGAATAAAAGTATCAAACACCACACGCGGAAGAATGAATCCCAAGCTTCTCTTTCGCGCAAGCTGTACCACGCCAGAGCATTCAACAATCCACCGGCAATCATCAACGCTCGCATGCGGTCGGTGAGAGCCGCAACTTTTTCTTTTGACCATTTATTACCGAGCACCAAAATCAGAAACAACGGCGCGCAGATCATCAACTCGCCAACCTTATGTTGCAACACCCCATCAAGCACAGCCGAGGAAATGCCGGAGCGATTTACTACTTCTAAAAACACACGCATCAACTCGGCGACCAGCCAAACGAAGGCGGGTATGCCGACAATCACCATCAGCCAAAAGCTGAGCTTCTTGTTTTTCATATCTTAGCCCCGCAGGTTAAGCTGTCGAACCTAATAGTAGACTCGCTAAAAGAGATGTTATAACACGGTAGTATTGAGAAGAGGGACGAGGGAGTGGCGAGGATGGAGCGTCTGGTAGAATGTGTTCCAAACTTCAGTGAGGGCCGCAAGCTTGAGACGATTGAGCAGCTCATCGAGGCCGTCGAGTCTGTGCCGGAAGCTTACGTGCTCGGCACGCATGTGGACGCCGATCATAATCGTTCGGTGATTACGTTCGTCGCCGCGCCGGAGACGGTGGTCGAGGCGGCGGTGCGTGTCGTCGGGCGCGCGGCGGAGTTGATTGACCTGCGCGCGCACGCGGGCGAGCATCCGCGTATGGGCGCGACCGACGTGCTGCCACTGATTCCGCTTCGCGGCATCGAGACAGATGAGTGCGTCCGGCTCGCGCACAAAGCGGGAGAGCGAATCGCGCGCGAACTTTCGATCCCCGTCTATTTTTACGAGAGCGCGGCGCTCAGGCCGGCGCGCGAAAACTTGGCGGACGTGCGGCGCGGCGGTTTCGAGTTGCTGCGTGAAGAGATTGCGAGCGTGCCGGAGCGTGCGCCGGACGTGGGCGAGGCGCGCGTGCATGAAAGCGCGGGCGCGTGCATCGTCGGCGTGCGTCCTCTGCTCGTCGCTTACAACGTCAACTTGCAGACGAGAGACCTCTCAGTCGCGAGGCGCATCGCGCGCGCGGTGCGCGGGCGTGACGGCGGATTGGCGAAAGTCAAGGCGCTCGGTTTTGAACTCGCGGGACGCGGCGTCGTGCAGGTCTCGATGAATTTGACGAGTTATGGAGAGACGAATATTCATCAAGCTTTTGAGGCGGTCGAGCGCGAGGCCGCGCGTCTGGGCGTGGAGATTTTGAGCAGTGAGATTGTCGGCCTCGTGCCGCAGGACGCGCTCGACCGTGCGGCGGAGCATTTCCTGAAACTCGAAAACTACACGCCGGACATCGTGCTTGAAAATCGCATTGCACGCGCGCTGGCGAGAAAGAAAGCATGACGAAGCTGAAGCTGATCGCCGTCGCGGCAACCCGCGAGCAGTGGCGCTGGGCTGCCGGTCATCTCTACGCGTTGCTGATTCTCACGCCGCTCGTCCTTGGAACGACGTATGTCGCGCTGGGGAGTCTGGTCACCGATCACCCGGAGGTCAATTTTTCGCACGCTCAGAGTACGGGGTGCGCGGTGCTGGCCTTCGTCGCGCTCGCCGCTTTGAGTTTGTCGCGCGCGAGTGTGGAGATTTATCACGTGCAGCGCGCGGAATCTTTGTTCGACACGCTGCCCGTTTCTGTGGATACGCATTTCTACGCGGCTCTGCTGGGTCGCATGGGGCGGGCAACGTTGGTCGCCGTCGCCGCGCTGTTGGGACGCAAGATTCTCGGCGGCAGCATCGCATGGGTGGAACTGCTGTTGAGCGTTCCGCTGTTCATCATCCTGCTGGCGTTGACGGAAACGCTGGCGGCAATCGAGTGGATTCACTGGGAACATAGAAAACGGATAGGCGTGGCGCTCGTCGCCTCGGTCGCCCTGCCGGTGTGCGCCTTGATGGGTGGGTTGCTGCTTTTAATGATCGTCAAGCCGGACAGGCTGCCCCATTGGACAAGCGGCGGATTGAATCGCTTCGGCGTGCTGGCGGTTGGTATCGTCGTCGCGGCGTCTATCTTCTTTTTCGTCAGGCAGGCGCACAGGAATTGGCGCGCGGCGGATATGGAATACGCGCGGCGGTTACATGCGGGCGCGCGGCGCAGCTTCTTCGGGGCGCGCGTGCTCGGACGGCTCGGTTCGGCGGCAGTCGCGGCGCAACTGGCGCGCGACCTGCAACTGACCGCCAGAGCCTTTTCGTCAGCCGTCTATGTCATCGCGGGCTTGTCCGTGCTCTGGATAGTCACGCTCGCGGCGGTGTTAACGACGGGCGTGCTGCCGGTCGCACAAGCAGACACGGTGCGCGCGGATTGGTTCGCGGCGACGTGGCTTCCCGCAGTGATGGCAATCAAGGTCGCGTGCGTGTTTGTGACGGCGACGCTGGGGGCGCTGCTGCCCGTGCTCGTCGCTTACCAGATTCCGCATCTCTGGTTGGAGCGCGCAGTCGGCGCGACGGGCGCGCAGGTCTGGCAATCGAAACTCTGGTACACGCGCGTCGTCTCTGCGCCCGCGCCGCTCTTAGTCTGGACGGTGGGTGTGCTGACGGGCGACGCGCCGCTCACCTACGCGCTGCCGCTGCTCATCGAGTGCGTGTGGCTTTGGTGGTTGGTGAGCACGCTGATGGGTCTCTTCGGGTTCGAGATGCCGGAGCAACCCGGCCTCGCAATTATATTGATGGAAGTGTTGGGGCTGGCGCTCGGCTTTGGCACGGCGTTGATGTGGCCTGCCGGATTGATGCTCTATCTGGGGATGCGCGAGTTGAGTTTGCGCGGCCAGTCGCGCGCCGCTTACCGATTACTAAAGGAGGCAGATTGAGCAGCAGTAGCAGCAGCGGTGCGACTGCGGTCGCCGTCGAAGGGGTGACGAAAAGATACGGCGAGACAGTCGCGGTCAACGAGGTGAGCTTGAAGGTTTCGGCGGGCGAGGTGTATGCGCTCGTGGGCGCGAACGGCGCGGGCAAATCCACACTGATACGGATGATTGTCGGGCTGAGCGCGGCGGACGAGGGGCGCGTCCTCGTCTGCGGGGAGGATTTGGCGCGGCGAGCAAAGACCACCCGCCGCCATCTCGGCTACCTGCCGGAGGAGCTTTTTCTCTACGAGCGTCTGACGGGCAGAGAATATTTGCAACTGGTGGCGGGACTAAAAGAGTGCGACGGGACGCGCGTCGAAGAAGAGGCCGGGTTCTTCGAGTTGAAGGCCGTCGAGAGTAAGTGGGTCGGCAGTTATTCGCTCGGCATGCGTAAGAAACTCGGACTCGCCGCCGCTTTCTTAGGCGCGCCCGACGTGCTCGTGTTGGACGAACCCTTGAACGGCCTCGATGTCGAGATGATGAGAAAGCTGCGCCTGAGAATCGAGCAGGAGCGCGGAGAGGGACGCGCCGTCATCGTCTCTTCGCACGTCATGGATTTCGTCGAGCGCACGTCGAGCCGCATCGGTATCATGCGCGGCGGGCGGCTCGTCGCCGAAGGCAGAGCGGCAGAGTTGCGCGCGCAGGTCTCGATGCACGATGCGCCGTTTGAAGACGTGTTCTTTCGTTTGGCAAAGTAGCGGCGACGAAGGATAATCGTGCAAAGTTTTAGATATGACAGCCACTTGAGAAATACACTCAAGAAAGCCTCCGAAGGGCGAGCGTGATGAACCACGAAGGCGACGCAGCGACAGACAGAGAACAGCCGGACGAGAAATCCGCTTGGCAGAGTTACGAACGCCTTCTGAAGCGGCTCACGCATCTGGCGGAAACCATCGGCGCGGCGCGCAAACATCACACCATCTTTCACGCGCTGCGCGAGTTCGCTTTCGTCTCAGTTCCCTGCATCGGCATCTTCATCTCGCTCTACGACCGGAAGCGCGACGTGCGTACCGCCGTCTATGCCTGGGGCGATGGCGAGGAGGCGGACGTATCACAACTGCCGCCGATGCCGATTACCAGCGAAGGGCCGAACAGCCGCGCCGTCCGCACAGGAAAAATCATCATCACAGACGACTACATGAACCGCGCGCAGGCGCATCCGGGCATCCCCGTCGGCCCCGACAATGGGTTGCGCCCGCAATCGTCGCTCGTCGTCCCGATGTCTGTGATGGGTCGCATCGTCGGGACGATTGAGGTGCAGAGCTACGAGCGCGCGGCTTACAGGCAAGAGCATCTGACGGCGATGAGAATGGCGGCCAACCTCGCAGCGGTGGCGCTTGAGAACATGCAACTCTTCGAGCATGAGCGGCGTGCGCGCGCCGACGCCGAAGATGCCAATCGGATCAAAGATGAATTTTTAGCAACTCTTTCACATGAACTACGCACGCCGCTGACGGCTATTCTCGGCTGGGCGAAAATGCTCCGCGCGGGAAATCTCGACGAGGCGAACGCGCGCAACGCCATCGAGATTATCGAGCGCAACGGGCGGACGCAGCAGCAGATTGTTGACGACATTCTCGATGTCTCGCGCATCATCACCGGAAATCTAAGATTCGACACGCAGCCGATGGAACTCGTCCATGTCGTACAGGCGGCGATTGATGCGCTGCGCCCTGCGGCCAACGCCAAGAATATTCAGCTTCAGACGCTCTTCGACCCGCGCGTTGGCCCAGTGCTCGGCGACCCAGCGCGGATGCAGCAAATCATCTGGAATCTGTTGTCGAACGCCGTCAAGTTCACACCCGTCGGCGGGCGCGTCGAAATTCGCGTCGAGCGCGCCGACCCGCATACGCGCATCACCTTCACCGATACGGGCATCGGCATCCGGCGCGATTTTCTGCCCTTCGTCTTCGACCGCTTCCGGCAGGCCGACCAGACGACGACGCGCGCCTTCGGCGGCCTCGGCCTCGGCCTCGCCATCGTGCGTCATCTGGTCGAACTGCACGGCGGCACGGTTCGGGTCGCAAGCGACGGAGAACATCGCGGCTCAACTTTTACGATTGAACTTCCGAGACCCGCAAGCCGTGAGCAGGAATCAACATTAGCGAATGCAGCGCGCGCACTGCCGGAGGAAAATGAGAAGCAGGGCGCGGAAGACCAACTCCCCCCGCTCGTCGGCCTGCGCGTGCTGGTCGTTGACGACGAAGCGGACACGCTCGAACTTCTTAGCGTGATACTTGAACACAGCGGCGCTTCCGTGACCGGCGTCACTTCGGCCTCAGCGGCGCTGGCCGCGCTCGACGAGACGAGACCAGACGTGATTGTGAGTGACATCGGGATGCCCGGCACTGACGGCAACGAGTTGTTGAGAATCGTGCGCTCGCTCACGCCCGCGCAAGGCGGCGCGACTCCGGCCATCGCCCTGACGGCCTATGCCGCAGATGCAGACCGCAGGCTATCGCTCGCCGCCGGATTTCAGATACACATGTCGAAGCCCATTGACCCGGCAGAACTCGTCGCCGTCGTTGCCGATCTCGCCCTCTCGATTGAGAAGGACAAGAAGACCTAGCGCAAATTTTAAAAGTTGAGAAAGCATGGGCAGGCCGGTGATGAGGTTTCAGCCTCGCAACGGTGTCAGAGTTTTTAAGCGCCTCTGGTGCTTGTGGGATTTTAACCGTGTCCGCGATGGTGAATATCAATGCGCCGAACACTCAATCGAAGATGCGCTTCTGAAAGTCACAGATGCCGCCGCAGGAACGTCACAATCTTCCAGCCGTCGAGATAGACCCACGGGCGCTCGCCGCTCGTGTAATGGCCGCAGGGCAGCCAAGAGACATCGAGCGAGACGCCAAGCTGACGCACCTCTGAGATAACATTGCGAGAGAGGTCAGCGGGAAACGTCAGGTCGTAGCGCGCGGCGATAAAGCGTATGGGGCGCGTCGGGTTTTCGAGAAGCTTGGCAGCGAAAGGCATCGGGCTAATCGGCAGCCAGTGCGCGCGAAGTTCTTCGAGCGTTAGCTGACGCTCGATACCGGCGCGGACATGCTGTGTGGAGATGCCGTGCCAGACCACGTCGGCGAAGTAGCCTGAGACGTGATTGAAGACGCCCGTCCTGAGGCGCGCGTCATGGGCGAAGGCGAGAAAGGCCGTGCACGAACCGATGCTTGTGCCGACGATGCCGATGCGATTGTATCCCTGCGCTTCGAGCCAACTGACTGCCGCGCGCGTGTCCAGAACGGCCTGCCGCATGGATTGAATTGTGCGCCCGATATTCGAGCAGACGAGGAAGTCTGCACGTTCGAGATCGGCGGGACGACGCGCCTCGTGATATGGAAGCGTCAAACGCAGAGCCGCGATGCCGAGACGATGAAGGATGCGGCACAGTTCGACGTGACTCTCGCCGTCAGCGTTCCACTGCGGCAGCACCACGACGGCGCGGCGCACCTCCCCGTCTTCAGACGGCGCGCGGAAGAATCGCGCGCGTGCGACGTTGTTCTCCGGCGAGGGCGTTGCGACGGCGCTCGTCCACGTCAGCCGCTCGCCATTTAAACGATAATCCGTGATTGGCGTGAGCGCGTAGAAATCGCCGTTGCCGCCGCCGAGAACAGCGCGTGTGTGACGCGCGAAGATTTCGCGCGGGTCGTCGCCGTTCGTGTGCTCTGTGACATAAGCCGCGCCCCACTCGAAAGGGCGCACAAGCCTGTTTGTGTCGCGCTGCGCGTGTCTGCGCTCCTGCGCCTTAATCAACCTGCCGAGCAAATTTTAGTCTTGCCTCTGGATAACAAAATTGATGTGAACCTAAAGTTCAATGCTAAAGGGAGAGAGAAGATAAGGCAAGGCAGAACGCTTGTCCGCTCCGGGCAGGCTACCGGAGCAAAAGACGAGAGGGGATTAGCTTGACTGCCAAGTTAATCCCCTCTCGTCTTTGATTGTCCGGCATGTTTACCGGAGACAGCTTTTAGAAGCGGCTGCTTTTAGTTTGTGCTTCAAGATGCGGTCAACCTATGGATGTTGCAGCCATAAGTTATAGCTTCCAGACCCGCTGTAAGCGTAAACCTGCCAGCGGTAGTAACCGGAAGTTCCCGTGTAGGAAACATCCTCGTTCGGTGTGGCGCTCGTGCCGCTCGCCACGCCAACCCACGCCGAGCCGTTCCATTTTTGCAGGTAGAGGTCGAAGTCCGCGCCGGAGGTCGGCCCGCGCAGCCAGCCCTTGTGAACGCCGCTGACGCTGCTAAAGTAGTAGCTGCCGTCCGGTTGATAATTAAAATCGCCGGTTCCGACCAGAGAGCCTGTATAGAGCGTGCAAGAGGTACAGGGTGCGCCGCCGCCGCCAGCCGTCGTGAGCGGCGAATAGAGCAGACGATTCGGCGAGCCTGTGCCGATGGCGGTCAGGTGTCCCGTCGTCGCCGTGCTGGTGATGGCGCTGGCGACGGTGGCGGGCGATGCCGTCGGGTTGTTTTGCAGGTAGAGCGCGGCGACTCCGACGACGTGCGGCGTCGCCATCGAAGTTCCGCTGATGGTGTTCGTCGCCGTGTCGCTGGTCATCCAAGAGGAAGTAATGCTCGAACCGGGCGCAAAGATGTCAACGCAGGTTCCGAAGTTGGAGAAAGAGGAACGCGCGTCCGTGCTGGTCGTCGAGCCGACGGTGATGGCCGCTGCGAGGCGCGCGGGCGACGAGCCGCACGCGTCCAAGTTGTCGTTGCCTGCGGCGACGGCGTAGGTCACGCCTGAGTTGATAGAGTTCTGCACGGCGGTGTCGAGCGTCGCCGACGCGCCGCCGCCGAGACTCATGTTCGCAACTGCCGGGCTAAGGTGATTCGCCGTCACCCAATCCACACCCGCAATCACGGTCGCATCCGTGCCGCCACCCGTGCAGTCGAGGACGCGGACGGCATGCAGCGAAACATTCTTCGCCACGCCGTAGGTCGAGCCGCCGACCGTGCCCGCGACGTGCGTGCCGTGGCCGTTGCAATCGTTACCTGCTTGCCCGTCGTTAATCGAGTCGAAAACTTTGTTGGCGCGACCGCCGAACTGTGTGTGCGTCGTGCGGATGCCCGTGTCAATGATGTAGGCGTGGACGCCTGAGCCGGTTGGGGTGTAGGTGTAATTGCCGTCGAGCGGGAGGTCGCGCTGGTCAATGCGGTCGAGTCCCCACGTCGCGCCGGTCTGAGTGGTCGTGGCGTGGACTTCCCCATCCTCTTCGATGTAATTAACGCGCGGGTCGAGACTTAAAGCTTCGGCTGCTTCCGGCGTCAGTTCGACGGAGAAGCCTTGCACGGCATGTTTATAGATGTGTTTGATTTTTCCGCCGAAGGTGTCGGCTAAATCTTTAGCGACGAACGGAGCAAAAGAGTCTGTGCCCGGCGGGTTGGACGCCCAATCCTGAAGGACAACGATATAGCTATTTTGAACCGGCTTAGCTTTTTTACGAATCTTAGTTTTCGGCGCTTGTGCCTGAACACTGGATGAACGCGTCCACGTCGGGATGGTGAGTGCGAGGAGCGCGATACTGACCAACAGCAAGAACAATTTCTTCATTTATTCCTCCAAGTAAAAGGTGGGTTGTGAGATTCAGGCCGCGAGGGAACGCGCCGCCCGGCCAGACCGGACGGGGCGCAGACGACCCTTTGACAGATGAAGAGCGACACACACATGCATGCGTTCCTTTGCGACAATGGTTGTGAGAAATCAGAAAGACGGTGCGTGAGCGAGCACTGAATTTCCTCGAAACTCACTTAGCGAGTCGGGTTGTGGATTGAACGTAAGGCGAAAAGTAGCCTCTTAAGAGAGGACTTCAGCACTTTTGGGGTAGCAGGCACTATAAGTGTTTTTTAAGTACAGCGCAAGTAATTTCTTATGGCCTTTTTTGTTTCTTCCGGCGCTCGAAAAACCGGCGTGCCATCTGCGGCGTGACGAGGAGGGTTTGCAGCGCCGATCCGGTCGAAAAACGGCGTGCGAGCGAGCGAAACAGGCGTGCCGCATCCGGCGTGTAGTTGAACCACCAGAAGTCCTGTAAGACTGCGAGACGGTTGACATGGATGTGATGCGGCGCGACGAGTTCGAGCAGACCGAGACGCCCGTGCGTGCGCCCGAGGCCGCTCTGCTTGACGCCGCCCCACGGCGTCTGCGCGATGCCGTGCGTGTAGAGCACTTCGTTGACCATCACCGTGCCCGCTTCGATCTGCGAGGCGATGCGTCGCCCGCGCCTGAGATTGCGCGTCCAGACGCTCGCCGTCAGGCCGAACTCGCTATCGTTGGCGAGCCTGATGGCTTCCTCTTCGGTGCGAAAAGTCATCAACGGCAGGACGGGGCCGAACGTCTCTTCGCGCATCACGGCCATCGTATGGTCAACATCGGCGAGCACCGTCGGCTGATGGAACGCGCCCTGTTCGGGCGTCCGGTCGGAGTGGAACGCGCGACCGCCGCCCGTCAGAATTTTTGCGCCGTCGGCGACCGCTTGCCGGATGTGCTCTTCGACGATAGCGCACTGCCGCGCGCTCGACATCGCGCCGATGTCCGCGCCCTCCTCTGTGCCTCTCGCTTGTCTGAGTCGTTCGGTAATCTCGACCACGCGCGCGGTGAATTTTTCCGCGACCTGTTGATGCACGTAGCAACGCTCGACCGAAGCGCATGCCTGTCCCGCATTGGCAAACGCGCCCCACACGGCGGCGCTCGCGGCGGCCTCAATGTCTGCGTCTTCCAGCACGATCATCGGGTCTTTGCCGCCGAGTTCGAGGACGATTGGCGTGAGAGTTTTAGCCGCAACGGCGGCCACGCGCTTACCCGTCGCCACGCTTCCCGTGAACATAATCTTGTTCACGCCCGCTTCCACGAGACTCGCGCCCGTCGCACCGTCGCCCGTGATAATTTCAAACAGACCTTCGGGCACGCCCGCGCGCTTGAGCACATCGCCAATCTTTAAGGCGACGAGCGGCGTCAACTCGCTCGGCTTCAAGACGACGGCGTTGCCCGCCATCAAGGCCATCACAACTTCGCCGAGCGGAATCGCCCAAGGAAAATTCCAAGGCGAGATGATGCCGATGACGCCGAGCGGGCGATACTCGATGCTCGATGAGCGCCCCATCAAACTGTAGAGACCGATACCGACGCGTTCGGGTTTCAACAATCGCGCCGTCCGCCGCGCGAAGAACTGCATCAGGTCGAGCGTCGGCACGAGTTCCATCATGATGGCTTCCGCCGAGGGCTTGCCGGACTCGCACGAAATCAATTCCGCGATCTCGTCCATCTCGGCCAGCACAATCTCACGCGCGCGCAACACAATCCGCCCGCGCTCGCGGAACGAAAGCGCGCTCCAATTCTTTTGCGCCCCGCGCGCGCGCGCGACTGCCCGCGCCACATCTTCCGCCGAACATACCGGCACGCGTCCCAACTCTTCGCCCGTCGCCGGGTCGCGCGAGATAATCACTTCGCGCGCGCCTTCAAGCGCGAGAGGGGTTGGAGTGGCCTGAGAAGTTTGGGGTTCGGTTCGGGAGATTTGAGTCGCCATTGTTTGTGCCTCGCTTTAAGAGGGATTATCGCGCGAAAAGGCTACGGTTGAAAGCCCGTGCGTAGATGTGTCAGGTTTAAAGCAGACAGAGTATCCAGATTGAATAGTTGAAATCTCGAATCTTCAATCGCGCAACTTTTATGCTTCTTTGCGCCTTTGCGTCTTTGCGCGAAAAAAAAGTTTCGCGCAAAGGCGCAAAGAAGCAAGAACGCTAAGAAGAAAGCTTTTCAGACTCTCTCTGTGTCTGCGATGGTTAATCTTTACTGCGACACCGACCGTCAGCCCAAGCCCGGCGCATTTCCGCCTGCTCCGTCTCTCGGTTACAATAAGCCATCCAAAAGGCTGCTCCGCAGCAGCGACGTTTTCATCAAGGAGAATTTCTGAAATGCCACGACCGCAACTCGCGGAATTCATGCAACGCATGGAGCCAAACTCCGTCGCCATCATCCCCAGCGCGCGTGAACGAACTCGTTCAAACGACACAGACTATCGCTACCGTCAGGATTCCGATTTCCTCTATCTCACGGGCTTCAACGAACCGGAAGCAATCGCCGTCATCGCTCCTTCAAAAGAAGAGGGGCGTTACACGCTCTTCGTTCGCCCGCGCGACCCGGAGCGCGAAATCTGGGACGGGCGTCGCGCCGGAGTCGAGGGCGCGCGCACAGAATTCGGCGCGGACGCCGCGTTCACTACCGGAGAGTTCCGCGAAAAGCTCGGCGACATTATCAATGGCGCGCGCAATCTCTATTACCGCATCGGCAACGGCAATCCTGAGGTTGATGAAATGCTCGTCAGCCAACTAGGGCGCATGCGGATGATGGGGCGCAAGGGGATGAGCGCGCCGCAAGTTATCACAGACCCCGGCGCGCTTCTCCACGAGATGCGCCTGATTAAGAGCGAAGACGAAATCGCATTGATGCAGCGTGCCGCAGACATCGCGGCGGAAGCCCACACGGAGGCGATGCGCGCCGCGCGCCCCGGCATGAAAGAATATGAAATCGAAGCTCTCATCGAGTATATCTTTCGGCGCAACGGCGCGTCTGCTCCCGCCTACTCGTCTATCGTCGGCAGCGGAGCGAACGCCACCGTCCTGCACTACATCAGCAACGATGCGACGCTCCGGGACGGCGACCTGCTCTTGATTGATGCGGGCGCGGAATACGAGGGTTACGCCTCCGACATCACGCGCACCTTCCCCGTCAACGGACGCTTTACGCAACCGCAGCGAGACATTTACGACCTCGTCTTAGAGACGCAAATGGATTGCATCGCGCGCGCCCGCCCCGGCGTCACAATGGACGAGTTGAAACAGCACTCGATAGAAATGCTGACGGAGGGGATGGTGCGTCTCGGACTGCTCGAAGGCGAGCCTGCCAAGCTGATTGAGGAAGAGAAGTACAAGCAGTTTTACATGCACGGCCTCGGTCACTTCCTCGGCCTCGACGTGCACGACGTTGGGCGTTACTACCAAGAAGGCGAGCCGCGTGGACTTGAACCCGGCATGGTTATCACGGTCGAACCCGGCCTCTACGTGGCGGAGAACACCGAAAACATTCCAGACAAGTATCGCGGTCTCGGCGTCCGTATCGAAGACGACGTGCTCATCACTGCCGAAGGCAACCGCGTGCTCACGCACAAAACGCCAAAGCAGCCGGAAGAACTCGAACAACTGATGACGCGTTAGCCGGACTGCCGTTGCGCTCATCCTCCCAGAGTTTAAAAGCCGCCGTCATCTTAGCGGGATTGGGGGGAAAAATT
>CAXTRQ010000169.1:0-12959 GCA_964246705.1 uncultured Pyrinomonadaceae bacterium
GCGGGAAGCCGGCGCGCATCGCCGCTTCGATGGCGGGAATGCCCGGCCCCGTGTCTTCAAAACTGCGCCGTCGCCCGGGGCGTCCGAGAGCGCCCGCGGTCGGCTGCGCGATCATCAGCCCGCGCTTGGCATACTTGACCACGTTGCGCGCCAACTCGGAGGTGACGGTCGTCAGGCGCGTCTGGTCAATCATGCGAAAGCCGAGGGCGGCGGCCATCGCACGCACCTCGTTGCGAGCTATGGAAATGTCCTGCTCGTTCTCAAGTGCGATTGATCTGCTCGGCAATCCCGCTCAACTCCCTGTAGGCCACGTCGTCGTCCGACTCGCCGATGCCAAACTCGTCGCGCAACAGCTTGATGCCTTCGTCAACATTCAAGACCGTATCAACGCCGCGTAGTTCGAGACCGAGTTCGACGAGCGTGATGGCGACCGCCGGTTGCATCCCGACGACGACCGTGCGCGCGTCCATAATGCGCGCCATCGCCGCAATGTCCGACAGCACGCGCCCGATGAAGGAATCAACCATCTCCAAAAGCGAGATGTCAATCAGCACGCCCCGCGCGCCCGTCCGCTCCAACTCCGAGAGAATGCGTTCCTGCAAATGCATCACGGTCTGATCGTCCATGTCCACCTGAATAGGCACAATCAGGACGCGGCCAACTTTTAGAATCGGAATGCGTGAACCGTCCATCAATCTTCTCCAGTGAGTTCAAAAGTTCAAAGTCCAAAATTTAAAGTTCAAGGTCAAAAGCTGTTTTCAATCTTGAACTCTCAACTCCGAATTTAATTCCGGCGGCTCGCGCCCCGTCAGTCTCGCTTGTCTTTATCACGCAGTTTGTTTTCGTCATTGATGCTCGTGCCCTGCTCGGCGAGGCGTGCCGCGACGCGTGAGGCTGCTGCTGTTCCGTTCGACATCTGCGCCAGCGACTTGGTCGAGACGACCGTGCGCCCGATCATCTCAAGGGCGAGCTTGATGCCGTCCGACATCTGCGCGCGTGTTGTAATCTGCGTCAGGTCAATGCCGAGTTGCACCATCGTCTGTGCGATGGCCGGGGAGACGCCCGTCAGTATGCAGCGTGCGCCCATCAGGCGCGCGGCAGTGACGGTCTTAATCAAGTGATTGGCGACCAGCGTATCCATCGTCCGCACGCCCGTGATGTCGAGAATGGCGATGGTCGAGCCGGTCTCGACAACTTTTTGCAGCAGTGATTCCATCATCATCTGTGCGCGGCGCGAATCGAGCGTGCCGATGATGGGAAGCGTCAGGATTTTGTCCCAGACTTTGATGACGGGCGTCGAGAGTTCCAGCATGTCTGCGCGCTGCTGGCGGATAATCTCTTCGCGCGAGCGGATGAAGTTTTCGACCATCACCAGCCCCATCTTGTCGAGCAGGCTCGTGAAGAAGTTCATTTCGCGGACGAGGCTTTCGGCGTCGCCGCCGAGTTCTTCGGCGAGAAGCGGGATCACGACGTTACGCAGAGAGAGAATGTAGGTCGCGTTCTCCATCGGCGTGTAGCCTTTGACGGCGCGCAGGTGTGAAATCTCGTTGAGATAAGTACGCAGGTCACTATAGGTAGGGGCGTCGAAATCGGTGTCGGTGGAATCCTTAATCGTCTGCGCCAGCATGTCTAAAACCTGACGCGATTGCTGGCGCAAGTCCTTCTTCGAGATCAACTCGTCGCGGAACTCCTGCGCCTCCATACGTTCTGCAATCCAGAGGTTGAGAATCTCGTCACGACGCGTCGAGAGCAACTCAACGACGCGCCGTTGGTCGGATTTTGGTGAAGCGCTTCTTTCGGCCATCTTTCTCCTCGCTTAAATGGGCACGCCTCGCAAATGCTTCTCTCACGGCGCGCGCACCCCTCGCTTCCGTCTGCTGGTCGGGTTCCCGTGCAGAGTGGAAATTTCAGTCGCCGTATTAGGTTGGGGGTTGTTTAAAGACGACCGGGCTATCTTAGCATCGCAGCGCGGAAAAGCAACTGCGAGCGCGGCGGAGGGTCGAGAGGTCGGCACACGGAGAGCCGCCGGCGCGCGGCTTGGATTGCGGGCCGCGCTCGTGGCGGTTGATTGAAGTTTTTGAGACCATCCCTTCGAGAGCAGATCGTGCGTCTCTGTGGGGAAAACTGTGGGGAGCTACTACTTCTTCTGCATCGTGATGCTGGTGACGGGCGAATCGCCTGCCGAGCGGCAGTAGGAAACCCAGAAACCGGCCTTCGGGTAGCTGACCAGTTTATAGAGCGACCCGTCGGGTTTCGGCTCGATCTCGCTGCCGACAATCGCCTTCGGCGCGGGAACGCTGTTGCCCGTGCCGATATAGACGGCGGCGACAGCCATCACTTTCTTCTCCGCATCGTAGAAGATTTGCGCCGTCTCGTTGTCGGAGAGGACATAGAAATCCTGCTTGTCGCCTTTGTCGGTCGGCGCGCCAAGAATTTTGCGCGCCTCGTCGGCGCTCATGCCGATGCGGACGCCCTTGTATTCCTGATAGGGCGGCGCATCCGCTTCCTTCGCGGCGCGCTCGGCGGGCGGCTTGTTGACAGCGAGCGTGTTCTTCTGCACAGCGGCGTGCGCCGTCAGAGCGAGCGCACCACAGACGAGGACGGCAGCGCAGAGCGACAGTGCGAGGAGGGGAAGCGCGTGTGGTTTTTGAGTGAGTCGAAGCATGGGTGGTTTCCTCCTTCCGAAGAAAGTACGGAGTCAGGATGTGTACGGAACGTCTGAACGGGCTGGACAGTGAAAGAGGCGAGGCCGTGAAATTAAATGCTGCTCAGGTCAGGCCAGCCTCCGAGACCCTTTGGATTAGGGCGCGACAATATGCCAACACCATGCGGGAAGTCAATAGCCGCGCCGACGCTCAAGGCCGCGCCAGCGCGAGCGTGCCGCCCGGCGGTTTCCGGTCGCCGGAGGAGAGGCCAAGTTGTTATGTCGCTTGAATCGGAGAAGAGTATAATGAGCGGGTCACGTCTAGGCCGCGAGCGGTTGAAAGGGAAGCGCCGAGACGGTCTCAAATCCTGACCATTTGCGGCTAACCCGCGCTTCCGGCAACCAAACCCGGCGGACTCGATTATCATTCCGGTCGAAGAACAGGTGGCGGCGTCGGAGCGGGGGAGTCCCCGCCGCCGGACGGGCGCAGGCAGGCTCTTTTGCGCCGGAGTAGAACCGTCTCGTTCAAGATAGCTAACAACAAGGCTGGAGGTGTAGAGAGATATGAAAAGCCTGACAGACATGTTGCTCTGGGTTGTGGGTTTGCTGGCCTTCGTATTTGCGATCTGGCAGTTGATGCTCTTCGTCGGCCACAAAGACGCGAGCGGAATCCCGGATATGTGGGGAGCGACAAACCATCTATGGCTCGCAATCTTCGCAGCCATCGTGGCCTGCGTCTGCGTCGTCACGGCCTTTGTCCGCCGCCCGCACGTGGAAGAGGAGATTCACATCACCAACAGATAGAACGGAAGGCGTCAAAGGGGGTAAAAGGGAAAACGTCGAAAAGGCGAAAGGGGGTTTGGTGCTCTCTTTCCCTCTTCCCCCTTTACCCAACTTTTAGATTTGAAAGCCGCGTATCTTCTCGATCTTCTTTGACGGGGCGGGATTGGTCGCCAGCACGGCTTCGTCCTGCTCGCGCCCGCGACGCGCGCTCTCGGAATGCCAGCGCGCCCATTCATCGGGCGCGTCGAAGGTTTCGCCGCCGTGGCGTGTGAGCCTCTCGCGGACGCGGCACATCACGGGCGTGTTGACGCCGACGCCGGAAATGACGGCCTGCCCTTTGGTCAACGCGGGTAGTTCAGCCAGCAGTTGGCGGCCTGCGCCTTCGACCGAACGCGCGACCGTGTCCTGATCTATCGGATTGACGATACGCATGATGACCTGCGTCATGCACTGCGAGAGGACATCCTGATCAAGTTTCCCCGGTCGCTGCGTAATCAGACCGATGCCGACGCCGAACTTGCGCCCTTCGGAAAGTATCTGCTTCAAAATGTTGGTGGAGACGACCGTCTGCCCGGCGGGCGCGAACCGGTGCGCCTCTTCGAGAAGCGTGAAGACCGGATAGGGCAGATGGCTGTCGCTGCCCGCGTCCGCCTCGCCGCGCACGGTTGCCATGCGCGCTTTGTTGACGCGCCTGAGAAGGGTTGCGACGACCACCTGCTGTTCGTTCTGCTCGATATCTGAGAGTTGCAGGACGGTGCAGCGACCGGGCTTGAAAAGATCGCCCAGAGGGATGTGCTCGGAGTCGGAGAAGATTGAGCCGGGTTTGTCGAAGCGCGAATCGAGTCGCCAGAGCAAGCCGTCAATCGAACTGGCGTTGCTGGATTCGCTGCGCTCGCTGCCTTCATACTTCTGCTCGGTTACGGCGTCGCGCAAATCGTGATAGCCCCACAAGCCACGCGCGCCGCGCTCGCTCGCCGTCAGCTTTCTGTAAGCTTGCGAAAGGTAATGGAGCATCTTGTCGGAGGTGCCTTCGGGCAGCAGGTATTTGATGTCGGCTTCCGTCAGCGAAGAGAAACGCACCTTGACGCGTTCGTGGGTGAAGATTCTGACTTCCGGCTGGTAGTTGTCTGCGGGGGCATGAAAGCGCGTGTCGCCTTCAATCGAGCGCAGCGTGTCGTACTCGCCGTGCGGGTCAACGATGAGGACGGCGGCGCGGTTGTGCGGCATCATCAACTCTTCGACGATGACGCCCGCCGTGTAAGATTTGCCCGCGCCGGTCGAGGCGAGAATCGCCAGATGCGTCGAGACGACATCTTTAATCGAGAGCACAATCGGCACTTCGCCTGCGTTTCTGGTCAGGAGGCTGCCGACGTGCGCCGAACCCGTCTCGCCCGCCCTTCGCGCCGAGAGCATCCCGGAGAGCGTCGCCGACGAAGCGAGAAAAACAGGATCACCCGTGCGCGGCGGGATGCGTGGGTTGACGAAGTCGCTCATCTTCACGCTGAAGTAGCCGATTGACTCGACCGTGATTTCATACAACTCGCAGCCCTCGCCATCCAGACCGATGAGCGAAGAGATGATGGCCGGAGGAGTTTCCGGATCGGACAGGAAAGCGTCGGGCAGGTTGCGCACGAGACGGCGCGAAGTGATGTTGCCGATGATGCGCCGCTCTTCCTGACCGTCGTGCGCGACGTAATAGACAAACTCGCCTGTGCGCGCACGCCTGTTGTCGGCGGTGATAAAAAGATACTCGTGCGGGCGCTCGCCCGGTCCCTTGACCGTGCCGGTGAGAGCATCCGTCGTGTTGTGGTTTGAACTCATGCGTAAAAAAGATTGGATGCTTCGAGTTTATAAACGGGCGACAAGCGGAGACGACCGAGCCGGAGTATATCACGCCGGAACGCGCCGTGGCGCAAGAGACTGCCGATGTGATAAAGCAGACAGATTGAATAGTTGCCATCTCAGATCTTCAATCGCTCAGCTTTTATACTTCTTTGCGGCTTGGCGTCGCCAGCGCGAAAAATAGTTTCACGCTGGAGACGCCAAGTCGCTCAGAAGGCAGAACGCAAAGGCAGACGGCTTTGCGATTCTCTCGGCTCGACGTTGGGGCTTAGGCGCGAGTGCTTGCCGCCGTTTGTTCGGGCGACTGTTCGACGGCTTCCATATCAGCTTGGATCATCTGTTTAATCATCTCTTCAAAGCTATAGTGAGGCTGCCATCCCAAGACCGTGTGGGCTTTCGTCGCGTCGCCGATGAGCAGGTCGACTTCCGCCGGACGGTAAAACTTCTCGTCAACCTTGACGTGCTCTCGATAGTCAAGCCCGACTTCGGCGAACGCGCGCTCGCAGAATTCTCTGACCGTGTGCGTCTCGCCTGTCGCAACAACGTAATCGTCCGCCACGTCCTGTTGCAACATCAAGTGCATGGCGCGGACGTAATCTTTGGCGTGCCCCCAATCGCGCTTCGCTTCTAAATTGCCGAGACGCAACTCTGTCGCCTGCCCCATCTTGATGCGTGCGACGGTCGAAGTGATTTTGCGTGTGACGAATTCATAGCCGCGCCGTGGCCCTTCGTGGTTAAAGAGGATGCCGCTCGCACAATACATTCCGTAGGCTTCGCGGTAGTTTCTGGTTAAATCGAAGCCCGCAACCTTGCTGATGCCGTAGGGCGAGCGCGGGTGAAAGGGCGTCGTCTCGCGTTGCGGCGTCTCGCGTACTTTGCCGAACATCTCAGAGGAGCCTGCGAAATAGAAACGGCAATCGGGACGCAACTCCCTGAGCGCGGCGAGCATGTAGTGCGTGCCGTTGATATTCGTGTTCATCGTCGAAAAGCCGTCGGCGAAACTTTCGGCGACGAATGATTGCGCGGCGAGGTGATAGCACTCGTCGAAATCGTTGCGACTGATGATGTGAAAGATGGAAGGATAACTTTCGAGACTCGCCGGATGCAGGTGCACGCGGTCGAGCAGGTGCGCGATGCGCGTGAATCTGCGCTGCGGTTCCTCGAGCGCGACGCGACGCACAAGCCCGTGCACCTCATAGTCGAGAGAAAGTAGATGCTCCGCCAGATAACTCCCGTCCTGTCCCGTGATACCCGTGATTAAAGCTTTCTTAGTCATGCAAAATTTCCTCTGAAAGATTATTGATCTTCACTACAGAGCGCGCAGACGACGCACACAGAAGAAAGTAATCTCATATCTCAAATTTCAAATCTGGAATTCTTCTTCGCGTCTTTGCGTGAAACTTTCTTCTTCCCTCGTCAAAAAGTTTTACGCAAAGACGCAAAGACGGCAAAAGTCTTTCTCTCTGTGCCAGCACGGTGTCCTGCGGCGTCTGCGGTAGTGAATCCTGAGTTTTCATAAGCTTAATTAAACATGCGCTCCTGCATTCCTGACCGGACGACTCGACCAGTGGCGCGTCCGGTTAAGCTCTAAGAGAAGAAGCGGCGAATAGTTTCAACGACATACTCCTGCTGCTCTAAACGAAGTTCTGGATAGATGGGCAGCGCCAGCGTTTCGCGCGCCGCGCGTTCAGATTCCGGCATCTCGCCTTCTCGATAGCCAAGATAGCCGAAACATTCCTGAAGATGAAGCGGCACGGGATAGTAAATCTTCGTGCCGACACCGCTCTGTTTCAAATGCTCGATGAGCGCATCGCGTCTCTCCGCCGACACGCGAATTACATACTGGTGAAAGATGTGCAGCGCGCCGGGACGCGTCCAAGGCGTGCCAACTTCTTCCGATAATCCCGCCGCTTCAAATAGCCCCGCGTAGATGTCCGCACGGTCGCGCCGCGCCTGTGACCAACCGTCGAGATGTAAGAGCTTGACGCGCAGGACGGCAGCTTGCAGCGTGTCGAGGCGACTGTTGAAACCAATCTCTCGATGATGATACTCGGTCGTCCCGCCGTGCACACGCAACGCGCGCAGGCGTTCAGCCAGCGACGAATTGTTGGTCGTCAACATTCCTGCGTCGCCCGCCGCGCCGAGATTCTTCGTCGGGTAGAAACTGAAGCAGCCAACGTCGCCCATCGCTCCGGCCTGCCGATTGTCGTCGGTCGCGCCGATGGCCTGCGCGGCGTCTTCGATGACTGGCAATTGATAGCGCGCCGCCGTCTCCAAAACCTCCGTCATCCCGGCGCACTGCCCGTAGAGATGGACGGGCATAATGGCGCGCGTCTGCGGCGTGATGGCGGCTTCGAGTTGTGACGTGTCGAGGTTATAGGTGCGCGACTCGATGTCCACGAAGCGCGGGAGTGCGCCCGTGCGGGCGATGGCTCCGGCAGTTGCAAAGAAGGTGAAAGGGGTGGTGATAACTTCGTCGCCCGCACGCACATCCAGAGCCATCAACGCCAGCAGCAGGGCGTCTGAGCCGGAAGCGCAGCCGACCGCGTAGCGCGTCTCCGTATAGCGCGCGACCTCTTCTTCCAGTAGCCGCACGTCCGGCCCCAGTATGAACTGCTGCGAATCTATGACGCGGTCAATGGCCGCGTGCAATTCTTCGCGCAGCGCCGCGTGCTGTTCTTTCAAATCTAAGAGTGGAACTTGCATTGAGTTGGCAATTATTGAGCAATCTCGGCAGCGAGAGTGCAGACACGATGAAGGGATGAAGAAGAACTCAAGGTTCTAGTCCTCATCCCTTATGCGTGTGGTGTCAGTTTAGAAAGCGGCCTTCATCAACTTGCGCCGCGCCCGTTGGCTCCGGCGGCTTCCGCATCTTCGGGAGCATTGGCTTCCTCTTCGTTCGCGTAGTAGCCCGAATAGTAGCCGGAGTAATAATAGTAATCGTTCGACTCAAGCTTGACGTTGTTCAGCACGATTCCGAAGATGTGCGCTCCGACATCCATCAACTGCTGCTTGGCGCGACGCACTACCGAGCGTGAACTGCGACCGCCGTGCACGACGAGCATGACCCCGTCAA
The DNA here is from genome assembly GCA_964246705.1 of uncultured Pyrinomonadaceae bacterium. Lineage (GTDB taxonomy): Bacteria > Acidobacteriota > Blastocatellia > Pyrinomonadales > Pyrinomonadaceae > DASZCR01. The sequence continues at coordinate 8,346 of CAXTRQ010000169.1, forward strand.
CCATCGTCGAAAGAATTGACGCGTCGGTGAACGAGATGGCGGGCGGCGAGTCAATAATGATATGCGTGAATTTTTCGCTTAGCGCGTAGAGCAGCTTTCGCATCTCATCCGAGCCTAAAAGCTCAGCCGCGTTTGGCGGTACGGGGCCGGACGTGAGCACCTTCAAATTCGGTAGCTTCTCTTTGTCGTAGCTCTGAATCAGGCTGTCGAGGTTCGTGTCGCCGGACAGGAAGTTCGCCACGCCCTTGACGTTGGGCAAGCCAAAATGCGCGTGAATGCGCGGGCGGCGCAAGTCGCAGTCGAGGATGAGCACGTCAGCCCCGGTCTGCGCCAGCATCGTCGCAATGTTGACGGCCGTCGTCGTCTTACCTTCCGAAGGTTGGCTCGACGTGACCAGCACGGTGCGCGGCGGCTGTCCGGCGGACGAAAGCAGCAGCGATGTTCTGAGGTGGCGATAAGCTTCGGCGACCGGCGAGCGCACGTCTTCAATCAGCGCGAGCGCAGTGCTGTCGCCCGCCTCCGGCGCAGGCAGGTTGCGGCCTTTCAGGAACGTGCGTTCGCTGCGCGGAGCAGGAATCAGCGCCAGCGTCGGGAGGTGTATGTAGCGGTCAACATCTTCGCTCGATTTGAGCGTGTCATCCAGATAGTCGAGCAGGATAGCCAGACCGATGCCCGCGCCCAGCGAAAGCATCAATGCGACGAGAATGGCTTTGCCACGCGCAGGGCCGATAGGCTCGTGCGGTTGACGCGCAACCATCACCTGCGTGACGTTCTGTTGCGCCCTGTCGCCGGAAGTGACTTGCAGTTCCTTCTGTCGTTGCAGATAGGTGTTATACATCTGCCGGTTGGTTTCAAGCCGCTGCTTGAGGTCGCTCAAGCCGGTCTCGGAAACGCTCTGGCTGTTCGCCGCCGCGCGCTCGCGCTCGTAATCCCCACGGGCTTTGGCCTCTTTCTTTTTCGCGGCGTCCAGACGAACGCGCATCGAAGTTAGGACTTCCTGCGGCGCTTTTTTCATGTCCTGCTTAAGCTGCTTAATCTGTTCGTCAATCTTTTTAATCTCGGCGTATTCCGGCGTGTAATTGACCGACAGCGCGGCGCGTTGCTCCTCTAATGTGGCGACCCTCTCACGCACGCGCTGGACGACTTTATCGCCCTGCACCTGCGGGATTGACCAGATGTCGTCAGTGTTCATCGCCGCGTCATAAATCGCCTGCGCGTCTTTGCGTTCGGCTTCAGCGGCCTGCAACTGGCTGCTGTAAGTCGTCAGGCGCAGGGCGGTGAAGTCCTGTCCGGGCTTTTCGCCGAGCGGCAGGTCATGGCTTCTCATGTAATTGATACGCTGTTCCTGACCCTGCTGAATCTGGAGTTGTAGGTCGGCGATCTGCTGTGCCAGCGTCTCTTCGGCTTTGTCCGAGCCTTTGGTCACGCGTTGCATGTCGTTGGCGATAAAGACGGCGGCTAGAGTATTGGCGATCTTGGCTGCCATCTCCGGGTTGGTGTGCCGGAAGCGGATATAGACGAGCGACGTTTTCTCAATCGGTTCGACCGTCAAATTTCCACGCAGGGCGTCTTCGTATGGTTCGAGACGCGCCAACTGTTCGGGCGTGAAAGTGCTGGACAAGACGCTCGGTTCGTCTGAGACAATGGGCACGCCCTTATCGGGAGCGGCGGGCGCGGCCTGTTCGCGCGAGAAGATACGGCGGATGCTTGAGAGAAGGCTTGAGCGCGCCTGCCCGCCGAGAAAGGCCGGGTTGTTCTGGAGGTCGAGCGCGAGAATAACTTGACGCGCCAGCGTCGGGTTCTCCAACAATTTCAACTGCGTGTTCCAGTACGTCGGATCGCGCGGCGCTTCGATGACGACGCTCCCGGTTCTAAGGACGCTATTATTTTTCTGCTCGATCTGAACCTGTGTTTCGGCCTCGTAAATCGAAGGCTGACGGTACATCTGAATCGCGACGATGCTTGTGACGACGATGGCGAGACTCAAAATCAGCCACTTGCGCTTGAGCACGATGGCGAGATATTCACGCAGGTGCGCGGGGTCGGTTGCCGATGTCGTGGCCGCGACAGGCACGGCAGCAGGTTGCGAGAGACTGCTCAGAGGGCGGTCGAGTGCTTCGGGGGACAGAGGCAGCAGGCGATTATCTTGCGACATCATAATTTTAAAATCTTACAGCTAGAAAGAAGCTAATCCTGAGAGAAACCAATCAGTTCGGGGGGTTACCAACGACGTATCATACCAGAGACGAGCATAGTGGCAAATCAAACAGCCGCAATATTTTCACCGTGCGTCGGTTGCGAGCGGCCTGACGCGCTCCGCGAAATGCTCCAGCGCGGCACGCCAATTCGGGAGCGGCGCAAGCCCGATGGCTTCCGACAACAAGCACCGCAAGCGTGAATTACGCGGGCGCGGCGCGGTACGGTGCAGGGAATCCATGCTCACGCTTTCAATCTCGGTCTGCGCCCCGCCACCAATCTCGATGGCAGAGCGCGCGAATTCTTCATAACTCGCGCCCTCACCCGCGTTGACGACGTGATAGATGCCCGGCAAATCCAGTTCAGCCAGTTCGCGTAGGCGTGCCGCCAGATCAGGGGCGTAAGTCGGCGTGCCGTAAGCGTCACGGATGGCTTTTAGACGCTCGCCGCGCCGCACGCGTTCGATGGCGGTGGCTAAAAAATTGCGACCTCCGATGCCGAAAATCCAGCCCGTTCGCACGACGACAGTTCGCGCCGACGCCGCCAGCGCGCGCCGCTCGCCTTCCAGCTTCGACGCACCGTAAGCGCTCGTCGGGTGCGGGTCGTCGCGCTGGGTGTAAAAACCTTCCTTTGTCCCGTCAAAGACGTAATCGGTCGAGATGGTGATAAAAGTTGCGCTGACCCGGCGGCAGTTTGTCGAGAGAATTTCGACGCCGTGCGCGTTCGCCTGAAGGGCGCGCTGCGGGTCAAACTCGCAGGCGTCCACGTCCGTCCACGCCGCGCAATTAATCACCGCATCGGGTCGCTCGCGCCCGAAGACCTCGCGCACAATCGCTTCATTCGTAATATCGAGGTCTTGGTGGTGGCATGCCGAAACTTCATCGCCCCGTGCGGTGCAATGCTCGACGACGGCGTGCCCCACCATTCCGCCCGCGCCCGTCACCAGAACTTTCAAAGTGTGCCGACCTCCGTCCCGTATTGCCGCGCGTAAAACTCCCTGTAGTCTCCGCTGCGCGCACGCCGAATCCACTCGCCGTTGTCGGCATACCATTGAATCGTCTTTTCTAATCCGCTCTCCCACGTCTCGCGCGGTCGCCATTCAAGCTCTCTCTCGACCTTCGCCGGGTCAATCGCGTAGCGGCGGTCGTGGCCGGGACGATCTTTGACGTGACGAATTAACGAGAGCGGCTTGCCCAGAGCTTTTAAGACCGACTCGGCGACTTCGATGTTGTGACGCTCGTTGCGCGCTCCGATGTTGTAGACCTCGCCCGCGCGCGCCTCTTGCAGCGCGCGCAGGATGGCGCGGCAATGGTCTTCGACGTAAATCCAATCGCGCACGTATCGCCCGTCGCCGTAGAGCGGAATGGGTTCGTCGTGCAGCGCGTTTGAAAGTATCAGCGGCAAAAACTTTTCGGGAAACTGCCTTGGGCCATAATTGTTGCCGCAGCGCGTGACCACTGTATCGAGTTGAAAAGTGTGATGCGCGGCGCGCACCAGATGCTCTGCGGCGGCCTTCGATGCGGCGTAAGGGCTGTTGGGCGCAAACGGCGATTCTTCATTGAAGAAAGCCGTTTCATCTGCGGGCAGACTCCCCATCACCTCGTCGGTCGAAACCTGCACGAAGCGGCGCACGCCGCTCTCACGCGCCGCGTCGAGCAAGACCTGTGTGCCGATGATATTGGTACGCAAAAACTCTTCGGCGGAAGTGATGCTGCGGTCGACGTGCGACTCGGCGGCGAAATTGATAATCGCATCCGCACCTTCCCCAATCGCCGCGCGCACGGCCTCGCGCTCACAGATGTCGCCCCTCACGAAGAGGTGTCGCTGCTCGTGCTCCAAACCGGCCAGATTGTCCATATTCCCGGCATAGGTCAGCGCGTCGAAGTTGACAACCGCACACGTCGGAATCTCTTCGAGCAACAGCCTCACAAAAGCAGAGCCGATAAAGCCTGCGCCGCCCGTGACGAAAAATTTTGGCATAAGGTTTTAAGCGATACTCAGATTTAGTAGCGCAAGCGGATGTTCGACGGCGAGATGCCGAATCCTCTTCCTTGCACGAGCCTCTCGCCAGCGTTGAAGTGTTTTTCTGTGGACAACTTCCAGCTACATCAATCAAAGCGTAAACAAGCCGCAAAGTATAGGTTTCCGCAGGTGAAGTGTCAAGAATACCACCCTGCAAACGCGCGCATGGAGACGGACGCCATGATTCATAAACGCCAGAGAGATGACTACACATATAGGTGGTGACGGCGACCGCCGCTTCGCGTATTTATATGTGCGACGACGGGCAGCGACAACAACTTGACAGGCCGCAGTCCGGAGACCTACCGCCATCAATTTTGACGTAACCGGCGGAGAAAGCTACTATTACGGTTTTCAACCGGATGCGACTGAGTAGCCGCAATGCTCGAACCAAGC
>CAXTRQ010000170.1:0-12949 GCA_964246705.1 uncultured Pyrinomonadaceae bacterium
AAACTATACCCGGTCAAAGAGCTAATCATCAAAACTAGACTGACGGTGTACTAGCCGCAGGCCGCCGAGAGTTTAAAAGCCTTCTTCTTTACGCCTTGGCGTCTTTACGTGAAATTTTATCTCGCGCAAAGACGCCAAGGCGCAAAGAGAGCGGGCGCGGCCTCTCGAAAGAAGCCGCGCCCGCGCGCTGTTCCGATTTCCGATGGAAACGCCTAGACCTTGACGAAGATAATAACCAGCGTAAAGAGCACGAGCGTTTCGATGAAGACGAGGCCGAGAATCATCATCGTCTGAATACGTGCGCCCGCGCCCGGATTACGCGCGACGCCTTCAGCCGCCGCCGCCGCGACGCGCGACTGTCCGATGGCCGCGAGCGCCGCCGCAATCGCGAAGCCGAAACCGGCGGCAATCTTGGCATACTTGGCGACCGACATATCATTATCGGCGGCGACGGCTCCCGCCTGCGCGAAGGTCGGAGCGGCTGTCATCAACACGCCGACGATGGCGCAGAAAGCCATTCTGAGTTTGTTCATTTGATTATTCTCCTGCAAAAAGAGTTTCAGACGACTCCTTCAGAAGTTTTGCCGGAAACCAGTTGCCGAAGCATCGTACAAGCGTGCGCGCTCTGCTTATTATTTCGCCTCCATCCGGTATCCGCCGCCCCTCTTACAACGGCGCTCCTGCAACGGAAAGCTCGCGGTGCTTTCAAACTCCGAAAGCCATGACCTGCGCGCCCGGCTCGCTCGTGCTTAGCGAAACTGTCTCCTCCAAACTCTTCCAAAATCGTGCGCCCACTTTTGCGCTCCGACGTGCGCGGGCGCGTTTGCCCGCGCCGCTCGCAAAGCGCGTTTCAATAAATCTTTAATTCAAAACTTCTAAAGACAAAACTTCGCCGACGAAAATTAAAGATGCGTCGGCGCGATAATCGCGCCACCGTCGCTGTGCGCGTGGCTGTGTTCTTCGTCGTGGCCGCCGTGGTCGCCGTGCGAGACTTCGCCGATGTAAATGGTCGAGAGCAGCACGAAGATAAAAGTCTGCATGAACGCCACGAAGACGCTCAGGGGCATGATGACGACCGGCAGCACCCATGCTACCAGACCCGAAATCGTGCCGAGAATCTGCTCGTCGCCGAACATGTTTCCGAACAGGCGAATGCCGAGCGACATCGGCCTCACAAGATTACTGACCAGTTCAATGGGAAACATCAAAAACGAGAGCCAGATGACCGGCCCTGCAAAGTGGCGCAGGTGTCCGAACAGCCCGTTCTCTCGCACGCCGATGTAGTTGTAATAGACGAACGAGGTGATGCCGAGCGCGAACGTCACGGAAGTCGAAGCCGTCGGCGACATCAACCCCGGAACCAACCCCATCAGGTTCGAGACGAGAATCAACACGCCGAACGTCGCAATCACGGGAAGATATTTCACACCATGCGGGCCGACGTTATCAATCAAAAGATTGCGAATCGCCAGCACGCCCGTCTCCAACACCTGCTGCCCGTTCGACGGTTCGTCCTCCGACAGCCGTCCTTTCAAAATCCGAATGATAATCAGACTGAAGATGGCGGCGAGGACGAACATCACCGTGTACCACGGCACGGCATTCTCCGGCGTGTACGGGTTAGCCTCGAAAACTTTATCGGCGGTCGTGCCGAACATTCCGAAGAACTTGTCCCATAACGGCTTCGTGTAATGAATCTGGAAATTGTAGACGGGTTCGCCGATGTAGTGATTAATCGTCTGGACGATCATCGGCGTGTGATGCCCGGCCTTTTCGGCGTGCTCGGCGGCTTTCGCTCCGTGCTCCGTCGCGGCCTGTGTCGCCGCGTGCGTGTCGTGCTGGAATAAGAAGAACATCGAGTCTTAAGTTTCCTCTCGGTGAACGATGGCAAAATATAACTGCATGAAACCTTCGATGAGCGCGCCCACAACGAAAGAGCACATCCCCGCGAGCGTCGCTGTGAGCGATACAACGTCCAATTTATAAGCCGCGACGACGAGCGCGGCGACGACGATGTACCGGAGAATGTAGCGCGCGATCTTAAACTCCGGCTTCGCGCCCTCCGTCGCCGTTCTAAACATCGCCGCGACCGAGGTACGCAACCAGTGATGATTAAAGAGCGACAGCAACCCGCCGAGCAACAACCCCGTCGTCACACGCCACGGAGCAACGATGGCGCTCACCACGACGGCTAACGCGACCGTCACGCACATGCCGCGAAAGATGCGCCGCTCCATCGCCGCAGGGTTTTCGCCCGCCTCTTCCGGCGCGGGCGTTGCGCCAGAAGAACGCTCATTGTCAACAAATTCGTCCATCACGGAACAGACAATTTTACACGCCGCCACACGCGCTGTCGAGTTTTCAACCCGCTCAATTCCCAACTGAATCGCGCTCTACTTGAGTTTCGAGATGATGCGGATAAATTCGTAAAAGCCCACCGCCGAGCCGAGGACGATGCCTGCGACCATCAACCAACTCGTGCCGAGCCAGCGATCCAGCACCCACCCGACGCCCATAAATGAGAGCACTGAGAAGAAGATCGTCAGCCCCGCTGCATAAGCCATGCTGCTCTTGCGCGTGATTTCTGGATTGTCGTCATTCTCTTTAGCCATATCGAACACCTGCTTGGAAAGAAATCGCGGGATGATGGTTCGCCGAGCGTTTCACCAACGCTTGTGCGTGGCGTAATTCTTAGGCAATTCCCACAGCAGCGCGCGGCGCGAGTGGCGCATCGAGTCGTGGATGAAGCAGACGTGTGTGCACCAGCACGCGCGCCCGCCGTCAATCGCGGCGAGTTCCGCTTGCCGCTCATGCGCCGACCAGAGCTTGCCGAAGTCGTAATCATAAGCGGCGAGCGTGGCGAACTTCTCGCGCAGTTCGCAGGCGCGCACGTCGCCGTTATAGTCAATGACGGTGGTCGTCTCGCCAGCCGTGCATGGAAAAGGCCACGCCGTCGGCTGCGCGAAGTTGGCGTGTTGCGTGCGGTAGTGCGTCGTAATCGCGCCGACGTAGGCCAACTGTTTGACGAAGCGCGAGGCCGCATCGTCTCCGGCGAACATGCGCTCGCCGTAGCGCTTGGTCAGCGCGGAGACGCGCGCATACATCTCAGGCAAAACTTCGGGCGGCACTTCTTTTATCTCGTCGCCGACCTTGGTTTCGCCGCGAATGATGTTGAAGTAGTGACCGTCGAGTTGGAAGTTTTCCCACATGAATCCGGCGAGGCGTTCTATCTCCTTAAAGTTCGCGGCGCAGACGACCGTGTTGACGTTGAGGCGGAAGCGGTGCGCGTAAACTTCTTTCAGAGGATAGAGCGAGCGAATGCAGTCGAGCGTTTTTTCCCAGTTGCCGGGGACGCCGCGAATTTGGTCGTGCGTCAGGCCATAGCCGTCGAGCGCGATGTTCAGGTAGAGATGAAGTTCCGGGTTATCTCCGAGCGCGCGCTCGAGGATTTCGCAGACGCGCGATTTGATTAAGCCGTTGGTCGGGATAATCACGCGCTTCACCCCGTTGCCACGCACGAACAAATTAATGATTTCCGAGGCATCGGGTCTGAGCGTCGGCTCACCACCTGAGAGCCAGAGGTCTGTGATGGGCGGCATGGTCTGCGAGACTTTTTCAATCTGCGCGAACGTCAAATCGCCGGGACGGTTCAGTTCTTCGTGATAAAAGCAGGTCTGACACTTGGCGTTGCAGCGCGAGGTGATGAAGAAGATGACTGTCCCAAGCCGTCGCTCGCGCTCCGTCGAGCGCAGCAGTTGATAGAGTCGGACGGCGCGGTTAGACATAGTTTCAGGCTTCGTTGATTTCTGCTGTCGCTTGAGTTTCTTCTTCTTCCGTGGGGACGCCGGAGATAATCGCAGTTTCCGTCGGCGATTTCAATTCGTAGCCGATGCCGCGCCAGCTGATGCGTCTCGATGTGGCAGCCGCGAGCGCGTTGTAAAGATAGAGCGCGGAGGCGAGCGGCCAAAGCAGCAGATGCGCCCAGACTCCGTCGCGCAACTGCGCGTGATACTGTTCGAGCGGGAGCGCGACGGCGCGCAGTCGAAAAAAAGCCTTCCAAGTTCCGAGCAGATAGATGGCGCTGACGAGCGCGAGCGGCCATTCAAACGTCTGCCCCGTCGCGGCGCGTGCTATCGCCAGCCCAAGCCCGCCGTAGAAGACGCCGACGAAAAGAAGATTTGAGAACAGCACGATTTTCCACAAGTGTGGCGCATAGACGCGTGTGATTTTAATCTGACGTGTCGTGAACTCCATGAGTTGCGCGAAAGTGCAGTCTTCGAGCGCGACGGTCAGGCAGTTGGGAACGAAGTGGATGGGGAGACGCGCCGCTTGCAGTATGCGCGTCAGCGCGAAATCATCCGAGAGCGCGCCGCGCCATTTCGCGCTCACCTCGTTTGCGTCAAAGGTCTCGCGGCGAATGGCGGTCGAACCGCCCCAACAAAAATTTCTGCGTGCGTTCTCGCCGAGCGCCGAAGCAATCGAAGCATTCCACACCGCGCGCAGTTGCGACGCGAAGCCTCCCCGCAAGGGAATGAACCAGCGATAGCCCGTCGCCGCGCCGATGCTCTCGTCGGCTAAGGGAGCGACGAGAGAGCGCAGCCAGTCGGCGCGAGGGCGCGCGTCCGTATCAACAAAAACCAGAACTTCGCTGGCCCTGGAAATCTCGCAGACGGCGCGGCGGAGGTTATGCACTATCTGACCGCGCGCGCGCGCGTGCCCCGCGACGACGATGCGCGTGCGCGCGACGCTGCCTTCTGCAAATTGTCGGGAGAGGGCGGCGGCGACGGCGAGCGCCGCGTCGTCCGCGCGGTCAGCGGCAAAGATAATTTCATAAGCCGGATAATGCTGCACGAATAGCGCGGCGAGATTTTCGCGTAAGCCCTGATCGAGTCCGCGACACGGGACGATGATGGAAGCGAAGGGCATGTAAAGCGGCCTGCGTGCATTCAACTCGCGCCGCACGTAGGCGAGATAGAGCACCCCGCCCCTCAGCGAAACGATGCTCTGCAACAGCACAAGCACGGCGAAAAAGTAGTAGACCCACATGCCGTAGACTTTCAGATTTGCGTTCTATTTTCTGAGCGGCTTGGCGTCTCCAACGCGAAATTGAGTTTCACGCTGGAGACGTCAAGCCGCTCAGACGAAGGAAGGTGAATTAGCGTGCGCAGGTCTGTGCGCGCCCGCCGTCAATCGAGTAGGTCGCGCCAGTGATCCACGCGGCACGTTTGGAGGCGAGAAAGAGGATCAGTTCTGCCACCTCGCTCGCCTCGCCGACGCGCCCCAGCGGGTGCGTCTGCTTCGAGTGTTCGAGAAATGCAGCATACTTATCTTCGCTCATCCCGCCGCGCTTGTGAACTTCGGTGACCACGACGCCCGGATTGACGGCGTTGACACGGACGCCCTTCGGAGCCAATTCGAGAGCGGCGCAACGCGTCAGTTGATCCACGCCAGCTTTTGAGACGCAGTAGGCGAGCACACCGGGAAAGGCACGCAGACCCGTCACGCTTGAGACGTTGACGATATTGCCGCGCGCTCTTTCCAGGTGCGGCAGGGCGAGTTGCATCAGATGGAAGACGGCGCGGAGGTTGACGTTAAGCATTGCGTCCCAGTCCTCAAGCGAGGTGCTTTCGATTGTCCCATTGTTGAGAATACCCGCCGCGTTGACGAGCACATCGAGTGCCGCGAATTTTTCAAACGCCTCTTCGACCGCGCGCCGCGCGTCCGCCTCTCGCGTGACATCGGCGTGAATTTCCAAAGCTTCCGCACCCTGTTCTCTAATCTGTGCGGCGACTTTTTGAAGCTCTTCAACGTCGCGCCCGACGAGCGCGAGGCGTGCGCCCGCTTCGGCAAAGCGCAGAGCAGTCGCCCGCCCGATGCCCGAGGTCGCGCCCGTCACGAGCGCGATCTGCCCTCCCAAATCCTTATCCATCCGGCCTCCTGAAATCCTTGCTGCGAGATCATGCCACGAACCTCTCTATCATTAATCATCCATGCCCGCCCCTGCAACACGAGAAGGCACGAGAAGTTCGCAAGCTCCTCGTGCCTTCGACGGTTCTGGCAGTCGCGTGAGGCCCGCCGTTCCAAAGTTTTCTACGGTTAGTGGATATTCGGCATCGTCAGTTTGTCAGCCTTGTCGTTCACGTACACGTCGAAGACCGCGAAGAATGGCGCGGGGTTCGGGAAAAAGATGGCGTGGTTGGTGACGAGCAGCGAGCGCGTCTTGTCGTTGAAGGCGATGGCCGAGGGATTCGCCCACGGCAGCGGGTCGAGCGTGCCGCCGGGGTTGGCCGACGGGCCGCTGTAGAGCGCTTCCTCCGTCCCATTGGGGCGAAGCACGGAAATCTGATTCGACCCGGCGAGCGCGACGTAGAGATTGCCCGACTTGCCGAACGCGATGCCGTCCGGCCCCTCGCCCATGTTGAACTGGTGGAAGAGCGTCAGAGCGGACTGAGTCGGATGAGCGGCGGGCAGCGTGTAGATAAACCCTTGCCCGAAAGCATTAAAGGTGAGCGCCACGTAGAGCCTGTCGCCTTTCGGGTCGAAGCGCATTCCGTTGGGGCCGAAGTCCGTGTCGAACGTGGGAGACTGAAACCAGATTTGGGGTGCGCCGCCGCCCGGCGGGACGCGCCAGATGGTCGCTTGAAACGAGTCGGAGATATAAAGATTGCCATTCTTATCGAAGATAAGTTCGTTGATGAGCGGTGTGCGATCAATCGCCGTCGGCGAGCAGGGCGTGCCCGGTGCGACCGCCGCGCACGTTGGCAGGTCGGGCAACGCGGACGCGTAATTCACCTGCGGCGCGTTCGGGTCGTCAACGTCAATGCGAATGACGCCCTGTTGCAGGTCGCCGACGTAGAGCATGTCTTTCTTGTCGAACGCGATTCCCGTCCCGGCCTGTGGCATGAATGGATTCTGTCCCTGAAGCGGGTAGACCTGTACCTGCGCTCCGGTCTCGATGTCGTAGGCGACCACTGCGGGCTGCGCGAAATTGCCGAACTGCGCCGGGCCAGCGACGTACACACGGTCGCCATTGACGGCGATGGCTTCTGGAAAGCCGGGGTTGGCGGGAAACGGCGCGAAAACCTTCGAGTCGCCGAGCGGTCGTGATTGATGGTTGGCGGCGCTTGCGCCTGCTGTGAGAAGAGCGCCGGTGATAATTGCCAGAATGAGGAAGCCGAACCGTGTGAGTAAGCTGGATGAGTATGCAGTTCTATTCATGATTTTCTCCTTAATCAAGGGGGCGCGCGAGGCGCGAGATTCGAGCGTTTGGTGTGACTGCTTTCGAGAGCCTCTTCCGAAGTGCGGGCGCATGATGACGCGGCTCCTGCGCGCCGACAACTACCTAAATGCGTAGGCTTCCAACCGGCTTCTGACGAGACCCGGCGCAATCGCTACGTCAATGTGTAGTTAATTTGTTCGGAGAAGTTTTGACCGGATATTTTTAGCCCCGGAGGGGCGGCACATGTGTCGTCCCTCCGGGGCTAATACTCGCGGACGCCCGCGCGGTGCTTTCTTAACTCGGTTGAGCCGCCTTCTGCTTAACGCAGCGCGACCGTCCCGCTGGCGAGCATGGAGATCAGCGACCCGGCTATTTTGATAATCGGCTGCGGGTAGACGCCGATGAAGATGACGCCGACGACGCAGACGACGAGCGCGATTTGCAGCGCGGGCGAAAGGACGAGCGGGCGCGCCTCCGTCGTGCGTTCGTCTGAGAGATACATCGCGCGGATAAAGCGCACGTAGTAATAGAAAGAAACGACCGTGTTGATGGCCGCCCAACCGGCGAGCCAGTAATACCAATTCTTCCCTTCCGCCGCCCCGCGCTGGAACAGCCCGCCGAAGAGAAACCACTTGCCGATAAATCCGCCCGTCAAAGGCAAGCCTCCGAGCGAGAGCATGAAGATTGACATCATCAGCGCCATGCCCGGCGCTCTCTGCGCCAGCCCCGTGAAATCTTCAACCTCGTCGCCGATGACGCCGCGCCGCCGCAAGGAAATAATCACCCCGAACGCGCCGATGTTCATAAACGTGTAGACGATTAAGTAGACGACGAGTCCGGTATAGCCGTACTGGTTCGCGGCAATCACTCCGAGCAGCAGATAGCCCGCGTTGGAAATTGAAGAGTATGCCAGCAGACGCTTTGAGTTTTCCTGCGTGACGGCAGCCCAGTTGCCGACCAGAATCGTGATGGCGGCGACGAGACCCAAGACCGGTGCCCAGTCGGCGCGCATCCCGCCGAGGCCGTCGAGGAACAGGCGTGCGTAAAGCGCGAAGCTCGCCGCCTTCGAGCCGGTTGAAAGAAATGCTGTCACGGATGTCGGTGCGCCCTGATAGGCATCGGGTGCCCACATGTGAAAAGGCACGGCGGCGATTTTGAAAAAGAGTCCGGCGGCCAGCGCAATCACCGCCAGAATCAACATCGGTCGCAACGCTCCGACAGCGCCGCTCCCGTCCGACGCCTGCGCGATGATGGAGACGATTCTCGGCGCAATCTCGCCCAGATTGGTCGAGCCTGTGACGCCGAAGAGCAGAGACATTCCGTAAAGCAAAATTCCTGACGAGAATGCGCCCAGCAGAAAATATTTCATCCCCGCTTCGTTTGAACGCCGGTTGCGCTTGGTGTAGGCGACCAGTATGTAGAAGCTCAGTGCCATCAACTCAAGGCTGATATAGAGCACAATCAGGTCGTAGCCGCAGGCGAGAAACATCATGCCGACGGTCGCAAACAACACGAGCGCGTAATACTCCCCGTGCTGCTCGTCCTCGATATCCAGATAACGCAGAGAGATGGCGATGGTTAGCGCGGCGGCCAGCAGGAAAACGAGTTGAAAGATAACCGCGAAGCCGTCAACGCGGACGGTTCCGTAGAAACCTGTGAGCGGCGCGGCTGCGCCCGACGCGCTCAGCGCAGGCCAGCCCAGAAGCACAACCGACGCGGCGGCAAGCACCAGACTGACGAGCGCGAAGTAGCCCGTCACGCGGCTCTGCCGGCGCGGAAGAATAACTTCCAAGACGAGCACAACGCACGCACACAGAGTCAAAATCAACTCCGGCGCGATTAGTTGCAAATCGGCAACATCAAACAGTTGCTTCGTTGAGGCTTGGAGAAGAAACATAAGATTTAAACTATGAACCATGAACGCGAAACGTTGAATTGCAGAAGCCGTGGGCAATGGTCAGTGAAAACGAGTTGCCTTTTGCTGATCTCCAACCTCTGGCCTTAATTTTTAGTTCATCGTTGATAGCTGCTGCGTTCAGCGTTTATTTCTCGGCTCGTTCCGGCGTCGGTAGTCTTCGTCCGGGCATGGGGTAGTCCGGGCGCACGTGGCGCACGACGGATTCGACCGGCTTCTGGATATATTCGATGAACGGCTTCGGATAGACGCCGATCCAGAGCGAGAGGACGACGAGGGGGAGCATGTAAGCCCACTCGCGCCCCTTCAAGTCCGTGAGCTTTTCGTTCTTCGGATTTTCGATGTTGCCGAAGAACATGCGTTGATAGAGCCAGAGCATGTAGCCCGCGTTGAGGATGATGCCGAGCGCCGCCCAGCCCGCCCACGAAGGGTTCGCCTCGAACGCCCCTCGCATCGCCAAAAATTCCGAGATGAAGACGCACAGCAGCGGCAGACCGATGGCCGTCATCGCCATCGCCAGAAAAACCGTCGCGTATCCCGGCATGACGTGCGACAGCCCGCCGAACTCTGAAACTTTGCGCGTGTGGCGTCTCTCGTAAATGATGCCGACCAGCAGGAACAACGCCGCCGAATAGATGCCGTGATTAATCATGTGCAGCACCGCGCCGTTGACGCCGTTCGGGTTCAATGCGAACAGCCCCAGCATCACAATCCCCATCGAAGAGACGGAGGAATAGGCGACCAGCTTTTTCACGTCGCCGTCCGGGCGCACGACGAAGTACATCGCGGCGAGCGCGCCGTAAATGATGCCGATGATGGCAAGCACGATCATCACGTTACGCACGCCGAAAGAGCCGAAATAGCTCTGGTCGAAGGAAGCGCGCGGGAACATCGGCAGGTTGAAGCGGAAGAAACCGTATGTGCCGAGTTTGAGGAGAATCCCCGCGAGGATGACCGAACCGGCGGTCGGCGCTTCGACGTGCGCGTCCGGCAGCCAAGTGTGAAAAGGCCACATCGGGACTTTAATCGCAAAGCCGAGCGCGAAGGCGAAAAACAGTAAAACCTGAAGCGTGCCCATCGGCAGCCCGGCCCCGAGCGCCTGCATAGACATGATATTGAACGTGCCCGTGCCGTTCGCCTGCGCGATGGTCAGGCTGTCGTTGAGCATCGCCAGCGCATTCTGGTTGCCCGCAATCGTCGCTTTCGTCGCCGTCGTGATCGCGCCGACCAGCCCCGCGTCCTGCGTCAGAAAATACATCTTGATGACGCCTAAGAGCAGCACGACCGAGCCGACCAGCGTGTAGAGAAAAAACTTGATCGCCGCATACAGCCGCCGCTCGCCCCCCCAAATGCCGATGAGGAAATACATCGGCACGAGCGAGACTTCAAAGAAGAGATAGAACAGAAACATGTCCATCGCCGAAAAGACGCCGACGACCGCCGCCTGCAACAGCAGTAACAGCACGTAATATTCCTTCTCGCGCTTTTCGATATACTCCCATGAAGAGAGCGCGGCGATGACGCCCAGCAGCGTTGTCAGCATGATGAGCAGCGCCGACACGCCGTCTGCGCCCATCTGGTAACGCGCGCCGATGATGGGAATCCACTGCGCGTCTTCGAGGTACTGCATGCCCCCCGTCGCGCGGTCGTAGCCCAGCAGCGCCAGCGAGACGAGAAACACAACCCCGAACCATGCGGTAGCGAAACGCCTCACCGCTCCCGTCTGCTCTTTCTTGAACAGCACGAGAATGAGGATTGCGCCCAGCGCCGGAAGCCACGTAATCAAAGAGAGCAGATAAGGAATTCTCACTGTTCCTCCAAGAGCAAGGATGAAGGCGGAATGATGGATGAATAAGAGAGAAGCTGTTTTACTTCATCCTTATCCTTCCGCGCTCATCCATGGATTCAACTGTTAACGAAAGAAATCTTTAACGAAAAATATCGCCACCGCGATGACGAGGCCGAGCACCATCACGAGCGCGTAGTTGGCCGTCAGTCCCGTCTGCGCCGCGCGCAGCAGAGGCGACATCAGGACGCGTATGAATCCGGCGACGTAGTTAACCAGTCCATCAACTACGTAACGGTCGAAGTTGCCCGTCAGGCGCGAGAGCGTGCGCGTGAGCCACGCCGCGCCGTTCACCGCCCCGTCAATGCCCTTCGAGTCGGTCTTATAGACGATCTTCGACAAATCCATCGTGCGCCGCGTGACGAGCGCGCCGTAGAGTTCGTCAATCCAATATTTGTTGAAGCTGGCGCGATAGAGCGTCGAGAGCCTCGCGCTCCACACCGACGGGAGATGCGGTCGCCAGACGTAGAACAGCGCGCCGAGAAACATGCCGAGTCCGGCGAAGATGAGCGAAACGATGATAAAGAACCATTCGGCGGCGGCGTGGCTGCCAAAGCTGCGCTCGACCGTGTGCGCGAGATTGTAGCCCGTGTCGCCGTAGGGCGAAGCGGCGCTGCTGTGTCCCGCCTCGCTGCGCGTCGGAAGCGGCGCGGCGTGCTCGCCCGCTTCCGCGTGTCCTTTGCCAAACTCTCCCGTCGCCGGATTCCAGATCACTGGGTCGAGCCAGTTGACGATATTCATGCGCCCGCCGACGTGCGCGCCGCCCGTGAAAGCCGTACTGATGCCGACGAAGCCGCCGATACAAGCGAGCACGGCGAGCGCCGCCAGTGGAATCCACATCGAAGGCGGAGATTCATGCGGGATGTGCGCGCCGTGCCCGTGCGCGTCGTGGCCTGCGCCGTGGAGGCTGTGTCCCGCGTCCAGATCGTGCGCGATGCCGACGTGTTCGCCCGGTTCGTGATGCGGTCGGTCACCGGCTGATTCGGTACGCGCGTCGTGCGGCTTCGTGCCCTCGGCGTAAGCGTGCGCGTGGGCTTCGTCGGCCTCTCCGCCCGCAGACACTTCGAGAAAACGGGGCTTGCCCCAGAAAGTCAGAGCCATCAGCCGCGTCATGTAAAAGGCCGTGCAGGTCGCAGCGATGGTGGCAATCAGCCAGAGCATCCAACCGCCGTGAACATACTCGGTCGAAGCGGCGTTCCACAGAATTTCATCCTTCGACCAGAAACCGCTGAACGGGATGATGCCGCAGATGGCGAGCCACCCGCAGAAGAAAGTCCAGTAGGTCTTCGGCATGTACTTTTTCAACCCGCCCATCCGTCGCATGTCCTGCTCGTGATGCATGCCGTGAATCACAGAACCCGCACCGAGGAACATCAGGGCTTTGAAGAAGGCGTGCGTCATCACGTGAAAGATGCCGATGACGAACGCGCCCACGCCGCACGCGAGAAACATAAAGCCGAGTTGCGAGACGGTTGAATAGGCCAGAACTTTCTTAATGTCGTTCTGCGTGATGCCGATAGTCGCGGCGAAGAGCGCCGTAAAAGCTCCGACGAGGGCGACGATGAGCATGATCGTCTGCGAGTGCTGGAAGATGACGTTCGTGCGCGTCAGCATGTACAGCCCCGCCGTGACCATCGTCGCCGCGTGAATCAGCGCCGAGACGGGCGTCGGCCCCGCCATCGCATCTGGAAGCCACACGTACAGCGGAATCTGCGCCGACTTTCCGCACGCGCCGATGAACAGCCCCAGCGCAATCCACGTCATGATACCGAACTGGCCGAGCATCTCAATCGGGTAGGCGCGCGCCTGCTCCACGACATTTGTATACTGCGTCGAGCCGAACGTGGCGATGATGGCGAAGACGCCGAGCGCGAATCCGAAGTCGCCGATGCGGTTCGTGATAAACGCCTTACGCGCCGCGTCGCCCGCTTCCTTGCGGTCGAAGTAATACCCGATGAGCAAGTAAGAG
>CAXTRQ010000171.1:0-12949 GCA_964246705.1 uncultured Pyrinomonadaceae bacterium
TGTTGCTTCTGTTCGCGTATCGGTGTGGTGAGGTTGAGTCTTGTCTGGCTGCAGTCGAGCGTGCTGATGATAGTGCCGCCTGAGCCGACCGCCCAGCCCATCCGGTCATTGCGAAAGTCAACGTGATAGAGCGTCGCCGTCGTATTCGATGCTTGCGTCATCCACGTCTCGCCGCCGTCTTGTGTGCGCAGCACGACGCCCGATGCGCCGACAATCCAGCCCTCCTTGTCGCCCGCGAAATCGAGGTGAATCACTTCATCTTTCGTCGGCACGCGCTGGCGCTGCCAAGACACGCCGCCGTCCGAAGTGTGGAGCACGAGGCTGTCAACGACACGCTCGCGGCGGCTGATTGAGCCTGTGACCCAGCCTTTTTTCTTGCTGGTGAAACGCACGCTGTAAAGTTCCGGCTCTGCGCCGCCGAAAGTTGCGGGTTGAAAAAGCGCGCCCTCGCGCCACGTCTGGCCTGAATCGTCCGTCACGAAGATGCGATTTCCGGCGAGCAGGTAGCCGTCCTCTCTGTTGCGGAAATAGATATCGTTGACATTCTCCGTCGTCGCAATCTGTTGCGGCGACCATGTGCGCCCGCCGTCCTCCGTGTGCAGGATGAAACCTTCGTCGCCGCCCGCCCAGCCGCGCTTTGAATCAACGAAGTAGACGGCAATCAAATCCTTCCCCTTCTGCCCGCGCTGCTGTGCAACCCACCCCGTCTGCGCCGACGCTTCGAGGGGAACTGCGAAGAGACCTGCCGCGATGGCTAACACCAGCAACACGACCTCAATCTTTTGACTGCGCCACGCAAGACGCGCCGACATCATCTTCATATACTCAACAATCTCCGACTAAAAATGAGTTCCACACATCAACATCCAACCAATCCTCCCCCCTCGCGCGTTCTTCCGCAAGCAAAGACTTCTGTTTGTACACGAACTCGCACCCGTGAGACAAGAAGACCGTAGGCAGAAAAGCACGGAGACCGAGGTGAGAAAGCATTCGCACGTGTCGGATTATTTAGCCCGAGCGAGGCGTCGGTCTTACAGCACCGGAGGGGGGGGGGGGGGGGGGGGGGGAGGGGGGGGGGGGGTGGTGCTTGAAAATTACTGTCTTCAGCTTCTCCTACTTCGTCGGGGCGTTGACGCGATAGACGCGATCTTTGAAGACGACGACAACGCGCTCGCCGAGGGCGAAGAATTTGGCGAGTTGAGGTTCGCGCCGGATAAGGGTGAAGTATTCTTCGCTGCCAAACTGGAGCACGGTCTCCGGCAGATGCGCGTCTTCCTTGAACTCCGCGTCGTACCAGACCTCTTCGCGCAGGTAGAAAGTTTTGCCGGCGACCTTGCGCGTTGATGGGAGGCGAGCGGTCTCGTCGTCAGCAATGCTCAACGTCTCCTGCTGCTCGCGCGCGCGCTTGCTCTCTCTGACGGCGGCTGCGCCGGTCGTCGCCTTCGCCGCATCTTTCGGCTGAGGCGCGTTGGCAATTCTGCGCGCATCGCTTTCCGCGCGGAGAGTTCCCGACGGTCTCGCGGCGGGATTTGCAGTCCCACGCCCGTTGACCGGAAGGTCTGCGGATGGTCGCGTTGCGAAGTTGCCGCCGCTGCCCGCCGTGACAGGCGCGGACTCCGGTTCAAGCGCAAGATAAGAAGTATAAGGCGTGACGATGCCGTAGCGCGTGCCCAGATCAACTATCTCGTCGCGCAATTCCTGCTGCTCGCCGTTCGATCTGACCTGCTCCATCAACCAACCGACGCGCCGCGTCGCCCACAGGCGCGGCAGAAAATCGTTGTCGCTCTGCGTCAGAGGGAAACTGAGATTGTCGTAAGCGAAGGTGCGCGAGCGTTGGCCTGTCCGGCCTGTCAGACGCAGGGTTACGCCGCGCATGTCGAAGCCGTTGCGATAGCGACCAATCAAAGTTATCTGCGTTCCACGAAAGAGGTCTGGCAACTCGCGCGGATAGACCAAATCGGTCTCGACGCCGCCCAGATCGAGTTGGAGGCTCGTCAGCACTGGATAGTTGACCTTGTTGAAGAAGCTTGAGACTTTAACTTCGAGGTCTTCCTTCGGCTCGACGTAGTCGGCCACGCCGCCGTTCTCCGCCGCGAGTTTATCGAGAAGCGCCGTATTAACATCATAGCCGACGCCGAACGTGAAGAGGCGCACACCGGGCACGCGCGCCGCGCGCAGGTTTTCGACAATCCGCTGCGGATTCGTTTCGCCGACGGTCGGCAGCCCGTCCGTTAAAAAGATGAGCATGCGCGGGCGGTCGCTCGTCTCGAACTGCTTCATCGCCGCCACCAGCGAGCCGTTGATGTTCGTCCCGCCGGTCGGCCTTAAAGCTTTCACGAACTCTTCGCCCTTGGCGCGTCCGCCGCCGTCGGCAGGAATCAGCGACGCAGACATCAAGTGCTCTTCGCCCGCAAAGTTGATGACGTTATAACGGTCTTCGGGTCGGAGGCTTCTGACGCCGTAGAGCAGCGCGGCGCGCGCCTTCTCCATCTTTCCTTCCTCCGCCATCGAGCCTGACGTGTCGAGCACGAAGACGACATCTTTGGCGGAATACTCCTGCTCCGACAGTTCATCCTTCGGCGAGATAGTCAGCAGAAAGTAGCCCTGCTTGCCCGGCTCGCGGTAGGTTAGAAGCGAGAGTCCGAAGTCCTGATCCGAAAGCGTGTAGAAGAGTTGGAAGTCCTGCGGCTCCTGCGCGCCCTTGGACTCAAAAGAGACGCGCGCTCGCTGGTCGCCGTGATGCGACACTTCAACGGCGTGGCTCGGCGAATAGATATTGCGAATCGCCTCTTTGCCTTCAATCTCGACGCGTCCGGAGACCAAGCCGACCGGCGCGCTGTTGTGGCTTGTGCCGAGCGGGTAGCGATAAGAGACCGTCCCGGTTTCGGCTTTGAGCACTTGCGTATAAGTCAGTTCGAGTTTTTTGTCGCTGTGCGCGGGGATGGGGAAGATGCTGGCCTGAAAGAGATCGCGCCCGGCGTATTCGAGAAGACCGGGGTCGCGCTTGCGGCGCACAATCTCGTCGTAAATGCGGCGTGCTTCTTCACGCGAGCGGACTTCGCCGACGAGCCTGCGCTCGCCGTCCCAGATCGCGAACTCGACAATTGAAGCCGTCTCAGGGATGGGGAAAAAGTATGTCCCTTCAAGCACGGTGTCCGTGTCGTTGCGGAAGATTTGCTCGACATGCGTGGTCGCCACCTGCCCTGCGATTTTTGTATCCAGCTTGATGGATTTGACGGGCAGCGCGTTCGGGAGAGTAATCGGTCGGGGCGGCGCAGGCAGCGGGCAGCGACCGCACGGGCGCGGCACGATGACGCCCTGCGCGCTGGCGTCCGCCGCCGCACACGCCAGCACAAACAAGCTGAACACGACGCACATCAGAACTCTTCTCTTTAACATTTCTTCGGTCTCCTCGAAATCGGTGCGGAATTTTTCAGACGCGCGTGAGCAATATAGCCTTTCGCGCTCTTCGCAAGGTAGAACGGCCTGAAACAATCTTTCTTGCACCGCCCGCCGAAGTTGAGTGATTGGGAGGGACGCTTATTTTTAAGCTGACTTAAAGAGCGCGCAGACGCTTGCTGAGAGTGGCGATGGAGGCGACGAATAGGGCGATGATGAGACCGCCCGAGGCCAGCGTGCGAGGCGCGCCGTAGCGTTCGGCGGAGACTCCGGCGATGAAACTTCCGAAGGGCATCGTGCCGATAAGAGTCAGAATCCACATGCTCATCACGCGCCCGCGCATCTCGTCCGTGACAATCTGTTGTAAGATCGTATTAGTGACGGCGAAGAAGCTGACCATCGAAAAGCCGACGCCGAAAAGCAGCGGCAGCGCCATCGCAGGATTCTGCGACAGCGAGAAGCCGGTCAGGCACAGAGACGCCGAAGCGCCGCTTCCCAGCACGAACAGACCTTTGCGTTTGAAGTCGCCGAGGAACGCGAGCAGCAGCGACCCGCAGAAGGCTCCCATCCCTGCTGTTCCCATCAACAGGGAGACTCCGGCCTCGCCCCAATTAAAAACCTTGTTCGCAAAAACCGGCGACAGCACGAGGTACGGTGCACCGAACAGGCTCACCACCGCCGAGCAGAGCAGAAGCAGGCGCACGCGCGGGCGTCCTCCGGCGTAGCGAAAACCTTCGAGCAAATCCCCCCAAATATTACGGCTGGCTTTTGTTGCAGCAACGCAAGATTCGCTCGCCGCCGCTGCCGGCGTGGCGCTGTTGTTGCTCAGCTTCGGCTTAAATTTAACGAGCGAGAGCGCCGCGACAATCGCCACGTAAGATAGTGAGTTGGCGAAGAAGCATCCGGCGAGTCCGAAGGCTTGTAAACCAACTCCGGCCAGCGTAGGGCCTGCGACGCGCGAGAGTTGGAACTGCGTGGAATTGAGCGCGATGGCGTTGGCGAGGTCTCCGTGTTCGACGAGGTCAACCGTAATGGCTTGATACGAAGGCCCCGCGAGCGCAAAGCAACATCCCGTGAAGAATGATAAGACCAGCACCATCCAGACTTGTGATTCGTCGCGCAGCACGCCTGTCAAGACCAGCATCGCCAGCGTGAGCGCCGACAACCCCGCGCCGATTTGCGTCAGAATCAGGAGACGTTTGCGGTCAACAAGGTCTGCGAGCGCGCCGCCGAAGAGTGTCAGGAGCAGTCCCGGCGCGGTCGCCATAAAGGTGTCGAGGCCGAGCCAGAAAGGCGATTTTGTGAGGTTGTAGACGAGGATGGCCTGCGCCACCGACTGCATCCATGTCCCTGCGTTCGAGAGAAACGCGCCCACCCAGAAGATGCGGAAATTGCGATGCGTGAGGGCGTGAAACATTTCGCCCGCGCGGCTTGCGCGTGGTGTATTTGGCTTGACTTCTGCTATTGCCATAAACTTCGCTAGTCAGTGTGGAAAGAATATCATGCTCGCAGCAGGTCGTCTTCACCTGACGCTGGCTGATGAGTCGCTGTGAGCAAATTTGCGTTGCAAGTCTATTATGCCTGTCTCACGTCGAGCAGAGAAAGTCTGACAGCTTTCTTCTTAGCATCCTGCTTTCTGAGCGACTTTGCGTCTCCAGCGTGAAACTTATTCTCACGCTGGAGACGCAAAGTCGCCCAGAAAGCATAAAAGTTGAGCGATTAACTCTTTTATCTGCGCCGCCACGCCGAGAGCGGTGCGCCCGTCCCGCCGCGCCTTTCGGCGACCATCTCGGCGAGAATCGCCAGCGCGACCTCTTCCGGCGAGACAGCCCCGATGTCTAAGCCGACGGGCGCGCGCACTTCACGCAAAACCGCCTCGTCAAAACCGCTCGCGCGCATGCGTTCGAGCACGATATTTGTGCGCCGACGGCTGCCAATCATCCCTGCGTAGTCCGGTCGCGTAGCGAGCACGGCGCGCATGCATTCCTCGTCTTCGTTATGGCCGCGCGTCACGACGGCAACATAGACGCCGCGCCCCGTGCCAATCACCTCGCGCACGGATACGCCCCAGTTCTCTGACGCAACCAACTCGATTCCCTCTTCAGGGAAACGCGCGCGCGCGACGAAACTGGCGCGGTCGTCAATCAACGTCACCTGATAACCGAGCGCATGCGCCAGCCGCGCCAGCGCCGCGCCGACATGCCCCGCACCGCATACGACAATATGCGGCTCAGACTTGATGCGTTCAAACAGCACGCGCGCCGCACGCCATTCGTCAAGCGATGCTGCAAATTCCTCGACGCGAAATACCTGCGCCTCCGCGCGCGAAGAGAGAAACGCGCGCGACTGTGCCGAGAGGGCTGCATCGAGTAGCGCATCACCGGAGCTTCCTACGCTCTCGCCTGATTCTTCAAAAAGGATTTTTGCGCCGGTCGAATTGCGAGCCGCTTCAGTGGAGGTCGTCGCTTCATCCTCCTGCGCGCTTTCCTGTGACGGGCGCGGCGCTTCGACAATCGTCGCGAGAACAGCCACCGCGCCTTCTCGCAGCACGCGCGCAATCGCCGCGGCAAGATGTCTGTGCGGGTTCGTGTCGCCTGCGTTGCTCATTCTTTCAGGGCGTGTGCTTCGTGAGAGATTTGTCCGCCGCTGTCGCGCCGCGTCCTAATCCCAACGCGCCGAGCGCGTGCCGCACGAACCACAGCGGGCCGATGAGCAGATAGAGTGGATTGCGAAAAAAGGCCGGTTGGTTGCCCTCGATGGCGTGCCCGACGAATTGAAAAATCCAGCCCGTGACGAACAAAGCGAGCGCCCAACGCCAGTTGAAAAAGAACACGGGGAGGCTCACGACGATCATCGGAATGCCGATCTTATGCGACAGCCTGTTCAAAGGATGCCGGTGCGTCGCCTTGTAATTTTCCATGAGTGATGTGGGCATGAGTTTTGACCTCCTCTTGTCACCGCGAGGTTGAAGTTTTTAAGATTTCCCGTTTCGTCCCTCGCTGACCTAACGCTCGACGCCATTAAACGGATATTGCTGCCCGATGATAAAATCCACATGGCGTTCCCGCTCTTCGTTTGTCATGGCATCGCACCTTTCTGGCCGTGCCAAACGTCTATAAAAATCTCCATCGTGCCGCCGCAGACCATGCCCTCTTCGCTCGCTTCGTCTGCCGTCAGGCTGAATTTGTGGAGGGCTGCTGCGCCCGTGCGGAGAGCCTCGCGGGCTTCCGCCCAGACTTCGGCCTCGATGCAGCCGCCGCCGACTGTGCCCGCCGTCGCGCCGTTCTCAAAGAAGAGCATTTTTGCGCCGCGCCGCTGCGGGGTCGAGCCGCGCGTGTGCGCGACCGTGGCGACGACAACACGCTCGCCGCGTCCGTTGGCTTCGACAATCTGACGGTAAAGCTCTGCTTGCGAAATCGTACCCATCATTTTCAAGAAAGATGCTGCCCTGAGACGAAACGATTCGGCACATCGCCCGCAGAAGCGTTGTTCGCTATCTGTAATTTGGCGGCTCGGTCTGTGCCGGTTCGGTCGGCGGCGGATTGGTCTGATTCGTCGAAGCTGCGGGCGCATTTCGACCGGCGGCGTTTGCTCCCGCGTCCGTCTGTTCGCGGTCGGTGGCCTCGATGCGTTGCTTGATTTTTTCGACTTCCAGATCGGCGGTCGCGATAGCGGATTCGAGACGCGCGCGGCTATTGGAGAGCATCTCAAGCTGCGTCTGCACGCGCGTTTTCTCCCTCTCCAGACTGCGGCGAATCTGATCGCGCACGTCGGCGGGGCGAAGACTGCCGATGAGCGCGGCGCGACGTTCGATGGCATCCGGCGCGATCTCTTCCTCAATCTGCGCGGCGCGCTCCTTGAGGGCGAACTCTTTATCGGTCACGTCGCGCAACTGCGCGCGCAATCCTTCGGCACGCTGCTCTGCGCGCCCCAGTCGCTCAAGGTCAACGAGCGTCCGCTGCTCGCCCTTAATCGCCGTCAGGTCATCAGAAAGCTTCGTCACCTTCTCGTTCAGTTGGTTGACGGTGCGCCGCAGTTGCTCTTGCTCCGGCTCGGCTTCCGCGACGGGAGTGCGGCGCGTGCGCGCCGTCGTGGTGCGGCGCGTCGTCTGCCGCTGCGCGTCGTCCTGCGCCGCATTATCTTCGGCGGAACTGACGAGCGTCGGGTCGGACGAAGGCTGCGTGGTTGCCGGAAGCGGCGTCGGCACGGGGACGGGCGCTGGACGGACGGGGGTTGTGGTGCGGCGCGAAGGAAGCCTGCGCCGCTGCGATTGCGCCGCAGGCAAGCAGACAAACGCCGTTGCCAACAACAGAATCAACATTGAAGCTATCCGGCCAGTTCCGTTTTTCATCACAAACCTCCTGAGAAATAATCAGTTCTCCGTAGTCAGTTTTCAGTTGAAGAACAATTATGTTGTTTCGATGCTAGATGCCGTCGCCACGCAGTTTGAAATTCTTAAAATCTGAAATTTGAAATTTCAGATCAGCCCGCGCGTTTTTGCTGATTACCGACTACTTTCAGTTTACACGCAGCCTCTGCCTCCCGGTTCCAATCGTCCCGATCTTATCCCGGCTGAATTTTGAAGCTGATGTCCATGGCGCGCGCCGAGTGCGTGAGCGCGCCGATGCTGATTAAATCCACGCCCGCTTCCGCGTAGGCGCGCACGTTCTCAAGCGTGATGCCGCCGGAAGATTCGAGCACGATGTTCGGCGCGAGTTCGCGCGCCGTCGCGACGAGATGCGTCGTCTGCCCCGGCGTCTGGTTGTCGAGCAGAAGGATGTCCGCACCGCTCTCAATCGCATCGCGCAAATCTTTTTCGTTCGAGACTTCAATCTCGATTTTGTGCAGGTGACCGACCGCGCGTCGCGCCCTTTCGACCGCCGCGCCGACTCCGCCCGCGAGCGCTATATGGTTATCTTTAATCAACACGCCGTCGTCGAGTCCGAACCGATGATTGCGCCCGCCGCCCGCCTGAACAGCATACTTCTCAAGCATTCGTAAGCCCGGCGTCGTCTTGCGCGTATCAACAATCTGCGCCTGCGTCCCCTCGATTGCGCCGACGAATTTCTTGGTCATCGTGGCGATTCCTGAAAGTCTCTGCATCAGGTTCAGGGCGACGCGCTCACCTGCCAGCAGCACGTCCGCGAAGCCTGCGGTGCGAGCAATCACCTTTCCGGCCTCGACCTCTTCGCCGTCCGAGACGAAGGCTTCGAGTTGCTGCTGCGAATCCAGAGTCGAGAAGACCGCCTCCGCCGCTTCGAGTCCGGCGACGATCATCGGTTCTTTGGCGAGGAAGCGACCGCGCGCGCGTTGCTGGCGCATGACGACAGATTGCGTCGTGATGTCTCCGCGTCCCAAATCTTCATTGAGAAACGCGCCGATTTGCGAAAACAGTGCGCCTTCGTCCATCCAGTTCATTTAAGCGAGCGCCTCCAAAGTCTGCTCCAAAGCCTTCATTCGTTGCGCGATGTCCACAACCCGTTGCCGTAGCTCATCAACTTTCTCTGCGGGCGCGCGCTCCGTGAATTGCGGATTTCCGAGTTGCCCTTCCAACCTTTGCGACTCTTTCTGCAACTTCTCCTGCTCACGCTCGATGCGCGCTCGCTCCTGCGCGAAGTCAATCAAGCCTTCGAGCGGCAACGCCACCTCTGCGCCGCCCGCGAGCGCGACGCGCACAGCATGGCGCGGCACGTCGGACATTGAATTTTTGAATGAAACAGTTCCGGCGCGCGTCAGCCTTTTAATCTGCGCCGCGCTCGCATCGAAAACCTGTCCGAGATTATTGTCGCCCGCACTGATTAAAAGCTGAATTTCCTCGCCCGGCTTGATGTTCATCTCGGAGCGGATATTGCGCACGCGCGAGACGAGTTCGATGACGGCTCGCATCTCGTCTTCGGCCTGCTCGTCAACGAGCGCGTCCGCGCCCTGCGGGTAAGCGGCGAGCATGATGGTCGCCTCCGCGCCTTGATAAGCAGGATGGAGCGATTGCGCGCCCGTGCCCGGAAGACTCTGCCAAAGTTCTTCCGTGATGAACGGCATGAAGGGATGCAGCAGCCTGAGCGCCTGTTCGAGGACGGTCAGGACGCGGCTGCGTGCCGCCGTGCGCGCAGGCGAACTTTCGGCGGCGGTCACGTCGGTTTTTGAAAGCTCGATGTACCAGTCACAGAAATCGTCCCAGAAGAAATGGTAGAGCGCATAGACGGCTTCGTGAAACTGGTAGGAGGTGAGCGCGCGTTCGACCGTGCGCGCCGTCTTGTTGAGCCGCGAAACAATCCAGCGGTCGTGCAGCGCCCAACTTTCGCGCGCGCCTTCAAAGCCGCGCCCAGTCTCCGCGCCTTCCGAGTTCAACAGACAGAAGCGCGCGGCGTTCCAGATTTTGTTGGCGAAGTTACGATATGATTCGACCTGCTCATCGCGCCAGCGAAAGTCCGTCCCGGCGCTCGCAGAGGCCAGCGTCATGCGCGTCGCGTCAACGCCGTACTTGGCGAAGACATCCATCGGGTCAACGGCTTCGCTCGCCTTACTCTTCGACATCTTCTTGCCGTGCTTGTCGAGCACAAGGCCGGTGATAACGACATCGCGGAACGGCAGACGCCCTGTAAACTTCGTGCCTGTCATCACCATGCGCGAAACCCACAGGAAGATAATCTCGCGCGCCGTGATGAGCGCGTCGGTCGGGTAGAAGGTTTCGAGGTCGGCTGTTTTGTCAGGCCAGCCGAGCGTCGAAATCGGCCACAGGGCGGATGAGAACCAAGTGTCCAAAACGTCGGGGTCTTGCGTCAGCTTATCCGTGCCCGCCGCGCGGCGCGCCTCTTCCTCCGTGCGCGCGACGAAGACTCTGCCCTCTTCGTCGTACCACGCGGGGATACGATGCCCCCACCAGAGTTGGCGCGAGAGCGTCCAGTCGTGCAAATTCTCAAGCCAGTCCGTGTAGACCTTCTCCCAGGGAACTTCGGGGAAGAAGTGCGGTTCGTGTCGCTCACGGATGGATTCGAGTCCGTGCTGCGCCATCTCTCTCTGCTTGCACCACCACTGCATCGAGACGAGCGGCTCAATCACTGTCCGGCAACGTTCGCAGCGAGAGATAGCGAACTCGTAATCTATGACCTTCTCAAGCAGTCCGAGTTCTTCAAAACGCTCGACGACACGCTCGCGCGCTTCGTAGCGGTCGAGTTCGGCAAACTCTGCGCCCGCCTCCGCCGTCATGCGCGCGTGTTTATCAATCACGATGACCTGCGGAAGATTGTGCCGCTCACCCATCTCGTAATCGTTCTGGTCGTGCGCGGGTGTAATCTTGACCGCGCCCGTCCCGAACGACGGGTCAACATACGAATCCGCAATCAGTGGAATTTCACGGTTCGTCAGAGGCAGCAGGATAGTTGAGCCGATGAGGTCGCGGTATCTTTCGTCTTTAGGGTTAACGGCCACCGCCGTATCACCGAGCATCGTCTCAGGCCGCGTCGTGGCGACGGTGATGCGCCGCTCGTTGCCCCGCACAGGGTACTGCAAGAAGTAGAGCTTACCTTTGTGAGCCTCTTTGTCGACCTCTAAATCCGAGAGTGCGGTCTGGTCTTTCGGACACCAGTTGATGAGCCGCTCGCCGCGATAGATTAAGCCCTCTTCGTAGCAGGTGACGAAGAACTCGCGGACGGCGCGTGACAAACCCTCGTCCATCGTGAAGCGTTCGCGCGACCAATCCACGCTCGCGCCCTCAC
Source organism: uncultured Pyrinomonadaceae bacterium (assembly GCA_964246705.1). Classification (GTDB taxonomy): domain Bacteria; phylum Acidobacteriota; class Blastocatellia; order Pyrinomonadales; family Pyrinomonadaceae; genus DASZCR01. Next base: position 11,115 of record CAXTRQ010000171.1, read on the forward strand.
GCCGCAGTTGTTCCGTGATGCGCCCGCCCGACTGGCGTTTCCATTGCCACACGCGCTCGATGAATTTCTCGCGCCCCAGATCGTGACGCGACAAGCCTTCCTTCTTCAACTCGCGCTCAACGACGATCTGCGTCGAAATCCCCGCGTGGTCTGTGCCGACCAGCCATAGTGTGCGATAGCCGCTCATCCGTTTATAACGCGTCAGCACGTCCATCAAGGTATGTTGAAGCGCGTGTCCCATGTGTAGCGACCCCGTCACGTTCGGCGGCGGGATAACGATGGAATAGACGGGAGCTTGCGCGTCTCGATTCGCTTCGGGCGCAAAGCAGCCCTGCGCTTCCCAGCGCGCATAATGGCGTTCTTCGGCCTGTTTCGGGTCGTAAGTTTTAGGAATCTCCATAGATGACAAACATACTAACAGACCGTGCGGCGCGCTCAAACCGCAGGCAGAAAGCCAAAAGGGAGAAAGGCGTCAAAGGGGAAAGGGGAAGAGGGAAAAGGGAGCATCAAATTCCCTTTTCACCCTCTTCCCCTTTGACCACTCTTCCGCTTAACGCTTGCCGGATGATTGCTTGTCGCTACTGCCTGTCAGATTCTTCGTCGAGGCGGCGTTTAATCAGCAGTTCAGCCAGTTGCGGGACGACTTCCCATGCAATCTCCTGCACGACTCTTTCGGAAAGATGTTCGACGGCGCGGCGTGCGATGGCATCAATCACTTCGGGCGAGAGTTGGCTGAGGCTAATCTGTCCTTCGACGGAGCGACCTGCTTTAACATCATCGCTCTCGACGCCGCTTTCAGCGACGGGCGGGCGTGCCACGTCGCCTTCCGCGCCGCGATTGATGCGCGAGCCTTCCATTCCGACTGGCACAGGTTCCTCTTGCGCCGAAACGACTGTCGGCTCGATAAACTCGTGCGGCGCGCTCGTCTCTACCGCCTCGTTCCGGTCGCTCGTCACGTCCAGCATCTCGCCGACTTCCGAGACCTGACCATGATATTCAAATTCGACGGTCTTTGCCGTGCTGTCGCGCCCTTCCTCAGTTTCCACCAACGTGGGCGAGAGAGCCTGCGGTGCGTGATGAATCGCTTCGCCGTGTGCGGCTTCGGCGAAAGCTCCGGCGGCATCCGTCTCCGTCGCAAAGGACGCAGCGGTGTGGGCGTCCCAGCGTCCGGCGGACGGAGACACGTTCGCCTGCGAGGGAGACGCCGTGACGTGCGCGGGCGTCTCGTCGCTGAGGTCGAGGATAAAGTCGTCGGCTTCGGTGGCTGAAGGCGGCGGTTCGATGTCGCCAAGGTCGAGCAGCGCATCGTCTGCGGCGGCGGCGCTCGCCATCTGCGTCGAGAAAATCGCCTGCGCGCCGGACTGTGCGACGGCAGGTTCATGGATGTCTGAGGGTTGCGCGATGAGCGTCTCTTCACCGATATCTTGCTGCGCGGGCGAATAAGCGGGCGACTCTTCGTGCGCGCCCGTCCATTGTCCTTGGCCCCGGGTGGCGCTCGCTTCGTCCGCGACATCTATATGGATGGAAGCGTTCTCTGCGAGTGCGGGCTGGCGTGTGAGGCTGTCTGAAGTTTTCTCTTCCTGTGAGTCGCCGAAGTTTTCGGCGGGTGTGGCTTCAATCATCTGGTCATCCATTCTCATGTCGGCGAAAGAGGAAGCAGGATCAGGTATGGCGTCGGTGGGCGGCGCGCTGCTGCTGCTTCCTGCGTCTCTGCTGGTTGTGGAGGTTTCATGGCGGCTCTCCCACGTCGGGCGCGGCTCGTCGTCAGCACTCTTCGGCTCCGCCTTCGCCGCGCCGGCCATGCCCTGCCGCCACCAGTTCTGGATGACCGCCTC
>CAXTRQ010000172.1:0-12835 GCA_964246705.1 uncultured Pyrinomonadaceae bacterium
TGAACGTCTGGACGCTGGCGGGTGTGGCCGCCTCAGGCGCGGCGATGGGGATGCAAAGCGCGGCTCATTTCAACTTGGTCAACGGGGCGACGGATGCGGCCACAGCCAGCACGCTTGTGAAGAGGGATGCGAGCGGCGACGCCAGTTTCCGTCGCCTCACCTCCAACATTGCGACCGGCACCTCGCCGCTCGTCGTCTCAAGCACCACGCAAGTCGACAATCTCAATGCCGAGCGGGTGGGCGGGCAGACGCTCACCAATCTCGATACGCGCTTCGTCAATGCGACGGGCAACGACACGATGTCCGGCACGCTCACCATCACGCTCTTCTCCGGCGCAAGCCCGCAAACTTATGTCGCCAGACTCTCACAGAACACCACGACCGGCGCGGGCACGTCGTCGAACGCGATTCTGCAATTCGATCACAATAACGGCGCGAACGGCAGGCAGTGGAACATCGGGTGCGGCGTCACCGCCTTCAACAATGTCGATAATTTCGGCATTCGAGACGCGACCGGGAGCGCGACGAGGCTCGTCATTACGCCTGACCCGGCCAATACCAGCGTGCTCTACGGGAACTGGCAGGTGACCGGCTCGCTGTCGAAAGCCTCTGGCACGTTCCTCATTGATTCATTGCTCGACCCGGCGAATCGTAATCTGCGCTACGGGTTTATCGAAGGGCCGATCTACGACCTGCTGCATCGAGGGCGCGTGCGACTCACAGACGGGCGGGCTGAAATCAATCTGGACGATTATTTCAAGATGACACGTGGACAGTTCGAGGCGCTGACGCAGAACGTGCAGGGGTTCGCGTGGAACGAGGAAGGTTGGACGCCGGTGCGCGTCGAGCGGATCGCAGGCGCGCGAGTGACCATTATCGCGCAGGACGCAGCCTGTCATGATGTGGTGGGATTCATGGTATGCGGCGAGCGAAATGACCCCTTCATCCGCGCATCGGGGACGACCGACGAGAACGGCCACATGATCGTCGAGTTCGACAAGCCTGAACCGACGCCGGAGCAACTCGCTGCGCTCAACTCGGAGACGGTCATTGAAGTGGTTGAGAGCGAGGAGATGGTCAGGGAGGATGAAGTGAAAACGGAGGTGGTGGTTGAATTGATGGGACTCAAAGGGTATCCGCAATACCCGGAAGTCCACGAGTGTGAGATGCCGACGCGCGAGGTGACGACGAAAACAGTCGTCGCCACTGAGCGGGAGGATACTCCTTCAGAGCATCAAGATTCGTCTCAAGAGAGGGCGGAAGGATAATGCGTGCCACCCACCCGCAAAGAGAGCGACGCGGACATCTCCGGCGTGGGCGCGCATTCAACGTATCAGGCATTCAAGTCTTGCGAATGAAAGCAATGCTATCCGCGCTCCGTGTGATTATTCCCATAACTTACCCGCCGCTGGAAACATAAGATGGTTGATCCGCACATTTGATGATGGTAAATGCGGTAAGCTTCAAACGGTCAACATCTTGCCGGAATTTCATCTCAACCTGACCGAAGTCTGTAAACTGCTCTGACGTAGAAGCTTTCAGCATAGCATCATCAAATGTGCAAGAGAGCCATAAGATTTCCGCAGAACCAGTGGTGGCTGTCTATTTGTACCTTAAGATTGCCCTGCGGGAAGCATAAAGGTTCCGCTTAGGAACCATAACCATTCCGTTGGTACAACTGCGTAGATAAGACTTCCCTCCGCATCATAAAAATCAAGTCAATTAGGAAATTAATGGCGACAAACGCTCCCCTGCAGCTGCGCCGTAACGGCGAAGGAGACCAGAATGTTTATTGCTTAGACGGGCCTGCGCCAAATGGGTCTGAACAAGTTGTGAACCTCCTGAAGATCCTCAGCCACGCGCGCTCGACATTCCGCCATCGGCGTTCATTGTCGTCAATCCTTCGAGACCAACGTGCGATTTTGAATTATGAAGCGAGGGCTTAATCATTGTTCGGGCGCGCGTGAGTTCGCCCCTTATGAATCTCGCCTGTGCCTCACGCAACGCTTTCAGAAACGAGTCGCGGTCTGTGCTCTCGAAGGCGTCAAACAAACGGTTCAGCCATGCGCGATAAGACTTCAACTTCTCGTGGTGTGTGATGAAATACTTCGTGCCGTCAAACCTCCAAGAGCCCTTAACTTTGAACGCCGCGGGCTGTTGCTTTACCTCGTCAATTAACGCGTTGAGTTTACCCGACACCTGTTCTTCGCGGTCGAGGGCGAACAGGCTTGCGATCTCGATAGCGCGCAACGCCGCCTTGGTATTGACCGGCACGTCCCGAATGGCTAAGAGGGAGTCGATGCGCTGGTTACACTGAGAGAATCGGCTGGTGGTGAAGTTCGATTCGGCGAACTCCACCTGCGTGTTCAGGTCGTCCTTATGCCGCGCCAGCCATTGCTCTTGTAAGGCGAATGCCTTATCGAACTCGAACGTCTCCTCGTGGTAAAGCGAGCTTAGACCCTGATAGGCATCCTGCGCATCCGGGAAGAGTCGCAGGACGCCTGTGTAAGTGTCGCGCGCTTCCGTCCATTTGTTGAGTAAGTAATAGCCGCTAGCCAGAACTAACTGCGCCGAAACCCATTCCTGCGAGGCACTTTCAGGGGGGTAGATTTTCACCCCGCCGCTACTCGCCGACAGAACCTCGTCGGCTGCCGCCATCGCATCTTTCAAGTTAGTGAGGCGGTCTACCCCAGTCGCTTGGCGTGCCGAATCAAGCAGCGACGTGGCAAGGTTAAGCTGCGCCCCCGCCCACTCCGATGGGAATCTCTCGGGCGTGTAGACTTTGACTCCGGCGACGCTTACCGTTAACACAGCCTTGCTCGCCTCGACGGCTTCGTTCAGAGGTTTGGCGCTCTCCGGGACTTCCGTCCGGCGACTCATCTCGCTCAAAGCTCCGGCCAGCGCATTCTGCGCCATCGCCCACTCGCTCGGAGATATCTCGGGCGTGCAAAACAGCGCGCCCGCAATCCTCAAAGTGAGAATCGCCCTGTAACCCGCAACGGCCTTATTAATGTGCGAGAGCGCTTCGCCCTGTTCCGCTCGGCGGCTCAACTCGATTAAGGCCGAGCCCTGCCAATACTGCGTCTGCGCCCAACCCATCGGATTTCTCTCGGGAGGGAACGCATTCAGCACGGCATCGTAATTGGCGACCGCGTTTTTCAGGTGCGTCAAACTCTCATCCCCTTGCGTCCAGCGGCTAAGCTCGACTAGGGCTCCGGCCAATGCGTTCTGATTCGTCCCCCACGCTTGCGGAAACCTCGTCGGGTTGTAAACCTCTACCCCCTTGACGGTCGCCTCGGGAATCGCCCGGTACGCGGCGACAGCCTCTTTAAGATGCGTAAGACTCTCCGGCCATTCCGTGCGATGGCTCATGGCCATGAGGGATCCCGCCAGAATGCTCTGCGTCGCCCCCCACGTTTCCGCGAACCTTTCAGGAGTAATCAACTCCGCGCCGTCCTTGTTCGCCTTCAGAACTTTCCTGCACGCGGTAATCGCATCGTTCAAGTATCTGATACCTTCTGGCCCCTGCGTCCGTCGGCCCATCTCAAGTGAAGCATTGGCGATGGCGTTCTGTATCCCGGCCCACTCCCCGGGAAACTTCTCGGGTGTGTATATACTCACGCCCGACTTGCTCGCGTTCAAAGCTTCATTGCCCGCCGCAATCGCGTTACTTAAATGCACGCGGCTTTCAGGCTCTTGCGTCCGGGCGCTCAGACTAATCAGGCTGAGGCTCAACAAGTTCTGGGCCATGAGCCACTCTTTCGGATACTTCTCGGGCGTGTAGACCTTCACCCCGGTGCTGCTTGCCTCCATAATCGCCCGGGCCGCCGCGATGCTATCGTTGAGGCTGGTGAGGCTTTCCGGCTCCCTCACTCTGCTACCATATTCAGCTAAGACTTTCGCCAGCGTGAGCTGCGCCAGCACCCAGTCCTGTGGGAACTTCTCGGGCGTGTAGATTCTTCCTGCGGCACCGCCCGCTGCCAGAATTGCCTTATAGGAATCGACGGCATCTTTCAGACGCTTGACGCCCTCCGGCCCTTCCATCCGTCGGCCCGACTCGTACAAGGAGGCTCCCAGAAGGAGCTGCACCTGCACCCATTCGCGCGGAAACTTTTCGGGCGTGAAGATTATCTTCCCGGCGTCGTTTGCTTCGAGAACCACTCTGCTCTCCGCGATGCCGTCGTTCAAATACCTGAGGCCGTCAGCCCCTTCAGCCCTTTGACTCAACTCCATTAAGGCGTAGCCCAACGACCTATGCGCATTCCTCCACTCCTTCGGGTACTTCTCAGGCGTGTAGACTTTCACCCCGCCAGTGTTCGCCTCCAGTATCGACTTGTAGACGGCGACCGCGTTCTTCAATTGTGTGACGCTCTCCGGCCCTTCCGTACGACGGCCCAAGTCGATATAAGCCATGGCTAGGGCGTCCTTCGTTGCCTCCCATTCGTGCGGCAGCCTCACCGACGTGCATAGCTTAACTCCAGCCTCGCTTTCCGACAGAGTCGCCTCTAAGGTGGTGATCTCATTCTTAATGTGGGCAATGCCCTCCGCCCCTTCAGTCCGGCTGCTCAAGTCGGATAAGATGTAGGCCGTTGCGTTATTCGCTGTCACCCACATCTCCGGCGACTTCTCCCGAAGGTAGACTCTTACTCCGACGCGCTTCTCATTTAGGATCGTCTTGAAGGCGGCAATCGCGTTGTTCATAATCGTGACGGCGTCCGTCCCTTCAGCCTGACTGCCCTTTTCCCACAGAGCCAGACCCAGGAACATCTCTGACATTATCCATATCTCCGGCGTCTTCTCAGGTGTGAAGAGCTTTTCTCCCTCCTTGCTCATCGCCAGTATTTCATTGCACGCGGCGATTATCTCGTCCGAGTGCGTAAGCTTTTCGTTCCCCGCTGCCGTGAAATCCTTGACGGCCGGAACCATCACCGACATGAGCTTCGCTACCGCCCAAGCCACCGATGCGCGTTCGATGGAGTTGAGGGCTTCGACTCTGCGCAAGGCGTTTGACGATTCGTTGATGAAATTGTTCTGCCTTCTGACTTCATCGCTCGCGGTTAACTGCGCCTGTATCGCCGTGACGCTGATAGCAAAGTTTACGTAAGTCCAGTCTTGCGAAAAGTCCTCCCTCGAAAAAATCTTCTCCTCGAAGAGTTGTTCGAGCTGCCTGAATACCGCCAGCGCCTCCATGTATCTCTTGCCGTTCATGAAGATGTTTCCGCGGAGCCTGAACTTCTCTATTCTACTGCCGTTGGTCTTGAGTCCTTTTTCGCGCTCCTGTCTGGCAAACCTGGCGTCCTCCTCGATGTTATCCGTGAGTTTAAGGACTTGGGCCAAGTCGCCGTTCCAGTATGCTTGGCGCGCCTGCTCCTGTTCGTTGACGGCCTGCTTGCTATGCGCCCAATCGTCCAGAGCCGTCTTTATTTCGTCTATGGGTATTTCATACTCCTCCGAATACTTTTTTAAGAAGCCATACTTCTCTCTCTCCTGCTTGAGGTCGCCCATCTCGTCCTTGAGGGCGACCGCCTCACCGCTTTTTTGCGTCAGGACTTTCTGGATGTTGGCGAGCTTCCCGGTCAGGTTATTGACGCTCTTCTCGTACGCCTCTACGATTGCGCCGAGCCTCTCTCGATTTAAGTGGGCGGCGACGGAACGGGGGGGGACGATGGTGACTCTGAACTTTATCTCCTTGAAAGAAATCTCCTGCGTCTGGCACTGGCCGAATATCGGATCGAACACCCTCCATCTGTTGACGCGAATCGTCACAGGTTGTCCGGGCTTGAATTGCGCGTCGGGCAGGATGGCCGAGAAGTGTCCGTCGCCATCGGTCACGGCCGTCCCGGCCCCGACTATCACGATGGTGACGCTCGGACGCGGGACGTTGTTCCCGTCGTAGACGTATCCCGAAAGCTTGGAGTGTTGTCCGAACGCGGTCCCCGCGAGGCCGATGACGAATAAGACGGAGAGGGAGAGGCGTGTTCTATTTATCATCGCTTCTTTGTGAGATGTGCCGTGGGCGGGTAGTCGCCGAGGACTACGTCCTTGAGGTAAGGGTTGGGCGTGTAGCCCTCTAAAACGACGCGCAGGCGTACCCTGTCGCCGAGCTTCAGGGGCAGGTTCTCCATGTTGAATACACCGTCGCTCGAAGTCTCAACCGGGGTCATGCCACGCACGTCGTCGAGCGTGACCTTCGCCCCTTGAAGCGGCACCTCTTTCTGATCGACGACCGAGCCCGACAGCCCGACGCTCCTTTCGGCCTCTGCCTGCGGCGTCAGAAGGATGTCCTCCAACTCTTTCTTCGCGGACACATCCACGCGACGTTCGTATACGTCGTACCCGCTCGCCTCGACTCGCACCTTGATCTCCCTCGCTTCATCGGGCAGGTCGAAAGTAAAGACGCCTTCCGAGTCTGTGTAGATGAGCGGCGGCAGACCTTTGCCTTCAAGAGCTACTTTCGCGCGGGCAATCGAGCGCCCCCTGCGGCTATCTGACACGCGCCCCCTGAACGCGACGGTATGGGACGGGTCGCCGGAGATTTTAGGGAGAACTATCTTGACGAAAGTTCCCGTCAGCCCAACCAGCGCGCCGATGAGGGCGACGATGACGGTCGACCTTTTGTACCATGGCAGGACTTCCTCGGCATCGCCGCTCGGGATCTTCTTCAGCCTCTTCTGCGGTGCGTCGGGCATGCTTCAATCTCCACGAAGGCCGCGCGGCGTGAGTGGTGAACGGGGCGCGCCGTCGAAGATTGCCGGGCGGCTGAGTCAAGTGATGCGGCTGTAGGAGTTCGTAAGGACAAGCAAAAGTCTACGAGTGAAAGAATCGGCGCAGCGCAGATACTAGCATAAGAAGCGGTGTATGTTAATAGTAGACCTCTTGCAAAAGTCGGTTAGATGATGCGACAAGTAGTTCACAAGGAAAGCACTTGGTGAGCTACGAACAATTAAAGAAGTTACGGCCCGCCTTATTCAAGCGGTATTGCGGAGTTAAACCCCACATGTCCCCAAAGATGGTCGAAGTGTATGCGAAGCATCTACAACAGAGCCGCCGCAAACGGTGGCGCTGCTCGTCCGTGATCGAAACCGGTGTGGCTATCTTTCTTTTCGCCATGCTCTAATATTATCACTTTCCCGCCCTTCGTTATTTGACTCAAAATGTTTTGAGTTGGCCTTAAGACATCATTACGAGAGACTAGTAAGCAGGCTTGAAGTATGGAATTAGGTTTAATTCAACCCTTCATAGGTCGGAATTAACTATTGCTAAGTAACAAAAGGGTGTGATACAAACCCACCTCATGATTGGTACACCCTTTTCTATCTCGCCAAATCCCGCCAGCTTGCATTTAACGCCAAGCCTGAAAGCAGCACTGCACAAGGTGCGCCGCACCATCGACAACCGGCAGGGATTGAGCTGTATCCTTGGCGATGCCGGTATGGGCAAATCAAGCGTGCTGCGTTATCTCGCGGGCGCTTACGAATCGGAGAGCGGTGTCACCGTCGCTTTCGTCACGGAACCTGAGGTTTCGACGCCTTATGCTTTCGTGAAAGCTATCTGCCAAGCCTTTCAGGTCGGGCCCCGGCGTTCCCTTCTTGACCAAAAGAACTCCTTTAAGGATTTCATCTTTGCCGAGGGGGCTGCGGGTAAAAACGTCGTTCTTTTGCTCGATGAGGCGCAAGGGCTTGATTCGATGATGTTGGAGATCGTACGCTCATTTCTCAACTACGAAACCAACAACGCAAAACTTTTGCAGATAGTCATGGCCGGGCAGCTTGAGTTGCGTAATCGACTTAAACTGAAAGCAAATCAGGCGCTCAAGTCGCGCATTATCATGTATTCCCTGCTCGACCCGCTTTCACTGTCAGAAGCGAAGGCCATGCTCGCCCACCGATGTGAAATGATGGAAATAGCAGTTCCCTTCTCCGACGAAGTCATCCAGTTAATCTATGACGCTGCGGGTGGCGTTCCTCGTGACATCCTTCGCATTTGCAATGACGCCTATGAGCTGGCGCAATTTGTTGAAGAAAAGCAGGTGTCAGTGCAAATGGCCCAGAGCGTTATCGACCGCGAGATGCAGATCATGGCCGATGAGGTCGAAGCCGCATGAGCAGAAATCTATTAAAGCTAGATCCTTTTGCCGAGGCCATCGCGCGCCGTGAACGCGAAGAACACGAGCGACAACAACAAACGCTTAATCCTAGCTTGGAGTCTGAACCCCTTCCGACAACCTTTAGCGTAAGTGGCCGTCCACCATCAGCACAAGTGGACGGCCACTTACCGGACACTCAGCCGTCCACGTGGCAAAAAAGTGGACGGCCACATAGCAAAAAGGTGGACGGCCAAGCCCTAAAAGTGGACGGCCAGTCCTCTTCTTTTACAGGTAAGGTGGACGGCGAACCGTCCGCATCGGGAAAAGTGGACGGCCACGCTGAAGAAAAGTGGACGGCCACAAAATCAGATCGTCATAGAGGAAATAAAGCTCGATACGATAACCGCATAGACCCCGAAATATTTAAGCGAATTAAGAGATTTCTATTAGAGCAGGGGATGGATCAGCAGGACTTTGCCGAGCTATCTGCCGTCCACTATATGGAGCATGTGGCCGTCCACAAAAAGGCAGGTGTGGACGGCCAGCCGTCCCTTGATGATAGAAGTAGATTGATGATGGTGTATAAGACCAGCCCTTCCATCATCAATCTGTACCTCCAGTACAACCCCGATAGCAAGTGGAAGGCTGGCGATGACCGCGCGGGCGAGCAGTTTAATCAAACCGACCTGCGGCTCGTTGAGTTGGGCATCTTGCACACGCTCCTGCGAACCGAGCGGAAGCGCATACACTCCTTCGCTTACTTTGTCCCCGAAATTGACGAAACATTGGCCGTGCCACTCGCCGAGGAAACGATTCACGTCATGCTCAAACGCCGGCGCGAGCAGTACGAAAAGCTATGGAAAGAGCGGGACAGCACGCAACAACTCAAAACGTTTTAAGTGAAAAAGTTTAGGTTTCACGGGCGGGCCGCGTGTTTCTGATAATCATCCTTCCACGAAGCAACTTGAGGCGAAACTATCAGCCACGGCGGGCGCGCATGGAGATCGCGCCCGCGCCAACCGCACAGCCAGCGTCATGGGCGAAAGCGCGAGCCGCCTTGATGGTGCCGGAGATGCCGACACCTTCGAGCGTTAGATAATCACTGACCAGCGAGCAGGCCACATCAGTCGAGGGGTAAGGGCGATTGCTTACCCCTCCTGTACTAAGCCGCGCCAAACCCTGTCCGTAAATTCTTAACGTCCTCTGGCTGAAAGATCATAGGTAGCGTTGACACCTAACTCTCTATCAGAATATTCTCACCTTGCTTTACTAGCGCACTTTCCTGTTGACGAAACCCTCAAGACTCGTCAGCCTCACGTCCACCACTATCAAGGAGAAGACCCATGTTAAAGAAACGTCTCTTAGTTTTGGTCATGCTGCTGTGCCTACTCGGAGTTACCGCCACACAGTCGGTCAATGCCGACGCCTACTGTTCCTGTGCCATGACTTGCGGTGCTGGCGGTAAGGGTGGGGCTACATGCGAGGCTTCGTGTTCGGGATCGTCGCTCGGGGATGTATTGGCGGCCTATGCTCAATGCTGTCAGGGAGCGCAAGAGGCCACCGGCCCTATGGACTGCCCGGCTTCGTCACCAACGGTTACCGCTCAGTGACATTCGAGTAACACTTTTCAGCTTTGGAACCGTTCGGAGTATAGTTCCTGCACCCACTCGAAGAGAGCGACGGATCACTCATCGTCGCTCTTTTATCTCAAGCATAGTAAGTCTCGAAACCACTGGATAGTTGTCCTGAAGTGCACGCCATCCGGGCCGGTTTCAGTCGTGCTTTCGGTTCAGCACCTAGCTTCTGTAGTTCACAGGATAAAGAGGATAATGAGTACTCTCTACAAAAGAATTGAGCTACTAGCCAACGTGGCGATTATCGTCGTCGCGATTATGCTCGGCGTCGTGCTGGTGCAAAGATTCTTCTTTGCCAAAACCGCTCAACCGCCGCCGGAGATTGCCGTCGGAACGAAAATCTCTCTGCCTGAAGTCGAGTGGGCGAAGAACGGCAAGACCGTGCTGGTCGTGCTTCAGAAGGGATGTCACTTCTGCGCCGAGAGCGCGCCCTTTTACCAACGTCTCGCGCAAACTGCCGCGGCGAGAAACGTTAAGCTGATCGCCGTTTTACCCCAACCGCCCGCCGAGGGTCAGGAATATCTCAATGCGCTGAGCGTGCCGATTACCGATATTAGGCAAGCGCCCCTCAACATGATCAACGTCAGTGGTACGCCCACGCTAATCTTAGTTGATGACAAGGGCGCAGCCGCCGCGACATGGGTGGGCAAGCTGCCGCCTGAAAAAGAGTCCGAGGTGTTGGAGCGGCTCCAATGAAACAATTCAGCCAACAGGGCAATTCGAGAGTAGGCGAATTCAATTGCACGGTAAATAACATGCCGTTAGGTATATCGTTCGTGCATGGTCTTACCGTCAGCACGCTTCGTACAACCCACCTTCAGCTAAACAGGAGGATGAACCATGTTAAGTCCGGATATGAGTAGGCTATTTCGGAGAATTTTCGCTGTGTGTGTCTTGTTGGTAGGCATTTTTGTCTTTTGGGGTGGGCCATCGGGTTACGCTACCCCTCAAGAATGCTCCACCTGTGACTTCAATTACGGGAATTGTAGTAGTCAATGTAACTTTTCGGATCCGAACTATCAATTTTGCATTAGGGATTGTCGCAGCGACCTAGGATATTGTTCGCCCGGCTGCACACCTTCTGGTATGCCTTATAGACCATCTTGTCCTAGTCATTCTGGGTGTGCCGAGTATTACAATAATTGTGAAACTAATTGTATTGCAGATAGAGATGTTTGCTTAGCCGACTGCTCTCCTAACGACGCTTCATGTCAGAACCTTTGCCAAGATGGGTTGAACCATTGCAGGGGATTTTGTCAGGCTGAGTATTATGACTGTCTAGGGTGCGAAAATTAATTAAGTTGCTAACTTAATTAAAGTGGGGCGAAGCATCTTGCGTCCTGCGTAGTACGCGTTCGGCGCAGATGCAATATTCCGTGCGACGGAGACTCGTTTATACAGATCATCCGACGCCTGCATCGGATGAGGAAACTGTGTTCTAAGCGTTACGAGGTCTGCTTCTTAGCAGTCACTCTGCATACCTGTGGCGTGTGGCATAAAAATGGAAGTCGAGTTGAATGAATCGGCGCAGGAAACTCTACTGCGGCAGTAGACTAATCCAATTATAGGATGGCATAACACTCCTTCAACCCGACCCCTAAGAGCGTGTCTCACGAAACACTCTGACAGCCTACCTGTTGGAAGTCTGCTTTAGCCCACCGCGCGTTTCAGACGAGAATCTGACCCACGTTCTCACCACGTTTCTGCCACAAAGCACCCGCATCGAGCCACGATTTAGCCAGAGCGAAATCACGTCAAAGAAGCCTCTGACACCCCGTTTCTGACATCGAAAAACGCCTCGAAATCGTGACACACAAGTAGCGTTTTTCGACCGTCCCATTGGTGTCTGTAAATGACTGACCGGAAAGCCGATTCCGCCTTAGAAATTCTAAGAATCAGAATTTCGAGTCTAAGAAACTGGCGCATCTCCTTGAGGGCACTTGAGATTCCGGTTCAGAAAGGTGGATTTCCAAACATTACCTGATACAGCAGATTCAAGATGTAGGAGCGGTATCAAAATGGTAGAAGCAAGCAGGATTTTCGCATAGTGGAAAGTAGATGCGGTCAAGCACTGGCGGCTGCTTCCAAGCACCGGCGTTGGCTACCGACGCATCAAAATAGTTTGACCGCAGCGTTTGTTGCGGTTATGCTTATCGCAAATCAACCTCGGCTGGGCCGCAAGGCTCACCGAGTCCCTCCGGGTTGCGGCCCGGAGGTTTTCTTTTATGCCCCCTGTCAATCGCACTACATTCTTCATTGACGGCTTCAATCTGTACCACTCCGTCAAGAGCGCGAGTCATGACTTAGGACTCGGAGGTGCGGGAACGCGTTGGCTCGACATCCGCGCGCTGTGTGACTCCTACCTGTCGGCCATCGGCGGGAACGCGCAAACGGAGGCCGTCTATTATTTCTCGGCGCTCGCCACCCACCGCCTTGCCATAGACCCGCAGATTACGGCCAGACATCTTGCTTACATCGAATGCCTGAAGGCGACGGGCATCGCCGTCGAACTAGCCCGGTTCAAGAAGAAGCAGTTCAAGTGCGTTCACTGTGGGCAGACCATCAAGCGTTTCGAGGAGAAAGAGACAGACGTGGCGGTCGCCTCAAAGCTGCTCGAAATCTGCTGTCTCGGCCAGTGTGACACGGCGATGATCGTGACCGGCGACACGGACATCGTGCCGGCGGTCAGAACCGCCCAGCGACTATTTCCGAACATTAGGATCGGCTTCCTCATGCCCTACAAGCGGCACAACAACGACCTGACGCTACTCACGCCGCTGCACTTCGACATCTCCAGGGCCACGTACACCAAACATCAATTGCCCGACCCATTTGTTACGCCGACAGGTAAGAGCATCAGCAAGCCGGTGAAGTGGTAGGTTCAAAACTTCTCCCTGTAGCCCACACCACGCGCTCTACAGTCACGCAGGATGAAAGATTCACGCACGAGCGACACGTACACCCTCCGATCTGCCATAGATCAAATACGGCCTTTCTTTTTAGTGGCGACTAAACCCGCCAACTGGACGCTGCCGCTTCCTTTTTAGTGTGGACAAACCCCATGCGTGACTCACCGGCACCAATCAACGCCCTCACCCTCTTCGACGAAGCGCTT
>CAXTRQ010000173.1:0-7276 GCA_964246705.1 uncultured Pyrinomonadaceae bacterium
TGCCGGGACAATCGTCGGCGAGCGTGTGCGCGTCGGGCGCGACTGCGTGCTGCATCCACATGTCGTCTTGTACGCTGGTATCGAGATTGGTGACCGCGTGATTCTTCATGCGGGCGTTGTCGTCGGCGCAGACGGGTTCGGCTACGTGCGCGACGGCGAGCGGGGCTACCGGAAGTTTCCGCAGATTGGCACAGTCCGTATCGAAGACGACGTGGAAATCGGAGCGCAGACGTGCGTCGACCGGGGCGCGCTGGGCGAGACGCGCATCGGGCGCGGGACGAAGATTGACAACCTTGTGCAGGTGGCGCACAACGTCGAGATCGGCGAGCGGGTCGTCATCGCCTCGCAGACGGGAATTTCGGGAAGCACCGTGATTGAGTCGGACGCCGTCATTGGCGGGCAGGTCGGGATGGGCGATCATGCGCGCGTCGAACGCGGCGCAATCGTCGGCTCGAAAGCCGGAATCTTGCCGGGAAAAATTGTGCGTGCAGGCGCGGTCATGTGGGGTATTCCCGTCCGACCGCTCGACGAATACAAACGTCTTAACGCTCACTTCGGACGGCTCCCGCAGATGCGCGCCGAGATTAACGAACTGCGCAAGCGGCTACAGGAGTTGGAAGAAAAAATGAAGGACGGTTGAACAAAGCACCTCAAGTACGAAAGCACTGCCCGGAGGGGCTAAATACTCTGGACGCCCGCTTCGTGTCCTGCGGTGGTGAATCTTAGCCCCGCTTCCATCCGCGCACGGCGCGCAGCACGGCGTCGGCGGCGCGTAGCGATGCGCCGCCCTCTCCGAGGCGCGCGGTTGTTTCGCACAGTCGAGAGCGAAACGCGGCGTTGCGTTCGCCGTCGAGCAGCGCGAGAAGCTCAGAGGCGAGCCGCTCGCCGGTCAGTTCATCCTGCATCAGTTCGGTCGCCAACCGCTCGCCCGCAATCAGATTGACGAGGCCGTAATGCTCGACGTTGATGAGGCGTCCGAGCGTGTGCCAGTTCAAGGCCGACTCCTTGTAGACGACGACGAGCGGCGTTCCCGTGAGCGCCGCTTCGAGTGTCGCCGTGCCGGAGGCGACCGCCGCCGCATCCGAGGCTGCCAGAGCCTCGCGCGTCTCTTGCTGCGTGATCCGCAAACTTCTTCGCAGAGGCGAGCCGTCGAGATACGCCGCCGCGATCAACTGTTCCGCTTCCGAAATCGTTCGGTTCGCACCGAGCGCGATAACGAACTGCGCGTCTCCGGCTCGCGCTTCGGAGAGGCGCGCGGCGGCATCGAGCATCGGCGGTAGGATACGCTCGAACTCTTTGCGACGGCTGCCGGGAAGCAGCGCGACGATGGGACGCGACGCCTCTAGCCTGTGACGCGCGCAAAACTCCGCCCGACCGTAGCGCGGGTGAATCTCTCCCGCCAGCGGATGACCGACGAACTCGACGTGACGGATGCCGCGCACTTCATACCACGCGGGTTCAAACGGAAGAATCGCGAGCAGCAGGTCAACGTCGCGGCGAATGTTGCGCACGCGATGCGCGCGCCACGCCCAGAGCTGCGGGCTGATGTAATAGATGACGCGCGTGCCGCGTCGCCGGAGCGCGCGTGCGAGCGGCAGATTAAAGTCAGGCCAATCCACGAGCACGGCGGCGTCAGGTTTTCGCTCCCGCGCCGCACGCTTCAAGTCTCTGTACGCGCGCCAGAAACGCGGGAGCGCGCGAGCTATTTCGACCAGCCCCATAATCGCCAGATCGTCCTCGCGCACGATGGCCTCGACTCCGGCCTCGCGCATCTGCGCCCCGGTCGAGCCGAAAAACTCAAACTGCGTCTGCGGTGCGCGCTCACGCAAAGCGCGCACGAGCGCCGCCGCGTGCGCGTCGCCCGAATCCTCGCCCGCCACCATCATCAGGCGCAAACTTTCGTCTGCCTGCTCAAACATGGAAAAGATAATACAGGAGTCAGAAGTCCGAAGTCAGAAACTCAACACCGTAGAGACGCCAAGGCGTAAAGGAAATCAAAAGTTGAGTGATTGAAGATTTCAAATGCTGACGCGCATCTGCGAACAAACGTATACACCTCGCGCCCTTAAGTGTTCTCAGCCGTTGACACTCTGACGTGTGCGAGAGGCTGCAATTCCGGCATAGATGATTTTCATCGAGCACGCGCCATGACGGTACGAGAGTTGCACAGATAATGGCTGAAGCCAGTTCAATCGCTTCACGCTTTGATCGCCAATCGGCATGACCGCCAGCGTGACGCCACGTCAACTCATCCGCATTCAGCGCCTTTCGCATGTGTGCCTCAATTTAAACGACACTCCGACGGCTTCCATTAACGAACAATAGGGCTACATCGTTTTCTCATATCGCCTTTGGCGCGCGAGCGCACACTGGCGGGCGAGCCACCTTCTCAGGCTACCGACCTGAAAGCCCTCGTTCTCATCTACCGACCTTCATAAACGCGGGTGCGGCTCCGGCTGTGCACCGCGAGGAGAAAGAACAATGCAACGATTTTGTACTATCAAAGGATACCTCTATGGAGTTATATGCGAGGAATTCAAAGTCTACGATTACATCGGCGAGGCTGAAATCTTCGCTGTGAGATCAAGGGAAAGCACCCCGACGGCGGGCACGGACGAAGAGAGCCGTGGTGATCTCAAGAAAGTCGTACGCTACGTCGCAGATGATGAACTCAGGCGTATCCGCGCCGACAAATCGGTGTTGACCGGCAAGACGGACGAAGATGGAAAGATTTGCCTGAACGGCACGTATCAAGGCGAACTGCTCGACGTTTATGTGTGCATTAACAGCGTCCCGCTGCCCGGCTCGGATGAGGGAAAGGTGTCGCTCGATCAGGAGATTTGCCTCTTTCTCGGAACATATGCGCCGCGCAAGCTCGAAGATGCATGGTATCTCAAGCTCGTCATTCCGCAGTACGTCTGGTGCGCCATCAAAAAGAAAGCTGACGCGTGGACGATTGCCGGTCGGGTTGCCACCTGCGACGCAGATAAGGCCATCGGCAACGTGACCGTCACGGCTTTCGACGTTGATTGGAAGCAGCAGGACGAACTCGGCAGCGCCGTCACCAACGGTATCGGCATCTTTCGCATTGATTACCCCGGCGATAAGTTCCGCAAGGGAACTTTCATTGATGTCGAACTCTTCGGCGGGCCGGATGTCTATTTCCTCATTAAGGATTCGAGCAACAACACTCTGCTCGAAGAAGACCCTTCGGTCGGGCGCTGGCCGGGGAGAAACGACAGCGAGCCGTGCATGTGCGTCAACCTCTGCGTGGTACTGAAAACGCCGACAACTAACGAGGACGACATTTCGAGCGCGTGGATTAGCGTCGGCACACAGTTCTTGCTTCCCGATTCGACCTCCGTCCTGCACGACTTCGATGCCGACGGTTACGCCGGACAAGCCGGGATACAGAAATTCGTGTTGACGAGCGCGCCCGCGATGCGGGGCGGAGTCCCGCGCACCAACGGCGGGCATCCGGTCGAGTATCGCTTCCTCGTCAGCGACACCACGGCTCCCAACACGAGCGCGCCGCTCGGCCCGGCCAACTTCACGCGCATCGTCGGCGCGGGAACCAACACCGGACTGTTCGCCCAAACAGATTTGGGAGTGATGTATCGCATCGTGAGTTTCGCGCCTTCTTTCGAGCAGAAGACAATCCCGATCAACGCCCTGCTCGGCGACCTCGACGCGGACGGATGGCTCAACGTCAACCGCGCCATCGAGAACTCCTTCATTCGTGCCGGAGAAGACCCGTCGACTATTCCGCTATACACCAACGGCTGGATTCCGTCCGGCAAGCTGATGCACATCAACACCGGCCCGCTGACGACCGCGCCTGACGTGCCCGGAGCCGCCGCCGAGACCGGGAACCCTGTGCCGGTCGCCAATCACATCGCCATCAAGAAGATCGCCGTCCGTTTCGAGACGCGCGAAGTAGTCAGCGGCGGCACGAACCTTCTGCCCGCCAGCGGTCGAACTTTGAACTCGATGCTCATCAACAACAACAACGTCTTTTGCAAAGCTGGAATCGTCGAGCAGATTTCGAGCGGCAACCTCTGCGACGTGCTGCACACCGCTATTCATGTCGCTTACACGGTCTATCACCCGCACTTGGAAAGCGCCCAAATCCAACTCAAGAGCAACAGCGGAGCTTACGACCACAACTTGAACGACCCGGAACCGCCCTCCGGCACGCAGCACCTACCGCTGTCGGGCAACATTAATCCGGCGATTACCGGCAGCAACAATCCCAACCTGAATGTCCCGGCAGGGATGACGAAGTGCGCTTACTGGTTGCAGATGACGACGCGTTCGAGGCGTCACACCGGCGAAGCCGGAGGTCAGGTCAGCGAGGAGCCAACCCCGCTCATCGTCTTCTACTTTGAACCATAAGCGACAATGACAGACTGCGAACCTTCGGCGGGCTTCTGAAATCCCGTCGGGAAGAGTGAGAATAGCCCGGGCGATTTATTGCCCGGGCTATTCTCACTCTTCCCGACGGGACATGAGCGGCCTACTTCCCACACAGCTTCTCAGGTCTCGAAAGCCGCGTTCGGCGCTGCTGCTTGTCGCTCGTCGTGGGCGCATGTTAGCATCGGCGCGTTCGGAAACCGGCACTCGCCGGGGCGGAAAGCTGCTCGCTCTCGTCCCTTGTTAAAGCGCACGCTGGCGGTTTCATCCTGCGGAGGTCTACGGCTCTACTTTTGCGCATTAAGCTTTCGTCTCTCATCTCAAGTCCGGCGTTGACTGCTGCTGCCGTCTGCGCCGCATTTTTGTGTGTGTTCGTCTCGACGGCGCGCAACGTCTCTGCGCAGCAGACCAATCCGGTTGACCGCAAGGTGACGAACCCTGTGACGGACACGCCGAACGTCAACCCGCTTTCGCAAGACCAGCCGCCAATTCGCCCGCGCCGCCAGCAAGGCCAGCAGACGCCCAACGTCGGGGGCCTCCCCAGCCTGCCGACCGACCAGATAGACGTGCATGCGGGCAAGCAGACCTTCACCGGCCCGGAGAATGCGCGCGTCGGCGTCTATGAAGGCGACGTGGACATTCGCATCGGCATCTATCGCCTGCAAGCCGACAAGGTGACGGTCTATGAGGCGACGAATAAAATCGTCGCGGAGGGTAGCGTCGTCTTCGATCAGGGCGACGCCCAGCGCATCACGGGCACGCGCACGGAATGGAACTACTCGACCAAGCTCGGCTACTTCGTCAACTCCACAGGCTTCACCAACCAGACGCAGGACGGCACGATTGTTTACTTCACAGCCGACCGTGTGGAAAAGATTGCGGGCGATAAGATCGTCATCATCAACGGCGAGATTACCGCGTGTGATGAAGAGACGCCGAAGTGGAGTTTCAAGACGAAGCGCGCCGTCGTCAAACTGCACGACCGCGTGCGCGTCAAGAGTCCGACCTTCCGCGTCAAGGGCGTGCCCATCATGTATCTCCCTTACGCGTCCGTCTCCATCAAGCCGCGCGACCGCGCCTCCGGCTTTCTGACGCCGACCTTCAGCGGTTCGGGCAAAAAAGGCTTTCGCCTCTCGAACGCCTACTTTCAAACCCTCGGACGCTCAGCCGACATCACTCTGCGTAACGACATTTTCACGCGGCGGGGTCTCGGCATCGGCGCGGACTTGCTGACGCGCGCCAATTCGCGTTCGTTCTTCAACATGGGCTTTTACGCCGTCAAGGATCGCATCTTCGGCAAGAAGGCTGACGCCGACAACCCGGATCAGGGCGGTTCGAGTTTCTATATCGACGGCGTCCACTATTTCCCGAACGGATTCCTCGCCGCCGCCGACATCAACATCACTTCAAACCTCGCTTTCCGGCAGGTCTTCTCCGATAACATTCAGCAGGCCATCTCGCCCGAGGAGCGTTCGCAGGTCTTCGTCAATAAAAATTTCGGCGACTACAG
Organism: uncultured Pyrinomonadaceae bacterium; assembly: GCA_964246705.1. Classification (GTDB taxonomy): domain Bacteria; phylum Acidobacteriota; class Blastocatellia; order Pyrinomonadales; family Pyrinomonadaceae; genus DASZCR01. The sequence goes on from CAXTRQ010000173.1 coordinate 5,924, forward strand.
TTTCAACTTCCTCGCGCGCACGCAGGTCACCTCGATTCCAGACGCGCGCATCCGCATCCGCGAGTTGCCGGGCGTCACGCTCGACAAGCGGCCATCGCCCCTGCGCTACTTTGAAAAGCTCCCGCTCTATTTCTCTTTCGAGGGCGGCGTCGAGGGCATGAGCCGCAAGGAGACGTTTGAAAACCCTGCCGCCCTCGCCGCCGAAGGAATCCCGAATCCGATTATTACGCCGTCCATCGTCCAGCGGCTCGACTTTCATCCGCAGTTTGCGCTGCCCTTGAGCGTCGGCGGGTGGGGGCTGACGGCGACCGCCGGGGTGCGCGGCACATATTATTCAAACTCGCTCGACCCGCAGACTCGATTCGTCCTTGGACGCGATGTCGTGCGCGGCTACGGTGAGTTTCAGTTCGACGTGCGCCCGCCCGCGCTCGCGCGCAACTTTCACCACAACGACGGCACGTTCTTCTTCCGCCATACCATCGAGCCTTACTTTACTTATCGAAAAATTGGGGGCATCTCGAACTTCGAGCGCATCATTCGCTTCGACACGCTGGACGCCATTGCCGACACGAACGAGATCGAGTATGGCATCACGAACCGTTTCTTCACGCGGCGCTCGACCGAGAACGTGAGCGGCAAGACGCCCGCGCGCGGAAGCGTCGAGCGAAGCAAGCGCGCGCCGCTTTCCAGCCAGCCCTACGAGGCGCTCTCGATTACGCTGCGTCAAAAGTATTTCTTCGACGAGGATTTCGGCGGTGCGCTCATCCCCGGCCAGCGCAACCAGTTCTATCCGATCAACACTTTCTCAGGTTTCACCTACGGCGGCGTCGCGCGGCGCTTCTCGCCGCTCTTCGTGGATGCGCGAATGCGCCTGCGTCAGAACGTGAGTGCAGACGTGCGGATGAACCTCGACGTGTTGCGCGAGGGCGGCGGTTTGCGCGATCTGGCGATCAGCTTCGGTCTCAACCGCCGTCTCGTACAGGCGTTCCAGACCTTCTATTACACGCGCGCCATCACGCTCGCGCCCAGCTTGCAACAGTTCAGCAACTCGGTTGGGAAAGAGCCGGGAACGCTGCAAGGTTCGCAGTGGAGTCCTTCCATCTTCGTCGGCAACCGCGAGCGCGGATTGTTCGGCGGCACGTCGTTCTTCTTCGATTTTCAGAATCGTCCGGGCAAGGGCAGTTCGTCGCTCGTCAGTTCGACGGTGACGGTCGGCTATGCTTGGGATTGCTGCGCCGTGACGGCGCAGAATTCGACCTTCAACGTCGGACTCCGGCAGGAGAACCGCGTCGTCTTCAGCTTCCGCTTGAACGGCATCGGAACTTTCGGCACAGAGCAGATCGGCCAGAATTT
>CAXTRQ010000173.1:7286-12712 GCA_964246705.1 uncultured Pyrinomonadaceae bacterium
CCAACTTCCGCCACTCCCCACACCGCCCACAATTCCCACTCCCCCCGCGACAACCCGCACCGCCCCCGGTTGGCGGCGGCCGCGACAGCACATAATTCCTAAAATTTGCTCCCCTCGCGTGCATCCTGTAGGCTTGCCGAAGCATCTGACTGTGGTCTGTCAAGAGGGTCATTGTCGGGCAGTTCTAACCCCCCTAAAGTTTCAGTGTTATTCATAGAGCGATTGGGCAGCGCGACGGCTGCCGGAAGAGCCAGACGCCTTTGAAATCCGTTCCAGCTTCTTGCCTCAGTTCGAGTTGAATTTTATCTGATCGAATCGTTACTTCTCTCAGACGCTGCCGACTAAGCATAGTACAGTTCAGTTTCGAGAATCTTTAGGAAAGGTTCGTCAATGCCGGATTCGCGGTTTGTTTTCAGAGCGCTCAAGCGCGCTCGTTCAAGCATGCTTAAGCCTCCTGCGCTGCTGAGCCTTCTTCTGCTCGTCGCGGTTTCGCTGTCGCCCATGACGCGCGCCGCCATCCAGACTGCCAGCACCAACACTTCAACCACCAACAACTCGAAAAGAGCGGAAGCCGAATACGTGCCCGGCGAAGTGCTGGTGCGCTTTCGTTCCGAGGAGACTGTCGTGGGCGGTGAAGAATCCGTACCGATGCCCTTGCTCGCACGCGGCACGGGGCGAGAGATACAGGCCAGCATCGAAAAGTTCGATGGCGCGGAGATGGTCAGAGGCTTGCGCCTCGCGCGCGTCCCGGCGGAAGACACACTGAAGGCCGTCGAGGCGCTCAAGGCGCGCGCCGACGTGCTCTACGCCGAGCCGAACTACATCTGGCATAAGACCAATACTCCGAACGATGCAAGCTACGGAGATTTGTGGGGACTTAAGAACACAGGCCAGACCGGCAATAACGATCAGTCTCCGACACAGCCCGCGCCGCAACCCGGCACGCCCGGCGCGGACATCAAGGCCGAGCAGGCTTGGAACACGACGACCGGAAGCAGGAGCGTCGTCGTTGGCGTCGTTGACGAAGGCATTGACATCAACCATCCAGACCTTCAGCCGAACATCTGGGTGAACCCCGGCGAGGTTGCCGGAAACGGGATCGACGACGACGGCAACGGCTTCGTTGACGATGTTAACGGCTGGGATTTCAACAGCAACGACAGGACGGTTTACGACGGTGCGCCGACGAACGACATTGACAGCCACGGGACGCACGTCGCAGGCACTATCGGCGCGCGCGGCAATAACGGCGTCGGGGTGGCCGGAGTCAACTGGCAGGTCAGTCTCATGTCGCTCAAGGTGCTGGGCGTGGGCGGCGGCTCGACGGTGAACATCATCAAGGCTTACGCTTACGCCCGCATGATGCGCGAGCAGCACGGGATCAACATTCGCGTCCTCAATAATAGTTACGGCGGCAGCGGCTTTTCGCAGGCGGCCTTTGACGCCATCAGCGCGCTCAACGAGGCCGGTATCCTGTTTGTCGCGGCGGCGGGAAACGACGCCAACGACAGCTTCAACTTTCCCGATTACCCTGCGAGCTACGACTTGCCGAACGTGATTGCGGTGGCGGCGACAGACCGCTTCGATCAACTCGCCGTCTTCTCAAATTTCGGCGCGCGCTCCGTCAGCATGGGCGCACCCGGTCGCGGTATTCTAAGCACGACTCCGAATAACACGTACCAGTTTTTCAGCGGCACTTCGATGGCGACGCCGCACGTCACGGGCGCAGCGGCGCTCGTCTGCGCGTCCATCCCCGGCTGCGCCGGTAGCGCGGCCATCAATTCGGGCATCTCCACGGAACACTTGCGAGGCGTGATCGCCTTGAGCGGCGACGTGATTCCTTCGCTTCAGGGCAAGACGACGACGGGGCGTCGCTTAAACGTTGCTGCCGCCATTCAGAGCGCCAACGAGGGTGACACGACGCCTCCGGCGACGACCGGCGACTTGCACGTTACGGCGCAGGACGGGCGCACCGTCACGCTCACATGGACGGCTCCGGGCGACGACGGAAACTTCGGCACGGCTGCCGACTACGATCTCTTTTTCAACTCATCGAACGGCGCAAGGCTCTTGCTTCCGACCACGCTGCTCCCTGCGGCGGCGGGCACGACACAGAGCGCCACCATCACGCTGCCCTTCCTGAACTTTTCGGGTTCGGTCGAACTGAAAGTTTATGACAATGCGGGCAACTTCAGTACGGCGAGCATGCCCGTCACAATCACACAGAATCAGGGCAGCGACCCTTACGTTATCACTACCGGCGGCGCGGAAGCCCTCTCGACGGGAGGCACGCCGCTCAATCTCAACGGCGACGACAAGCTGAAAGAAAATCAACCCTTGCCATTCTCCTTCCCGTTTTACGGAGAGGCGAAAAACGTCGTCACGATTTCAACCAACGGTGCGCTCTACTTCTCAAGGGTTCCAAAAGATGATGCGGGAAATTCTCTGGACGCGGGTAGCTCCATCGTTGATCTCAGCCGCTTCCAGATGATTGCCGGGCTGTGGGACGACCTGCGTACGGACAGGGGCGGCAACGTCTTCGTCGTCCAACCAGACACGACGCGCGTCATCTATCGTTGGGAGGCCGTGACCTTCAACACGCCTCTGAGCGCTACGACCTCACGCGGCGAACAGCCCGTTAAGTTCGAGATCGAACTGAGCAGCGATGGTCGTATCACTCTACGTTACGGCGCGGGACAGGCTGCGCCGACGAATACACGTCTGTTTCCCGTCGTCGGCATTTCAGGCGGCGAGCCGGACGCTTACTCCGTCGCCTCGCACACTTCCCAAATTGCGCTGAAGAGTTTGACCAACGCACCCTCCGTCACCTTTACGCCGCGACCGGCAACCGTGACGCCGACACCGACGCCCGTGGGGTCGAACCCGATAGACGATGCGACGTTCTTCGTCACACAGCAGTACAAAGATTTTCTCAACCGCGACCCCGATTCATCCGGCCTCGCCTTCTGGGTTAATCAAATTGAATCCTGCGGCTCAGACGCAGCCTGCCGCGAGATTAAAAGAGTCAACACTTCCGGCGCTTTCTTCCTCTCCATCGAATTTCAGGAGACTGGCTTTCTCGTCCATCGCTTTCATCAAGCGGCCTTCAACACGGGCGAGCATCTGCGCTTGAACAAGTTCCTGCCCGACACGCAAGCCGTTAGCCGGGGCGTCGTCATCGGTCAGCCGGGCGCGCTGGCGCAGTTGGAAGCCAACAAACAAGCCTTCGCCAACGATTTTGTCGCGCGACCGGAATTCCTCGCGCTCTACCCTGTGACGATGGCGAACGGGCAGTTCATCGAAACTTTGAACGCCAACACGGGCGGCTCGCTGTCGCCAGCGGAGAGCGAGAGTCTCATCAATCGTCTCAACTCGGCGACGATCAATCGCGCGCAGGCGCTCCGTGAAGTTGCCGAAGACGCGGAGTTCGGCGCGAGGGAGAAGAACCGCGCGTTCGTCCTGATGCAGTACTTCGGATACTTGAGAAGGAACCCCGATGATGCGCCGGAGAGCACGCTCGATTTTCAGGGCTATAACTTCTGGCTCGGAAAACTGAACGAGTTCGGCGGCGACTTTGTGAGGGCAGACATGGTCAAGGCATTCATCACGTCGGGCGAGTATCGCCATCGCTTCGGGCCTTGATCGAGAGGCGTGGCTTGGAAAGCGAGCCACCCGCCTGTTTTTGAAAACAGATGCTTTTAAACTCCTGTCGAGAGTCCCGCCGGGGTGTTTTGGAGAGACCCTTGACAGCAACTACAACGACGGCCTAGAGTGAGTAAGCTGCCGGGGCCGAGAGATTTCCGACTCGGCTACCAGCAGCAGGCCGCCGAACGTAGCGCCCCTGAGCACCCACGAAGTATGAAGCAAGGGCAGTACGAAAAGCCCGACGCGTACCCTTCGATGTTGCGACGTAAACTCACTCAAAAATAATGCTGTATAGACAGGAACCGATTTTTAACCTGTCAGACGTGCGCGCTTGCCCTTGGGGCGGCTTTACAAATAACCAATTTTGAGGATTTCAGGGTGTTTCGCCCTAACCGTCCCTCGCTTGACTTGGAGAAAGCTGTGAAAAAGAACAAACGGTTAACTACGTATCACCTGCCCGACGCGGCGTCTGCGCTGCAAAGCCTTCGCACGCGCGTGCGATCCGTGCTTGCGCTCCTGCTCGTCTTGTTCCTCGGTCTGATTTCCCCTCTGACCGGCCTCACCCATGCGCAGGAAACGGGTGCGACAGAGGCGGCGGAAGAATCTCTCTACACCGCCGCGCCTTCCAGCGTGTTCCTCGTTTACGACAACGGCGACGGCGTCTCCTGCCGCGACGCGACGCCCGAAGAGGCGCGCTCGTTTCAGCAGAGAGGTGGCGTGCAACTGCATCGCATCAACCATCTCGAAAAAGTGACTGACACTGCGGCGACGCCTTCGCTTGTTGGAGGCGCGACGACCAGTTCGGCCACGGGGCTGACGATTAACTTGCGCGCGACGCAGCAGCTTGAGGCGAACCCCGAAGCGAAAGCCGCCTTCATTCGCGCGGCGGCGACGTGGGAAGCTTTGATTAAGAGTCCGATTACGATTGTCATTGACGTGGACTTCGGCACGACCCACTTCGGCACTCCGTTCTCTTCCGATAGGGTTTTGGGCGCGACCAGCACGCAGCTTCTTTTCTTCGAGAACAACTACAGTTCGGTTCGCAGCAGATTGATTTCGCACGCCGACAACGCGCAAGAGACCGCGCTTTACAACGCTTTGCCGACCAGCAGCATCCCGACCGACATCGAAAGCACTTCGACGATGCTCGTCGCCAGCCCGATCTTGCGTGCGCTCGGCTCAATCGCGGCGGTCGCCAATCCTGATACGGAGACGAACTTCGGCAACGTGCCGATGATTGGGTTCAACTCTGCTTTCGGCTTCGACTTCGATCCGAGCAACGGCATTAGCGCGGGCACGACGGACTTCGATGCCGTCGCTGTTCACGAAATCGGTCACGCCCTCGGCTTCGACTCGGAGGTCGGCGCGCATGAGCTTGAGCCTTCGCGCCCGGTTCGCCCGACCATTTGGGACTTGTTCCGTTTCCGTCCCGGTACTGCTACGCAGGCCAACTTTGCGACCGTCCCGCGCATTCTCTCTTCGGGCAGTTCCGCGACCGACCCGGAGATTGAGCTTAACACTTTCGGCTTGCCGGAACTGGCGCTCTCCACCGGCAAACCCGACGGGACGGGCGGCGATGGCCAACAGGCCAGTCATTGGAAAGACGACGCGAAGACCGGCGTCTACATCGGCATTATGGACCCGACCATCTCGCGCAGCACTCGGAGAGTGATGACCGAGAATGACCGGCGGGCGATTGACAGATTCGGCTACCGTATCACCACGGCGAACCCGATAGACGATGCGACGTTCTTCGTCACACAGCAGTACAAAGATTTTCT
>CAXTRQ010000174.1:0-11064 GCA_964246705.1 uncultured Pyrinomonadaceae bacterium
GGCAGGAATGTACTAACGACAAAACTTATCTGTCCAATCGCTGGGGATCACTCCAACTTCTCGACCAGTTCGCGCGTCCGCGGCGCAAGCCTCTCCTGCGGATGATTGTCATAATGTGTCATGAAATAGTCAGTTTCCTCGCCCCTTCCTTTCCCTCACAAATTCTCACCATGAGGGTGCCAATCTAATTAAAAGTAATTGACACGAATTGAAGGCAACAGCATAATGCGCCGATGAATTTCCCACCCGATCTGATCACCTCCACTGAAGCGCGCCGCCTGCTCGGCATCAGTACATGGAAGATGTCGCAACTGCTTAAAAGCGGCAAAATCAAGTATTTCCCTGACCCTCTTGATAATCGCAAGAAACTGGTCAGCAAATCTGAAATCATCCCCGTCGAGGTCAAGCAGGAGGCATTCGATGCCGTCTCCCATCTGATGAACACGCTGTTGTAGGTCATGGGCGGCAAGGCGAAGATCAGGCCATACGGACTCCCGACCTTTATGAATCGTACCAACTTGGCGCGAGAGATTTACGACATGATGCAGGAGCGATTCCAGTCGCTTTGTCTCTCGCCGATTTATCAGAGCACCCGGCTTGCCGAGGCGTTCGCCGCGCGCAAAACAATTTTTGAATACGACTCCACCTCGAGCAGTGCGGTGGACTACATGAGAGCTACTAAGGAGTTGGTCAATGACCTCGAAGAAGCGAAAGTACGGCGACCTGTCCGCGAGAGCGTTGCCGAGTGAGCGACAGACGGGCGCGTCCGCTGACGATGCGGAGCAACACACAAAGTTCGCCTCCGAGAGTCCCGATCAAATCGAAGCTGAAGATACTACCGGAGCACCCGCGTGCAGTGGCGCATGATCCGGAGCATGGCCATGACGCAATTTGGGGCGAGGAATAGACGGGAAGAGCGCCAGCAGAAAGGCGAAGCTAAATGACAGGCGAAGAAATGGAGAGAGCCATAGAATTTCTCTTGCAGAGCCACGCCACTTTCGAGTCCCGATTGGACAGAATCGTGGAGACGATGGAACGACGCTCGGAAGAGACAGACCGCCGATTTGTGCAAACCAATAAACAGATAGAAATCTTAGCCGACTCGCAAAACGACCTGACTCAGATCGTCGCCAGACTTGCCGATTCCGTCGAAAGATTTATTAGCCAAGGTGGGAACGGGCAAGAAAAGCGGTAAGAAGTATTACTCTTGCCCGCCCGAAGTTTATCGCTGACGAGACTTCACTAGAGCCTCACCGTCCGCATCGGGACATAGGGTCTGAAAGATAGCGACAAAAGTCGGTTTAGGGAGTGGTTAGACCGACTATTGAGATAAAAGTCCGGCCTTAACGGACTATGCCGAAGATTGCGGTCATTAGCGATAAATCAGGCAAAATGCCGCATCCTGCGGTCTACATTAGCGTTAGATGCTTCCGCTTGATCTGTAGGGCTTAAAGGAGACTGAACACATGAAACGTATCCTCACAATAACGCTGCTGATAATGGCTCTTCCCATCATTGCTGTTGCTCAGGCGAAAGAGTCTTGTGCCAAGTTTCAGGCGCTGATTAAAGAAACCTACAACTTCAAACCTTCAAAGCTCTCCGATACTGAGCGCGATGCCAAATCCGTAGCAATGGACAAAGTTTGGAGTATGGCAAAAGCCAACCCTAAAGAATTGCTGCCTTGCCTTCGCGCTGCTCTTGAGACTCCTAGTGCTGATCAGTGGTTCCGTTTTGATGGAAGTAATTTACTTGTGAAGCTAGACCCATCGCCTGAGACGAAAGCTATTCAAGTCCGCAATTACACCAACGCTGATTTAGATGACGTACATCCCCAAGTATGGGTTGAGACCCTCGCGCGGCGTGGCACTGAAGGCTTCGATGTTTCGGAAGCGGGAAATCGCTGGCTAACTTATCCCAAAGCTCAATATTTTCTTCCGCGTCATGGAGCTTATGAGGTCAAAGCTTTTCAGGGCGCTCTTTTCATTTACGGGAGCATGGATGAGGCTCAAGCGACCCCGGCTCTCTTGAAGATTATTAGCCAAGCCAATCATCCGGGGCGAGAACACGCCCTCTGGATTCTGATGAGTCAGGTTACAGCTGAATCCCTCCGCGCCTTGAAGCAAATAGATGCTTCAGCTTTTTCTGAGAAAGCCCAAAATAGTTTGCAGACATTGCTGAATAGTCCTGAACTCATCAAGGCTCGCGCGCAACCTAAAACAAGCCGCGAGCAATTTCTTAAAGCCTTTCAGGGTATAGTGAGTGGCAAATGGGATATGTTCTTAGAGCTTGTTTCTGAAGTTCCAGATGGCGAAAAAGATGTGGTGGCTGTGTTAAAGCCTGAAGACATATCTCTCGTTCGAAAAGTCAGACGCTTGGTTATTGCCAATGCTAATCCACATGCTATTGAGTTTTACAATAGCTTCACTGGTATTCTGATGACTATGATTTGGCAGCCAGAGTTGTTGAAAGGAGATTCGAGGGCTAGTCGCATCTAACAACGCCATGCAACCGACCGCGAATAGCTTTGCCTTCATGCGCGAGGCTTGCCGCTTATCAGGTTGTGTGCGCGGCGGCTGATTGCCGGTGTTAGTCCGCCTCGATGGTAGGGAAGTACCAAATGGCTCTCGACGGCCTTAGCCCCTAGATGTCCAATTATGCGGGGGGCGCTACGCGCCGGTCATGGAACGCTACCGCCGTGACACTTGGGAGAAGACTAATGAGTAGCACCGGAGCAATAATCATGGGAGTATTCGCGGCCGTCTGGTGGCTGGTAGGTGTCCGCGCGTCAGGGTATACGTCGCCGCTCACCTACGTCATCCCGCTAGTCGTCACCGGTCTGATCGCCATTGCTGCCCTCCGGGGCCGTGCCCGCTTCGAGCAAGTGCCGCCAGAAGAGCACGCGCGGCGGGGCCGACTGGTCGGAATAGCGAGCGGCATCGAAGGACTTGCGATTCTGTTGGCCGTGAATGTGCTGGCCCACATCGGACGAAGCGACTATGCAGCGCCCGTCATCGCAATCATCGTAGGTCTGCATTTCGTACCGCTGGCGCAGCGGCTGCCCGCCTCCCTTTACTACGGCACAGGCGCATTGCTGACCGCGCTCGGAATCTGTGGACTCGCAGTCCGGCACCCAGACCAGCGGCTGCTCATAGTCAGTGTCGGTGCCGCCTGTGTCCTCTGGCTCACGTGCGTTGTCGTCCTCGGTCGTGCGCGAATCATGCGTGACCGCGAAAGGGATGCGCCGACCGCCTAACAACTCATTGAACCGGAGCGGAAGTGGCTTTCTTTTCATCAGCAAGATTGAATGCTTGATTCATTGTCTCCCGCCCGGTTAACTCGCGCGTTGGGCTGCTTAGGATTTGCTGGAAAATAGGTTTTGTAGATGTCACAATTTGGCACAAAGAAAAGAGTGGTTTTCACCACTTGGGGATCGTTTGGCGATCTTCATCCACATATGGCACTTGCGCTTGAGTTGCAAGAGCGCGGTTATCATTCAGTAATTGCAACGTCGCCGCTTTACCGCGAGAAAGTTAAAGCGGAGGGCATCGCTTTTCATCCAGTGCGCCCTGATCTTCCGCCGCCTAACGCTGAAACATCCGTTGAAATCATTCGTCGTGCGTCAGATGCGCGTGGTGGTCCGAGTTACCTTTTTCGAGAACTGCTTGTTCCGCACCTGCGCGAAACCTATGCCGATACACTTGCTGCTGTGACGGCAGAGGACGGAGCCGATTTGCTTGTGTCGCATCAAGTTCCGTTAACAGCACCGCTGGTTGCAGAGAAAACGGGTATCAAATGGATTTCATCTGTGCTTTTCCCGATTGCCTTTGCTTCCACCTATGATCCCCCGACCCCGCCGCAGTTGCCCGCGCTTCGGACACTCGCTGCGACTCATCCACTTGTCGCGCGAACGGTCATCGGTTTAGGCAAGTGGACTACAAAATCATGGGTCGAGCCGATTCAGCAATTGCGCAAAGAACTAGGCTTGCCGCGCAGCCAAAATCCGATCTTTGAAGGGCAACATTCGCCGACGCTCGTACTTGCGTTGTTCTCGAAACTGCTTGCCCAAATTCAGCCCGACTTTCCATCAAACACAATTATCACTGGCTTTCCTTTTTATGATCGCAAAGATGAACAGCCGCCTTCGCCTGAACTGTTTCGCTTTCTGGATGAAGGCGAGCCGCCAGTTTTGTTCACGCTTGGTTCATCGCTGGTGTGGATCGCTAAGGATTTTTACCGCGTCAGCATTGAGGCCGCGCAAAAACTTGAAAGGCGGGCATTACTGCTAATTGGCGACAAGCGGAATCTACCACAAACAAAATTACCTGATGGCATTGCTGCGTTTGATTATGCGCCACATAGTTTAGTAATGCCGCGCGCGAGCGTTATCGTTCATCAGGGTGGCATTGGCACGACCGGACAAGCATTAAGAGCAGGTCAACCGATGCTGATTGTTCCGTATGGACAAGACCAGCCAGACAATGCGCGTCGGTGTGTGCGACTTGGGGTCGGGCGCACGCTCTCACCCTCTCGCCTTACAGTGCCCCGCCTTGTCAGTGAATTATCAGAGTTGCTTGATAATCCTACTTACCGCGAACAGGCAGCAAAGGTTGGGCAACGAGTAAGAGAGGAAAATGGTACGAAACGAGCGTGTGATGCGATAGAACGAGTGCTACACATGTTACCCGGTGACATTATGTCTGGGGTGGGTCTGGTTTAGCTGGCCATCGCGCGGCTGGCTCTCTCTTAGACGGCTACGGTCTGGCCTGCTCGCCCACCTTTAGATGCCGCTCCCCCATCGGAGCCATCCGGGCAAAAGATGTCAGAATAGGTATTATCCGCCTGTTTCCCATTCCCTAGAAACTTGCTTCGCCGAGAACTATTCCCCATCCCTTGTTAAGCCCAATATGAACCATGCGGAGGTTCCAGTTATAACTATCAATGACGAGGCCGGGGTCAGGAAGCATCGACACCGTTGTACCGGATTGCTCACTGCTCAAGCGATCCCCATCTTCGCGGGCATTGACGTGATGATGCCGACAGCAAGCGAGGCCGCTGGGTGTCTTCACTAAGGCAGACATCATATCGGGCTTATCTTCTATTGACACCTTCCGGCAGGCGAGAATATCCTCCCCCCGTTCATCAGCGGCGTCCTGCTCACGAAGCCTCGAACTTCGCGCCCATCGGCACGAAGCCTTGCGGAAGATTCCCGCAGGTACTCATGCAGCTTTCAGATAAAGCTCGCGTCGTCGCCTTGTGCCCGCCGCAGAGTGGCTACGGACGGTTCGACCAGTACTCACATCTCTGCGGCTCACCTGACATCTCCCCCTTTGAGGTACCAGTGCCCGCGCAAGCCGTGCCGATCTATGACGAGGAAGCACACGCCATTATCGAATACCGCGCCGAAGTCGCCAGAGGCGTCTACGAGAACTACGACCTCGGCGGTAACGTCGTCGGCATGAGTGAAAAGCCGCTGGAGACGCCTCTGATTGACCTGCCGGGCCTCTTCTTCCTCGCGGAGGGTCTTGTGCTTGGTACTCGCCTGCTCGTGAAGGGCGCGTTGAAGCTTGGGTTATTCAACGCGTTGAAGACGGCGACGAAGGTGGACATCAAAGTCCTCGGCCTCAACTCCATCACTCGGATGCGAACGTTCGCGGGTAAGGCGGCGGTTAACGATCTCAAGTTCACAGCACCGACCGTCGCACGAATGAACACGGCGGGACGCCACGTACCAGCGCAGTTACTCGATATGGCGATTAAGTACGGCAAGGCCGGACCAGACCCAGACGGCATTAAAGGGGCATTGGAGTACACGATCCCTTTCAGGCGTGCGGTGAAGCAGCCGCTCACCGAGGCGACTTTAAAGAACCCCTCCTTCAAGGAGTACACGCTGAAGGTCGTCGTTCGCGTGAAGGACCGAACCATCCTCCACTTTCATTACGAGTGATTCCGGCCGCTGGCAACCGCAGGCTGCAAGCCGCCGGTCGCCGAATGTCAGAGGCTCTCAAGTAACTACCTATGAAGGTACATGCCTCGGTGAGCCTGTAAACTTTCCGCTTGGCGTGGATTAAGAGGGGTGAGGCTTCAGCCTTGCCTCTTTTTGTTTTCCGCACGCGTATTTCTTTTTCTTCTAGGGCGCTCTTCGGTTTTGGAGATAACTATGTTGTTGACTTCATGACTTGAGAGAAGTGCGAGAAGGGACGGCAGCTAAGACCCTCATGACTCTCGGTGCATCCTCTAACGATTCGACGACGGCGTATTGAACATGGTGATGTCGAACGAGCGGCGTGCCTCGTCAAGGACTTCGGACGGACACCCGACGGGCGCGCCCGTCTCGTCCCTCGCGGACACGGGAGCCACATATTGCTGCACGACGCCGTCGCGTTGGTGCCCGATGGCGGCGCGCCGCTGAAGCTCGAACACCTGATCGCGTTGTCGCCTCTCCGGCAGGCGCTGGAACTCCGCTCGGACGGCGGGATCGGTCGGGCTCAGCGGATCGGACTCTAGGAATCCCTGCACCGCGCCGCGCTCCATTGGTCGCCCCGTCGGCTCAGGCACTATCCCCTGCTGCTCAAGCGGTAACTCGGAGCGACCCTCCGGCGTCACGCCGGACATGTCGCACGTCGGACACTGAGTCTGAACCCAGCTTAGCGCGGCGCGCGCGCGCCTGCGCGCAAGCTCGACGTTGCCCTCGAAGTTCGGGCCATGGCCGCGCGGCCCTTCAGGCGATGTGAATCCTTCGATTGACGTGATGCGGTAGCCTTGGGTCTGTAGCTCCTGTATGTCGGTTGGAGCACGGATGCGCTCGCGCAGGTCAATTGAAGGCGTCGTACCGGGTCGCGCAGGCGACCGCTGGAAGTCGGGCGCGATAGTGTCCTGCATGTAGTTGAAGAAGAGGTAGCGATTCTCGAAGTCTTGAGTCGTTATCTCGGGCACCTCGCGCCTGCCCGGGATGTGCGTGATAGGCCGGCACTCGAAGACCAGACGGGCCGGCGGCCACGTGCGACAATCCACGGTGGGCGAGCGCGTCCCCGGCGTGAAGGTGAACAGTAAGCTTCCGCTCCGGTTCTGCGGGTCGTATGTCCCGCGCGCGCCGAACGTGCCGCCGGGCGTTTGCACGCCGACCTCGCCGCCGACGCCGGTGACCCCGCTCTGATCGACAGTGACGGTCGGCTCAAGCGTGAGCGTGAGGCTTTGGCTCTGGATGATCTGAATCTGAAACCCCGTGGTCAACGTCACACCGGAGAGCGCGTTGGAGCCGGAAAGTATGTTGCCGATGGCCTGAGCGACGGCGCGCGGCAGGTCAACCGACGGCCGGATAGTCACGGACGTGCCGCCGCGGCAAACTCCCAACTCAAGCCGAATCACCGTGTTGTTCATCCCTGCTTTCGTCCACCACTGCGTTTGCGGGCGCGACGACACGGGCACACTCGTCAGCGTCACCTCGTACTCGCCGTCGGGACAACGGACGATGCGCTGATCAGGGCGCGCGGTCGGGGACGCCGAGCACGCGATGCGTTGCAAACGAACGGCGCGCACCGAGCCGACCGAAGCCGTTGACAGCAAGGCGCGCTCGCCGCGCATGGCCGCGTCAGCCGCGCTGTCCGCCTCGCGTTCCGCGGAATCATCGCTCGGGCCGACGACGAGATCGGCGAACACGCGTCCGCCGTGCGGGGCGTCTTGCAGACTGTGCGCGACCTCGTGCGCGATGAGGCGACGGCCTTCATGCGTCTCTGGGCGGTATTCGCCGCGCCCGAACCAGATTGAGTTGCCAAGCGTGAAAGCACGCGCTTCGAGCGTCGCGGCGGCGTGTGCGGCGGCGTCGTCTCGTATCAGGCGCACGCCGTCGAGCGCACGACCGAAACTCTGCTCAAGGTCGCCGCGCGTTACCGCGTCGAGCGCGTGACCCGTCGCGGCGGAACTTCGCAGGTATTCGCGTAGCCCGACGGGCAGCGGCCCTCCTCCCGGCCCGACGGGCGCGTGCGAGGCGTCCTGCATAGCGACTCTCCGGCCCGCCTGTGTCGCGGCGGGTTCGGTGCGCTTCGACTCGCAGCGCGGGCAGCCGCCGCCGCACGCGCAAGCCTTTCGATGAATGACGTTTTGCGGGAGCGACAAACGCGCGAGCGGCGCGAACGCCGCTCCTTGGGACAAAGGCGCGGCGCGCAAGTGCCTCTGCTCGGGCGCGACATCTGGCGTCCTTGTTGCGGTGGCTCTCATAATCTTCGCTACCTCTCCGAGACGCCTCGACGCCGTAAGCTTGTCGAGAATGGGGGCGACGAGAACTTCACGCGCGCCGCCTATGGGGGATACAAGACGCCGAAGAAGATTTCAGGCGAGCCTTCTTCATTCCATACGATCCCGACGATGCGGGGATTCTTCGCCGGCAGCGGCCTCCCCCAGTAGACCGCGTCGCGCGACGCGCCGAGAGGCGGCAGCTTCGACTCTCCCGAAGCGGAATCGCCGGCGATGTTCGCCGTCCTGAAGGTGAAGCGCTCGACCCCGCGCTGCGTGTTGACCCACGCACGCTCGCCGACGCGCGCTTCGACCTCGTCGGGGCCGAGCCGTTCGCTTGCGGCGCGACGGACGGCCGCCACGAGCTGTTCGTCGGTGAGTCTCGGCGGATCGCTCATTCCTACTCCAACGCGCCTATGAAGGCGTCATCACTCCGTTTCGGCGGGCGGCGCGGGCGGCTCGCGCCGGAAATCTATGTTCGCTGGCGTAGTGCCGGGGAGTCTCCCCCAACGCAACGTCGCGTCGTTGACCGGCTGCGTGACGCCGCAGAAGGCCACAGGGACGGCAGGCCGGAACGCGACCGTGCCGGACGAGTCAATGTAATAGCCCCAACGGATACAGGCCAAGACCGTTGATGCCCCGCTCGCCGGACTACAGATTAGGCACGTGTCGAGTTCTCTTCCGGCATTAGTGGCGGTCGCCCAGTGCCCCGGCGTGTCCCACAAACGCGCGGGTCTGGTAGACGAGCCGGTCTGGCCGACCCAAGACGAGCTGTAGTAAGGATTCGTTGACGTGTCTTCCACGTCAACCATCCATCCGCGCGAGCGCGAACTGGCGCTGCCCCATCCGGCGCGGTCTTTTCTGACGTTCGTATCCGGCTCCGCGCTTACCATCCGCCCTCCGGTCTGGGTAATGAATCGCAACACCTGAAGCAGTCTCAACTCGTGACACGGGCCGCAGGCGGCTGGGGCGTAGCTGGCTGATATTTTCACGTAGACGCCGCGCACCGTCCGCCCGCCACCGCCCACGTAGTTGTAATCGCCTTTGTAAGCCTTGTTGAAATGGAAGCGGATGTTGCATCCTTCTCGACCGAAGCAGTTGTCGGCCATCACCGTCTGGTTGTGGATGGCGGGCTCCGTCGTCATCGTGCCCGCCGCAATCGCAGGCCCGACGCCGGTGCCAGCCTCTACGGTAGCGTCGGTCGGCACGCGCTGGATAAGCGGCGCACTCAGGCGTTGGAGACGGGGCACGGACGAGCGTTGCGGCGCGACGGGCGCGGAGTCACGACCGCCATTCGACTCCGTGGCGGGGTGCGGTGTGGAAGCGCCTTGCTGAATCGTATGCGCGAGTTCGTGCGCGAGCAGTTGGCGACCCGCGTCGCTCGCGGGCGCGTACTCGCCCGCGCCGAAGACGATGTGGTTGCCCACTGTGTATGCACGCGCGCTTATCTCGCCAGCCGATTTGGCGGCGGCGCGATTCGAGTGGACGCGGACATTCCCAAAGTCGTGGCCGAAGCGCGGCTCCATGAAGGCGCGCACAGAGGCTTCGAGCGGCTCGCCCGCGGAGCGCAGAACTTTATCAACGGCGAGCGGCGCGTCGGAAATGTGCGGCGGCGATGACGCGCCCGCAGAGTGCCGCGACACGCGCAGTCCCCCGTCCGCTCTCTCCGCGCCCGCCCGCGTCTGTGCGACGGATGCGTGGCGTGTGTGCGGCATCCTCATCACCTGCTCGGCGACCCAGTCGGCCTCGCGCTCCGAGGCGTCGCCGACGTGGCTCACCTGAAGTTTCGCCTGGAGTTGCGTCCGCTCCTTCTGCTCACAACTCGGGCAGCCGCCGCCGCAGGCACACGCCGCCTTACGCTGGGCGAGCAGCGGCGGGCCAGCTTGCACGTCGGCGTGCGCCCTTTGCCGCGCCAGAATGGAGTCGGAGCGCAGTACCTCTGTCTTACGCTGCAACGAGGGAGCATCCCGTGAGGCCAGACGTGAGTCGAACGCTCTCATCACCTTTTCTCCTTACCTGAAGTCTTAGCCGACTTGCGCGTTGACGATTTCAACGCGCCCGGCTTCGTACCTGATCTTTCGTTTCGAGGTATACAGCGTCCGCCCCTCACGATCAATGACCTTGAGATAGATGTCTGGCTTGCGCTCGACAAGGTCGCGGAAGTCCTCGGTGCGGTAGTTGAAGCTGTAGTTGCCGTTGTTGTCCGTTTCGGTTTGGCCGAGCCGATCATCAAAAATCAGGTCTTTATCGTAGAGGCTAACGGTCAAGCCGCCGAGTCCCTTCCCCTCTTCGTCTGTGACGCGGCCACGGACGGCCCACTCGACTGCCTTGACGCCGGGGCCGCCAACGAACGACGGGTCCGGCCCCGGCACGGGGTCGTTCGGTTTGGTGAAAGGCGGCGCGCACGCCGCTGCGCCCTCGCTTAGTATGACCTCACGATAATCCACGCCGCCGCCGACTGGCATGAGCGGCGTGGGGTCAGCGTAGAGGTGCACAGATTGTCCCGACAGCACGCGCAGGAAGAGAGGCCCTTTGACCGCGCCAACCTCCTTCATCTCGATGCGGAAGTAGCCATCCCCTCTCGTGCAGGCGAAGCCCAAGCCCTCGACCCATTTCGACTGCGAGTCGTAAAGCGCGACCGTGAGACCGCCGACCGGCTTCAACTCCTTATCGCGGACGAGGCCGTGAACGGCCCACCCTGCGGCGTCCACGCGCGGGATGTCAGCACGGGCGCGCGCCGCTTCGAGATTGAGGTCACGCGTCAGGTTCGTGTTTGCCGCGAGGCGGGTGGAGATGTCGTCGACACGCGGGTGGTCAGCACCATACTTGTTCGTG
>CAXTRQ010000174.1:11074-12592 GCA_964246705.1 uncultured Pyrinomonadaceae bacterium
CCGCGTCGCCGCCAATCGTTCCAACTCGTCGGCGCGCATCTTGTCCGCACCCTCGACCCGCTTGTCCAGTTCGCGCGAGACCTCTTCAAAAGTCACTTCTCTCTGCTTGCTCATCGTCGGATACCTCCGCGGTCTTGCTTGAATTTTAACACCGCCCGCCCCGCCGTGCTACGGAGTTGGCGTCCGAGAGGTCGCTGGCGCGGGGACTGCTAGGCCGCCGCCCGGCGTCGACTGCTGGCCGCGCCCGAAGCACCGCTCCTTGTGGACGAGGAAGCGGCAGCAGGCGGCGGGGTTGTTCATCATCGCGAGGCTGACGTTCGAGTCATCAACCGTCAGGTTCGGGTGACCGACGATCAGCAGGCAGTAGGTGGACTGGTTGTCGGTCGTCGTGTTGAAGAGGCCGATGGTGATGGCGGAGAACTTGAAGGGGTTATCCCTCTGGTTGAGGCTGATGCTCTCCTTCAAACGGTTGTCGCTCATCCGCACCGAGAGGGCGAGGAGGCCGACGTTCGTGAACAGGAAGTCGCCGAGCAGGTTGCAGTCGCTCTGATTGTCTTGGAAGCCCACGTCATCGAGCGTGAAGATGATGATGGACGTGAGTGCGGCGCTCAGCGCCGCATCTATCAGGTCGAGTGAACACTGGTTGGCGGCGAAGAGCACGTTGCCGCCGAGGAGAAACTTGCCGATTCCCAGATCGTCGAGACCCGGCTGCCCAGCGGCGGTCGTTTTAACGTTCTGGTTAAAGAGCAGCACGAAGAAGATCAACTGGAGGTAAAACTCATTCGACAGCCCGAGGTTCATAATCATCACCGTCGCGGCGACGAACGTGTCCACGTCGTGCGGGGTTACGCCTCGCGTGGTGAACTGGTTGCCGACGACCGAGACAGGCCCGAGCGCCGTCACGGAGAGCGCCCGCCCGACGGGAACGCCGACGATGTTGTCGTGAACCGTGAGGGCCGGGAAGCCGCCCTGCACCGGAATCACCACGTTCTCGAAGAGTGTGAGGGGAACGAGCGGGGCGATGGCGTACATGATGTGGATGCCGCCGCGTGGGCCGCGCTTGACGCCC
Source organism: uncultured Pyrinomonadaceae bacterium (assembly GCA_964246705.1). Classification (GTDB taxonomy): domain Bacteria; phylum Acidobacteriota; class Blastocatellia; order Pyrinomonadales; family Pyrinomonadaceae; genus DASZCR01. Next base: position 12,144 of record CAXTRQ010000174.1, read on the forward strand.
GCGTTCGACTCGCGCGAGTTGGGCGGCTTCACCCCGTTGTTGAGGATGTGGTTGCGCGAAATCTCGATGCCTTCGCCGTGCAGCACGAAGACGCCGCAGATGGGTTCGCGGAAGTCTGGGCCGTTGTCGGTGATGAAGTTGTCGCGGACGACGAGGTCGTCCACGTCGGCGAGCGCGATGGCCCCGTAGCCCATCGCCTTGAGCATCTCCTCGGTGATGTCCTTGAGCGGACGGTAGAGACAAAAGCGAATCTCGTTGGAGTCAATGAGTAACCCGTGGACGCTGATGAACTCGTCGAGCTTCCCCAGCGGGAAGAAGCCGGCGACGCCGATGCCTTCGAGTCCCATATTGAAGATGCGGTTGCCGACGAGTTGGATGTCGTAGAGGTCGCCAGCCGAGGCGTTGCGTGTCGTGTCGTGCGGGCGGGGTGCGGGGATTGTCTTGTCGCC
>CAXTRQ010000175.1:0-12537 GCA_964246705.1 uncultured Pyrinomonadaceae bacterium
CGCTCAGAAGAAGACTGTTCTATTTCGCGGGAGTTTTGAGCGCGGTCTCGATGACCGCTTTGAGTCCTTCGTAAGACCTATCGGCAACGCGCTTGCCGTTGATAAAGAGGGTCGGAGTTCCGTTGACGCCGACTCGCTGGCCGTCCAGCATGTCGCGGCGCACCTTATCAACTAACCGCCCGCTGTCGAGCGCGGCATCGAACTTGGCGCGGTCGAGTCCGAGTTGGGTCGCATACTCTTTGAGCTTATCAACCTGCAAGGCCGATTGGTTGCGAAAGAGGATAGCCGTATATTCCCAGTACTTGCCTTGCTCGCGCGCGGCCTCTGCGGCCTCTGCGGCCTTGATGGCGTTCTCGTGCTGCGAGAGCGGGAAGTCGCGCACCACGAGTCTGATGCGGTCGCCATATTCTCCGGCGATGCGTTCGATGACGGGCTGCGTCTGCGCGCAACTCGGACACTGGTAATCGGTAAATTCGACTATCGTGACCTTCGCTGCCGGATTCCCTTTCGACGGCTGATCGTCGGTCGTGATGCTATAGACTGGCGGCTCAGGCGGCGTGAGAAATGTTTGAACCTGCGCCGTGTTGCGTAGCCGTTGGGCAAAGGCGATAGTCGCTTTCTCATTCTCCTGCTGCTGCAAGTACTGGATGATTTGCGCCTTGGTCTTCTCGAAGTCGCCGTTGATGCGGTCTTTGTTCTCGTTGTAGAACTTCTGCGCGTCGGCCTCGGTAATGGTCGGCACTTTGGCGGCGACTTCCGTCTGGAGCAACGCTGTCGTCGTGACCTTTCTCTTCTGTGCCTCTTGTTCGAGAAGGATGTCGTTAATCTTCACTTCGACATCCTGATTTTGTAGCCTGTAGCTCTCCTCCTGCACGCTGAAGATGAGCGGGCGGAGACTGTCTTCGATGTCGCCCGAAGTGATGTTCTGGCCGTTGACCACGGCGAAGACGCGCGCGCGGTCGGCGGGCGTGGCGGGCGGCGTCGCCGTCTCGACCATCCTTTTAATCACAGCGGCGGCGCGCAGAGAATCTGCAAGCCGCTTGGCCTGCTCGCCCTGACGCCGGTCTGTCAGGTAGCCGATGATGTCGGACTTAACATCCTTGAACTCGGATTTAATGCGCTCCTTGTTCTGGTCATAGAAGGCTTGCGCCTCCGCTTCGGTCGGCTCTACAGCTTTGGCGATGACTTCAGTTTCGAGAAGCTTGGTTGAAGTCGTGCCGCGCTTTTTCGCTTCGGCCTCTAACAGACGGCTGTCAATCTGCAACTCAAGCTCGTGCTTTCTGGCTTCAACGATCTGCTTTTGGAGTTCGTCAACGTGCCTTTGAACTTCAGGAGTGATGTCCTGCTTGCTGACCTTGATGCCATTGACGGTGGCGAGCACGTCGGGCAAAGGTTTGGCTTCGCAGCCGCAGTCCTCCTCCGCCGCCGTGGACGCGCTCGGAGTTACGGTCGTTGGCGTCGGCGTGGGCTTGGGCGTCGTGGTGGTCGTTGGTCTGGGCGTGCTGTTTCCGGTCTGTGGCCGTGCGCTCTTCGGCGCGCTGCCGCTCGTGCGGCTGCCGCGTGTTTGCGCGCTCACGCCTACGCCAAAAGCCGGCAGGGCAACAAGCGCGATAAGAAAAGTTAAAGAGAGCTTGTTCATATAATTTCTCCGGTTCATCTTTGTTTCATCTTCCGTTCATCTGACATTGAGATTCCATTCCAAAACCTGACGATGCTTTCTTTGCGCCTTTGCGTCTCCGGCGTGAAACTCTTTTCTCCCTTCGCCAAAAAAAGTTCGCGCCGGAGACGCAAAGCCAAACTGTCGCGCGGGTGTCGTGCCGCGCGCTTAGTTGGCTTTAACCCAATCGCCAGTGGCGAGGAATTCCTTCTTCTCAGGATTAATCCCGATGATGTAAGCACCGGCTGCGCCGACGCGCCGGTTCGGCCCGAAAGTCAGATGCGGCGTCAGGCCGGTGTCGTAATCATAAAGCCCTTCGAGCGCAGTAATCAGTTTCTCGCGGCTCAAATCCTTGCCTGCGCGTTGGAGTCCGTCGACCAGAACTTTAGCGGCGGCCAGCGCAGAGCGTTGCGCTGCGGCGTGGCGCGCGGGGAATTTATACTTCTCGATGAGCGCGTAAAACTCCGTCTCTCCTGCCGGAGAAACATCGGCAGGGATACTCGGGTAGGCGAGAAAAACTTTGTCTTTGAAACTGAGCGGCACGCTGTTGAGGATGTCTTTTCCGGCGAACGCGCCGATGAGAAAGACGGTCGGCGTCCAGTTGGCGTTCGCGGCTTCTTTGATGAAACTCACGTCTTCGCCGTTCGAGCCGAGAAAGAAAACCACGTCCGCACCCTTCAAACTTCGCACGAGCGCAGCCGCGTCAAATTTCGCACGCGTGTAACCGAGCTTTTGCACCGCGCCGCATCCGGCCTTTTGGCACTGCTCTTCGATGGCGGTCGCGGCGGTCGTCGTAATCGCACCTTCGCCGGAGACGATGGCGACCCGCGCTTTAGCAAACAACTGTCTCTGCGCGCCGAAGTTGACGAGCGCGCGAGCCTGCTCGGTCGTGCCGGGCAGCAGGTAAAAGATATAGCGGTTCGTCTGAAAGCCGGTTTGCGGCAGCAGCGTCGAAGGGCCGATAAATGGTATCTCGCTCTCTTGCGTCAAAGAGGCGAGTTCTTTGTCTGCGCCCGCGCTGAAGCCGCTGACGAATGAGAAAACCTGTCCCTCTTCGATGAGCCGCTTCGCATTGGCGGCGGTCGAGGCCGCATCCTTGCCCGTCTCGATTGTTTGAAGCTCAATCTTGCGATTGTAGATGCCGCCCTTGCTGTTGAGGTCGTCGAAGTAGGCCGTCAGCATGTCCTTCATCGCCGCGCCCATCTCGGCGAGCGCACCTTTCAAAGGCAGTATCGTCGCAACTTTAATGCCCGTCTCCGAGAGACCCGGATCGCGGTCGGTCTCGATGCGTTTGAGATAGGCGATGAGGTCGGCGATGTCTTCGGCAGCCATCTTGAAACGTGGCATGGCGACGGCCAGCTCGTTTCCCGCCGGGTCAATTCCATCAACCAGCGCACGCCCAAACGAGGCTTCCGTGAACGGCCCGTGCTTGCGCCCCGAAGGGTGCGTGTGCCCGTAGGGCTTAATGAGATTCGTCCACACGAGATTTCCGGCGGTGACGCCGCCCTCGGTTTTACCTTCGCCGCGCATGCCGTGGCAACCGGCGCAGGTCAGGGTCGAAGCGGGCACGTCAACCTCGCCGACCATCGCCGTGACCTCTTTGCCGGAAGGACTTTCGCCGCGCAAGTAGATAGCCTTGCCGCGTCTCTCCTGCGGCGTCAGAGCGCCCCGCTCGTTCGGCGTGGCGGAGGTGTTCGCGGCGGTCGCATCCGTTGTCGTCTGCTCCTGCTCTTTCGACACATCCGCCGACGCCACTTGAGAGCCGTTGACGAAAAGAGCGGACGCGGCGACGTGCGCTAAGCCTAGACATAAAACGGCGACGCAGAGCTTTAATTTCTTAACCATGCTTGTTAGAGGTTCTCTCAAGCCTTCGACGCCGGGACTTCGATAGCTTTATTTAGTTTCGCCCTTATCGTTAATGACGCTCTGGACAACTTGAATTAACTCGGCGGCTTTCGCCATCCCGAAAGCCTTCTTCCAGAGGCCGGTCGCTTCGTTGCCGATAATGATGACGGTCGTGTGATCGTCTTTCGTTTCGACGTACTGCCCGATTTTATAGAGCGCCCAATCGAGGTTCTCTTTCTTGCCGGTCAGGAACAGCCAACCGGGCTTGGCGTGAAACTTCGCAGCGTATTCTTTAAGGCGCGCGGGCGTGTCGGTCGCAGGGTCAACTGTCATCGAGACGAGAAGGACATCCTTGCCCACGCGGTCGCCGAGAGCTTCCTGAATCTTCTCCATGTTGCGATTCATCGGCGGGCAGACCGACGTGCAGGTCGTGAAGAAAGCGTTAATGACGACGGTCTTGCCCTTGAGCACGTCGCTGTAAAAACGCACCTTCTCGCCGTCCTGATTGATGAGTTCGACATCCGTGAAATACTTCTGCGCTTCGGAAGGCTGCTCCGTCGCTGGCGTGTTCATGTGCGAATGATCGTGCAGCGGCGCAGGCTTGGACGACGGCGCGGAGCTTTGCGTCGCAGCGTCCTGCTTTCCGGCAGCTTCAGCCTGCGCGAAACAGTTTTGCGTGGAGATCAGGGCTGTTGCCGATAAGACGGCGGCGATAAAAAATTTCCGTGTCATTGGTTCAAGGTCTCCTTCGGCATCTGTGCGGTCTTGCCTTCGATAGCGTCGTTGATAATCTGCACCAACTGGCTCGGCTTCGCCAATCCATAAGTTCGAGTCCATGTGCTGCGCGCGTCGTTGCCGATGAGCACCGTCGGCGAGTGGTCTTCGCGGCGGGCGGTGGAGGCCGCGAGCGCGTTGAGCAGGTTATCAATCGAGGGTTTGTCGCCCGTGACGAACGTCCAGCCTGCTCCCGCTTTGAACTTCGCTCCCCAGACTTTCAGGCGCTCCGGCGTGTCGGTCGCAGGGTCGACGCTAATCGAAATGAAATGCACGTCGCGCCCCACGCGCTCGCCGAGGTCTTTCTGGACGCGCGCAAAAGTCGCGCCGAGCGGCGGACAGATTGTCGTGCAGGTGGTGAAGATAAAATTGATGACGACCGTTTTTCCTTTCACCAGATCGGTGTAAAAGTGAATCTTGCGCCCGTCCTGATCGAGTAGTTCGACATCAGGAATATTCATCTTCGAGATTTGCCCGTAACCATCGCCGCCCGCCCTTGTTTCGGATGTTTGCGCCGTCGCTTCGTCAGGCGTGGCGGCGGCGGCTTGCGTCAACGCTTCGTCTTCGTGGACGGCGCGCAGCACCATGCCGCACTTCGGGCATTTACCCGGCGACTTCGACTTCACGCTCTCGTGCATCGGGCACGAATAATAAGCGATGGGTTTTGGCTGCGCCGTCTTGGCCTGCGCGGCAGCTTGCCTTCCCTGTCTCTTTTGCGCCTGCGCGGGAACGCATGCCAGCGCGCAGATCAGGCAGCCGAAAAACAGGTAATCCGGCAAGGCGCGGCGGCGTCTCATAAGTCGAGCGATGTTGTTCATTTCTTCTCCAAATATATCTAAAGCCGCCACGGTTGGCGAGCGTGAGGCTACGGCTTCTTCGCTTCGACGGATTGACCGGAAGCCTCGGCAGTCGCCGGAGCATCCATCGCCTGCAAGGAAAGATGCGGCATGTCTCTGAAACCAAATCCGAGCGTCCGGCTTTCGATGAAGATCATGTAAAAGCCTGTCTGCGGGACGGTGATATTGATTTCATAGACGCCCTCGCCGATTGACCGTGCGAAGTCGCGTTTCTGCCAGATGCCGGGCGCGAGGAATGTCAGCACGCGGATATCTTTCAAATCGCTCTTCGGCTGTCCGGTCGCCGCGTCCGTGAGTTTGAAACGGATGCTCTGAGGCTTATTGACGGTGATGCTGTAATCTTTGACCAGATACTCAAGCTTGACGGGCGCTTTGGCGAGGTTCGTCTTGAGCGCCGGATTCTCTTTCGCCGAGGTCTCGAAGCAGTGCGTGATGCGCGGCGAATCGAGCAGGAAGGCGACATCGAAGTTGCCGCTCTTCGGCAGCTTGACGTTCGTCGTATAGACGCCGGGCGCGGTTTCTCGCAAATTGCGGTCAACGACACGGACTGACCTCGGCTGGCGGCGATAGTTCTGAAAGTTGCCCATCGGCGCGGCCATGCCTTCCGTGTAGTAGTAGATAACTCCGTCCGCCGCGTTGGCGACGAGCATCGAGTTGCCTTCGGGCGCGGGGAAGATCGAATCGGCAAGCGAAGAACTGCTCGCCTGATTAGGAGCCATCTGCCCGCCGGGGAAATGCGTAATGTCCGGCTGTTTGTCGAGCGTCACGAGACGAATCATCGCCACGTCATCCGTACCCGCCGAGCGGATATAGGCGAAGGCGTCGCTGAAAGCGATTTGATCGGGCGCTTTGCCGATGTTTAGATTATGAACGAGGCGATTGGTTGAAGCGTCGAAAACATGGACGAGGTTTTCTTTCGAGTTGGTAATCAGGCCGTAGCGTCCCTTCGGTTCAATACGCAGCGTCTTCAAACCTGCGCGCGCCTGCATGTTCGCCAAAACTTGTTGAGTGCGACTGTCAACAACCGTCACCACGCCGTCCGTCTCGCTGCCGACATAGACAGCACGGCTCAGCGGGGAAAAGGCGAGCGAGACGGGCGCGGCTCCCGTCTTCACGTCCTTGAGCTTCGCGAGTTTCGCCACCTCGATGACCGAGAGCGTACCGCTCTGACGATTGGTGACGAAGGCGAAACGGCTGTCGTCGCTGAAAGCCAACTCGTGATGCCCCGCGCCGGTCGGGATGGTCATCACCATTTTACGCGTCGTCGCATCAATGACCGTCACGCCGTCAACGATGGTCGCACCGTCGACTTGCCCTGCTTGCGCGTCGTTTGCGACCCACAGATATTTCCCGTCGGGCTGCAAGGCGATGCGCATCGGGCGCGCTCCGGCGTCAATGTAATCGGTCACTTTCCAGGTGGTCGTATCAACGACGGCAATCTGGCCCACGAGCGGGAGGCTGACAAAGAGCGTCTCGCGGTCGGAACTTAAAGCCCAATCCTCGCCGGGACTCTTGAGCATGACGAGCGTCAGCAGTTTGCTGCCGCCGAAGCCGAGCAGAGGATCAATGACGGAGATGTTCGCCTCTTCATTGAGCGCGAGGACGAAGTAGCTGTTGAGGTCAACGTCCGGGCGCGAGCGCAGGCTGCCCTGAAGATACGAACTGATTCTCTCGTGGCATGCTTTCGCGTCGCCGGAGGCGGACTCCGCCAACTGCGTAATCCATGCTGAAGGGTTGACACCGCCGACGGGGGTCTTGGTCGCGGTGTCGGTAATTTTAAAACGAACCAAAGCCTCTTCACCCGCTATCACCTGCGCCTTGTCTTTCGACGCAACCGGCTCGATGGTGAACTCGACCTCGATTCCTTCTTTAGTGATTTTTTGCGGCGCGTTCCCCCCTGCGCCCGCAGGCATCTTGGGCGCAGGCATGGGGGTGGCTTGTGGCTGCGCGGTTGTCGAATTGCCTTTCTCGGCCTGCGCGAAAATCGGTGCAGAGGCGGCGCAGGTCAGAGAGATAAACAGGATTGCGAGGAATAGAGCACGGGAAATCTTATTCATATCAATATCTTCATCTTCTTGGTGTTTCATCTGTGAAGCCCCTACGACGATGCCGGGAGGCTTGCTGTTTTTCATCTTCCGCACCTACAGGCTCGGCACGCGTAGAGGTGCTGGAGACTTGAGGCCGTCAACGAGTGATGGCTTTCAAATCTCGCATCGTGCTGCAAAACGAACGCACCGCCACGCTCGCATCGTTGGCATAGTCGAGAATCGCGCCACGCAGTTGCGGCGAATCGTCGAAGACGAAGATCGTGCGACCGTTCTGTCTTTTGATGCCTTCGATGTTGAAGCTGCGGCAGCGCAGGAAACTTGCCAGAATCAAATCTGAAGTTTCATATGCGTATGATTGCTTTTCGGAAGTGTTCATCGTCTTCATTCATCTGCGCGCTCGTGCGCGCGTGTTTTTCATCTGGGAAAACCTGCCGGGTAGGTTCTCCGGTTCGTGAACATTCACGGGCGGCTATCCTGCCCGGCAAATGTCCGCACCTCTCTCCACGATGGATTTTCGTGAGGATTCTCAAGGCGAATAATACTCTATTCGCGCTCGTGGGCGGTACGTCCAACCGCGATGGCCTTCAGCTTCTGTGCCCATACGAACCTTAAGGCAACGGGCGTGCCTCGGCGACCTATTGATTGAAAAGCTGTGCAAGTCGGGGGAATTGTGTCGGGGCGGCGCGCAGGGCACTATCCGGCTATGTTTCAGCGTGAAACACGCCGACAACGGCATGGTTCAGCTTGCATCACACGCGTGCTCAGGAGCTTCGTCAACATGGTCGTGATGTCTGTTGGGAGGAAGGGTTTTTTGAGAATCTCGAACACGCCGCAGGCTTTCGCCTCAGCGGTCAGTTCCGGAGCACAGTTCGCCGTGATAAGGATGACGGAACTGTGCGGGTTGGCCTGTAAAACGGCGTGGATAACATCAACGCCGGTGATGTCGGGCAGGCCATAATCGGTAATTGTGACGGCAAAAGAATGCTGTTGCGCCAGAGCGAGGCCTTCGCGCCCCGTCGCGGCGCTGCTGACGAGGTAGCCGCAATCTTCGAGAATTACCCGAAGCGCATCGGCCACGCTCTGCTCGTCATCAATCACCAGAATCTTGATCATAATCTATGAATGCCGCAAATCTGTTTATCGTTTCTCCGTGTCGGGAGTGCTGCGAGCAAACATCCGCTGCTGTCCGAAGCCTTCGGCAGCGATTAATTATTCGTTTATTCAGCAACTATCGTTCCCCGTATAAACACATCGCCCGTCTCTTGGGACGCACGACAGCCTGTCAGGCCGAAGAAGTGAAGAATTATAAGGATAAACAACCTGTTTTCGGTTTGAGGCTTCGCCCGTCTCCGAACTTTAAAAGCATCCGCTCTTTTCAATGGACGAAACAACTTTCGCCTACCCTTGTATTAAAACGAAACCACCGGCACGCGACGATTGACGAAGCGCGGAACTTTTATTTCCCCGACCGGACAGCCGTTTGTCATCGAAAGAGACTGGGAGGATTCGACTGGCGACGCATGAAACGACAGCGCGGCGCGCGAGGGACGCCGGAGGACTGACCGCTCCAAAATAGTCGCTTAATCAACAGGCGGTGAGGAGCAAGCGTCGTCTTGGGTTAGTTGACGCTCGACGACGGCGATTAATTTATCAATGTCAGTTGGCTTCAAGATGAAGTCGCAGCATCCGGCGGCTAGTGCATCGTCGCGCACTTCGGAGGCCGCGTGCGCCGAGAAAGCAATAATCGGTACGTCACCCAGACCGACCAGACGACGGATGCGATGAATAGCCGTGAAGCCATCCAACTGCGGCATGCTCAAATCCATCAAGATCAGGTCAGGAATTTGAAGCCGCGCCATTTCGATTGCTTCTTCGCCGTTTGTCGCCTCAAGCACTCTGTAGCCGGCCTTTTCCAAAACCTGCTTCGTTATCGCTCGCACTTCATCATAATCGTCCACCACCATGATGGTCTTCGACTGCCCACCGTCGCGCTTATCCATATAAGATGTCGTCTCCCTCCTTGTGCGGTGTTTTTATCAACTATGGATAATCCAAAAAGCGACGGCTTGCAATAGAGTTACAAAAATATAACCAACAAAGAACATTTCAAGCGGATGCGAAGCCACCTTCTCCAACGGCGCACGTAAGCGAAATGAAGTAGTCCTAATCAATTCACGAAACAGTGCGAGGAGGGATTAAGAAAATACCGGAAAGCCATCTTATGCCAACTTGGGTTCGAGATAAGAATCCACGGATGCTCGATAGATTTGCGTCAGACTGCCTGAGCGTCTTCCTGTGCGTCTTCGCCTTCGCCCGTGATGTCTGCGGGCGTGTCGCTTTTGAAGCCGAACTTTTTGAGCTTGCGGTAGAGCGTCGGACGATGATAGCTGAGAATTTCAGCCGTCTTCTTGACGTTGCCGCCCGTGCGCTCAAGCGTCTGCGCGATGGCTTCACGTTCGATCTCCTCCATCGTCAAGTAAGGAGGAATGACGCAACGGAAGTTGGTCGCCTGCGCGGCGTGCAATTGTTCGGGCAAGTTCTCCGGCATCAGTTGGTCTTCCTGCGCGAAGAGCACGGCATGCTCGATGACGCTTTCGAGTTCGCGCACGTTGCCCGGCCAGTCGTAGCGCGTGAGAAGCGAAAGGGCGGCCTGCGAAATGCCGCGAATGCGCTTCTTGTATTTTTCGGAGTAGCGTTGCAGAAACCGCTCTGCCAGAAGCACCACGTCGTCGAGCCGTTCGCGCAGAGGCAGCACTTTGATTTTCACCGTGCTGATACGAAAGTAGAGGTCTTTGCGTAGCGTGCCGTCTTCAATCATCTGCGAGGTGTCGCGGTTGGTCGAGGACACAAGACGGAAATCAACCTCAAGTTCCTGCTCATCGCCGAGCCGTCGCAGTTTTCTCTCTTGCAGCACGCGCAGAAGTTTCGTTTGCAGGTGGGCGGGCATCTCGGCGATTTCATCCAGCAGCAGCGTGCCGCCCGCGACCGCCTCGATCAGCCCGCGCTTGTCCCTGTCGGCTCCGGTGAAAGCGCCTTTTTTGTATCCGAACAACTCCGACTCAATCAGTTCGTGCGGGATGGCGGCGCAGTTGATGCGGATGAAGGGACGCGCCGCGCGGTCGCTCTGGACGTGAAAGGCCGTGGCAATCAGTTCCTTACCCGTGCCCGATTCGCCCTCGATGAGCACGGAGGCATCCGAGGGCGCGGCGGTGCGAATGGTTTCGTGAATCCGGCGAATGCGCTCGTTGCGACCGATGATGCCGAACGATTCGCCGTTGTCCGAGAGCGCGTCCTTCAAGGTCTGGTTCTCGCGCTTGATGGCGCTGAACTGAAGCGCACGCTCGACGAGCATTAAAACCTGATCGGGCGTGAAGGGCTTTTCGAGATAGTAGAACGCGCCGCGCTTGATGGCTTCAATGGTCACTTCCAGAGAGCCGTGCGCGGTCATCAGGATCACCGCCGTGTCGGGCGTGTCGCTTTTGACGTGCGTCAAAAGTTCGATGCCGGTGGAGTCCGGCAGGCGCAGGTCTGTGAAGACGAGTTCAAAGGGGCGACCGGCAAGCAACGCTTTGGCCTCGCCGACGCTTTTCGCCGTCTTCACTTCGTAACCCTGCTCACCGAGGATTAGTTCGAGCGCGCTGGTAATGCTTGCTTCGTCGTCAACCACCAGAATTCTATGTTGAAGCATCTCTCTTATTCTTTCTCCGCATTGATGGGTAGCTCAATATGGATGCAAGTGCCTTCTCCGGGCTGGCTCTCAACCCTGACTTTTCCTTGATGCAGTTCGACGACCCTTTTCGCGTAGGGCATTCCGAGTCCGAGTCCCTGACTCTTGGTCGTGTAGAATGGCTCGAAGATGTTTTTGACTTGATCTGCGGTCATGCCCGCGCCCGTATCGGCAATTTCAAGCTGAACCGTCGCCTCCTCAACAATCGTCGAGACGCTCAAATGCCCGCCTTCGGGCATCGCTTGAATAGCATTCAGGATGAGATTGATAAGCGCCGAGCGAATCGAGGATTCATCGAATTGACCGTTCGCGCCCGTCTCTTCCAGATGCAATTGCTTTTCGATTTTATTGTCCGCCATCTGCGACTGAAGCAGTTGCAGGACATCTGCGACGACGCGGTTTAAATCAACTTCGTGCCGCGCGATTTTCAGAGGGCGCGCGAAGTTCATAATCTGCTCGACCGTGCTCGTCAGGTGATTAATCGTAACAATAATTTTATCAATGAGCGAAAGTTCGCTCTCGCCCAGCTTATCGGCGGTCTTGCTCTTCAGGTGCATTGAATAGAGCAGCAGTCCGGCGAGAGGGTTTTTGACTTCGTGCGCGACCTGCGCCGCGACGCGCCCCAGCGCCGCGATCTTCTCCTGATGTGCGAGCCGCGCCTGCATCTGTCGCAGCATCTCTTCGGCGGCGCGCTCGACTGTCAGGTCGCGGATGATGCACAGGTATCCGAGCGCGCGAATCGGCGTAATCGCGACCGAAGCGATAAACTCCGTCCGGTCGGCGCGGTGTAGGTGCATCTCCGTTTGATAACGCCCGGTGGTCTGGGCTTCATCGAGGCACGTCAGAAAGGTCTTGCCTCCGGTGCTTGTGATGTCGAGGAACAAGTCTCTCGGACTGCGGTTGAGGGCATGGTCGGACGTGTAGCCGAAGAGCAGTTCCGCGCCGCGATTGAAGAGCGTGATCTGGCCGTCGTGGTCAATGGTAACGATGGCATACTCGGTCGAGCTATCGAGGACGAGATTCAGGAAGCTGTGCGCGTTGGCGAGTTCCGCCGTCCGTTCGAGAACGCGGATTTCAAGTTCCTCCGCATGCTGCTTAATCGCGCGCTCCAAACGTCGCTTCTCGTCAATCAGTCGCTTTTTTTCCGCCGCGCGCCCGACGGCACGAACAATCGTATCCTTGACGACCGGCTTGGCGATGAAATCGTAGGCTCCCGCCCGCACAATCTCAGGAACTTGAGAAATGTTCGGCTCGCCCGTAATCATGATGACGGGCACGTAAGGCTCGCGCTGGCGAAATTCTTGCAGAAGCTCGATGCCGCTGCGGCGCGGCAAGTTGATGTCAATGATGGCGATGTCAACGTCAGCCGTCTGGATGAGCGCGGCGGCCTGCTCGCCATCGGCGGCGGTCAGCATCTCGTAGCCCTCACGCTTGAGAAATTCGGAAATCGTCAGGCGAATGCTCGGCTCGTCGTCGACGAGCAAAACCTTAAGCATAATCAGTCTCCTGTGGCGCTTCGTCAGCGGGCAGTTCGATAGTGAAAAGCGTGGACTTCCCCGCTTCGCTCTCGACGCTGATGTTCCCGCCATGATCGCGTATGATGCCGAAGCTGATGCTCAAGCCCAAGCC
>CAXTRQ010000176.1:0-12494 GCA_964246705.1 uncultured Pyrinomonadaceae bacterium
CTACGCAACCCCCGCAGACCACGCAGCCTCCCCCACCTGCGGCAGCGCCCACGTTGGCTTCAGTGGTCTTAAACGCGACGAGCGTGCAAGCGCCGGCCAACTCCACCGCGACCATCCCTCTGAGCGGAATAGCGCCTGCTAACGGCCCGGGAGTGGGAGTCGCGCTGACGAGCAGCGATACGAAGAAAGCGACCGTCACGGAGGCCGTCATCGTCCCTGCGGGTCAGTCCAGCGTGACCGTCACGGTGTCAACATCGAGCGCAAATCTCGGTGGAGGTACTAATACAGTAGTCATCACAGCGACGCTGGACGGTGTCAAGAAGACCGCCACGCTCAGCATCCGGCGTTAGTGCGGATGTCATCTGATTAAGAGGCCACAGGCGGGCACGGCTTCAGTATGGTCAAATGAGTCATCAGGCCAGAGAGTAGAGATCATTTCTCTGGCCTGATGTCCCTGCTGGCGGCACAGCCAGCTTGATATACATGGAAGTAATGAGGGATATCACTACTAGCGGCTTCCCTGATTGGCCTGTCAGAGTAGTTCCGCACGAGATCGGACACCAGTGGGGTTAGGTCACCAAAAACGGTGACAGCCCCTCCCGGCAGCGACTATTCGACTGGTTTGATGGCGAGTGGCGGTAGCAGCCTTGCGTTAATACCGCCGCATATAAATGTCCTTCGATGGCGAGTCAAGAGTCCGGGACATTGAAAGTACGCCGATGAATAAAATATATTACGCCGTTTTGTTTCCGACGTTGATCGCGGTATCCGTCACAGCCAGCGTTGCATTATCCGCCCAACAAGAGGGCGTGTAAGGCGACGCGACTTTCCGCGACCTCAAATTTCAAATAGAAATTCCCAAGCCTCAGTTCGTCAGGCTCGAACCTATACCAAACACATTTGTTCTTAGTAATCACACTGAGAAAACAGTTGAAGCAACAACGACTTTCCGCTTTGGCGCAGACTTTGTCGAATTGTTCGTCGGCAATGGCGACGACGAGCCGCGAAAGCTCCGGGTGTTGACTTCTGAACAGATTCTCATCTCTCCACCCAAGCTGAGTTTCAAGCCCGCAGATAATTATAAGGAAAAACAACTGTTGATTTTAGGGCTGGATTCTTTGAAAGTGTTTCCTGCTCTTCGGTCGAAAAGGCCGAAGAGTTCACGGCACTATTCGGCGACAGCGTTTACAGTGATTATGCTACCTATGTGTTAGGTAGGTATTACTTGGCTCATGAAAAATATGGCAATGCTATAAAACACTTCGACAAGTTGTCACGAAAAGCAGATTTTGTCTTTGCCGATAAGGTCGGGGATTACGCCGAGAGACTGAAGGAAAAGCAGAAAGAAGGTAAAAGGCCATCTTAAGCCAGTACTGCGCCCGGTTCATTCGTCATTGCAGAGCAAATATCCGTTGCCCGTCCTGCAAGCCTCTCACTCATCGAGCAGAAAGAATCTCAAAGCTGTCTTCCTTCTGCGCTCTGCTTTCTTAGCATCTTGGCGTGAAACTTTATTCTTGATTAGATTAGCTCTTCCATGTACAGTATAGCTGTACATAAACCGAAGAGGTGACATTGATGCCTATTCACACAACATACACGAGTGCGCGAGCAAATCTAGCCAAACTCTGTGATGAAGTTGCTAAAAATCAAGAGGTCGTTATTATTAACCGCCGTGGCTCTCATGACGTAGCATTAGTTTCTGCCGAAGAATTATCGAGCTTAATGGAGACGGCGCATCTTCTGAGGTCTCCAAAGAATGTAGAACGGCTCTTGACTGCTTTGAATCGAGCTAAGTCTAAAAAACCAAAGCCAAAGACCGTTGCATCTTTGCGTAAGGAGCTTGGTCTTGGCGAAAAAGAGTAAAGATCAACTTCAAAAGAAGAAAGATCGTGTAGCCGCGTTTCATCTGGAGTTCATTGAAGATTTACATTATTGGGTAGAAACGGATCGCAAAGTTGGACTTAGAGCATTTGATTTGCTTGAGGCAATAATGCGTGACCCGTTTGTTGGGATAGGTAAGCCAGAGCCGCTTAAATATTTGCTGGCAGGTGCATGGTCGCGCCGCCTAACACAAGAACATCGGATTGTATATCTTGTGAGTGAAGAAAGAGTTGATTTTCTTCAAGCACGTTATCACTATTAACGCCGCATCTAACAACTCATTGAACCCGACCCCTAGGTAGCTTTCCTTTGATCGTTATTTGGTTCCTTCACCTTGAATGCTTTATGCTCAGCGCGGGTTGATTCGAGCGTTAGGTACTTGCCTCGTTAGTAAAAATAAGATGCTTTTTCGGAATCGGTAGTAGAATTCTCATTCTCGCTGTGCTTCAGAACTCATAGATTAGAATTTCTAAAATCGAACTGCGGTTGTATTTAAAGATCGCTGCATTGATAGCTAAACCATTCGGCACATGCTAAGAGTGGGCGCATGGCAGCGAAGCATGCACACACGCCTGATTGGAAAGAACAACGTCGGTGGCGTGCTCTTGACCTCAAGCATGAAGGTTGGACGCACCACGAGATTGCCGAAGCGCTGGACGTGACCAAAGGCGCGGTCAGCCAATGGATGACGCGCGTTGTCCAAGAAGGGGAAGAAGCCTTGCGTGCTCGTCCGCATCTCGGAGCCGCGCCGAAACTGACTCCTGACCAGTTGCAGATGATTCCAGAGTTCTTATCACACGGAGTAGAGGCATACGATTTTCGGGGCGAAGTCTGGACTTGTGCCCGCATCAAAGAGGTCATCAAACGAGAGTTTTCGGTCACGTACCACAAAGACCATGTTTCACGACTGTTGAAAGCCTTGCGCTGGACACCGCAGAAACCGGCTGAACGGGCGGCCCAATGTGATGAGCAAAAGATTATGGCGTGGCGCGAAGAGACTTGGCCGGAGTTGAAAAAAAAGCGCGACATGAGCAGCGCACCTCCGTCTTTATTGATGAATCGGGCTTTTACCTGCTGCCCGGAGTTGTTCGTACCTATGCGCCCTACGGCGTGACTCCGGTGCTGCGCCCCTTCGTTACGCACACTCACTTGTCGGTCATGAGCGGCATTACGCCACACGGTCAACTCTTTACGCTGACTCGTCGCCGAGCATTGACGAGCGTCGAGAGTATTGCGTTTCTGGGTCACGTGCGGCGGATGGTTGGACGCAAGCTGCTGGTCGTGTGGGATGGTTCGCCGATTCATTGCAGCAATAAGGTGAAATCTTTTCTGGCAAATGGCGGAGCGCAGTTTGTGCAATTGGAGAAGTTGCCTGCTTATGCGCCCGATCTCAACCCGGACGAAAGCGCGTGGCAACATCTCAAGCACGTGGAGTTGAGAAACCTGTGTTGCAGAGACTTGGATCATCTATCTGTCGAACTTAACCTCGCGGTCAAGCGGCTGCGGAAGAAACCGCCTTTAATCCAGTCGTTCTTTGCTGGCGCTGGATTGAACATCTAACAGGTTTACCTATCTATGCATCGCTCTTTAATATTAGGCGCAGGAGGAGCAATATGCTTGCTGTAAGATTACATACTCATGAAAATCCTTCTTTGTCTGAGGGGGTTTATCTGATACCCATACTCAAATGGGACATAGGAAAGATCATAATAAAAAGGTGGATTTCAGAACTAAATCGAGGGAAAGGAAAACGTGTAACTAAAATTCGCTACATCAGCTTGGTAAAAATCCCTGACGATCACCTTGTATTCTTTGCGTTGGGGGCTTCAAATAAGACGTTTGCTCAACCAACGTTTAAACCTCTTTCCGCGATTCCTCAAGAAACCAAAAGAGAATTTGCTCTTTGGTTTGAACGGTTCGCAACAATGGCATCCAAGGAAGGAACTCTAAACTTACCTGAATTGGTAATAGGTGAAAGGTTGGATGACAAATGTATAATATGGACAAAGCGTGTTCAGCTACTTTATGGCAGGGAAGCCAATGTTAAGAACCGAAAGCATTCAGGAAGATAAATCATGCCTCTCAATTTTCGTGCAATTCTAAGTCGAATAAATGGAATTGCTACACCCATTGGTGGAATTAATTGGAACCCGCCGAAACCTGAAGTTAAAATTGTGAAAGAACTTTTCGTGTTTCTCGAGGATCGGCGATTTTTATATACCCCCTTTGAGTCTGAGGATCACAATTATGTCGTTCAATCCGTTTTGCAGACGCGGGAACGCCTTAGCCAGTCTATTCAAGAAGACCGAGACTCAGTATTAGTGCAAGGAACCATTGCAATGAGGGCAGCCTGCCGCACTTTTCTTGATCGCGTGGGGACATCTAGTTCACATGCAATTCAGCTCGGTTTCAGTTATGTACTTGCGCTTGGGGAACTAAGGGCACAATTTGGTTTTTCAATTGCGAGGATAGCTCTTGCATACGCCGTAAATGTTCCCGACTCACTTATTGGTATCCTTCCTCCGCAAACAAAACGTGAAGATAAAAAATGACGGTAGTGACTCAATGGCGTGAGAGAAGATAAACTCTCACGCATGGTCAAACTCAACTGTTATCATTGCGGCAGCGACCAACTCGCGCGCGCAATGGCTTAACCCAGAATGGCAACCAACGCTACCTCTGCTCTGAGTGTGAACGTACTAGCCGTGACAGCCCACAACCAAACGGTTACACGCCCGAAGAACGTGAGCGCATACTTCGCGCCTATCACGAGCACAGCAGTTTGCGCGGCCTCTCTCGCGCCTTCGGCGTCTCCCGACAAACCGTCACGAGTTGGCTCAAAAAAAGGGATGACACTGCCTGATTTGCGAGAAACGCTGGTTGAACCAGACCCGGCAGCAATGAGCCGCAACGTCTTGGAACTGGATGCACTCTGGTCATTTGTCTTGAAACGCGCGAATAAGCGATGGGTCTGGATTGCCTTGTCTCGCACCACTCATCAAGTCGTGGCCTATGTCGTTGGTGATAGAAGTGCTGCGACCTGTCGGAAACTGTGGGAGAAAATCCCATCTAGTTATCGCTCGGCTCATTGCTACAGCGACTTTTAGGAAGCCTATCAGTTGGTCATCCCGTCAGAGCAACATACGGCAGCAGGCAGAGAGATCGGATTAACGGCGCATGTCGAGCGATAGAACAACACTTTGCGTCAAAGGCTCGGACGCTTCGTGAGAAAGAGTTTGTCTTTCTCGAAGTCCGATGCAATGCACGAACTGTGTTTGAGACTCTTTCTGCATGATTACAATTTATCGCTGACTCTCTCTTTAGATTGAGCCACTACCACATATAAAAGTTCAGAAAAAGAGATTGAACTGATGAACGAAGATTTGCAAAATAGTTATGACCGTGTGGCAGAAGATTATGCCGCGAGCTTTTGTGATGAATTGGATGGGAAGCCATTTGATCGGAAAATGCTTGATTGGTTAGCTGAAAAAGTGGGCGATCTGGGAATTATTTGTGACATGGGATGTGGCCCCGGACATATCGCTCGCTATTTATACGACCATGGTGTGAAGGTTTGTGGCGTTGATTTGTCACTGGGTATGGTGGAGCGGGCGCAACATTTGAATCCGGATATTCCATTCTACCAAGGTGACATGCTGGCTCTCGGCGGTGTTGCCGACAACTCTTATGGAGGAGTAGCGGCTTTTTACTCTATCATTCATATTCCCGCACCAGCGTTGAATCAAGCTTTGAATGAGTTAAAGCGAGTGCTATGTTCGGGAGGGATATTGTTGCTCACATTTCATATTGGGCAAGAGATCATTCACCGAGATGAATGGTGGGGCAAAGATGTCTCTTTAGATTTTATCTTCTATGAAACCGAAGAAGTGAAAGACCATCTTAAGACGGTCGGGTTTGAGCTACAGGAAGTAATGGAGAGAGACCCCTATCCAGAGGTGGAATATCCAAGTCGGCGGGCATATATATTTGCGCGGAAGCCATAGCCTGCGCCGCCGTCCAACAAGCAAACTGAGGCGGTCGTGTCAAGCGATTTCTTCATTTCAAGCCGTCGCCCGGACGAACGCCGCTCCTTTCTTCCGCAAGCATTTCATGTACCTCGCCTCGTCGTACTTCGTTCTCGTCTGCCAACATTTCCAGATGCTCCTGCTCCACGCTCGACTAGAAGTTGCAGTGTGCGCGTGCGTTGGTCGTCGGGTGCCGAAGCCTTCAGACGCTCTCGATGATGCAGCAGCAGTTCGATCAGGTAGGCCGCGTCGGTCGCAGCGTCGCGAAGAACTTATAGTAGAGCCGTTGACTGGCGACGGTTAACTGAGCAATGGTTGGTGAGCGAAAGCGCCGTGCGGGTGTGCGACGCGCTTGTGACAGGCAGCGCAACTGCCGTTCATTCAAGAGTCGTCAGACCCGCGCGGCATGTCCCATCTGTGCCGTAAGCATCACAGCACAGATGACCCACGACAACCTATAACTCATTCAACCCGACCGCCCTTAGCTTGCCTTTCATCATCACTCTCTGGTTTCATTCGCGTTGTCGCTGGCGTCGGGCGGCGGGTTAATTCAGGCGTTGGGCTACTCGTTCTTAGAAAAGTTTGTGTGAATAGATTTATGAGAGCTGTTAAATACATTGCATTGTTACGCAGTGTAAACATCGGCGCGCATCGGGTGAAGATGGAACAGTTGCGCGAATTATTCCGAGAATTGGGCTTTAGCAGCATTCGCAGCTATATTCAGACGGGCAATGTCTTTTTCGAGACGACGGAAAGCGACCGCGCCGCACTGACACGTAACATCGAGCAGCATCTGTACAATGCTTTGGGCTACGAAGTTCCAACCTTTCTGCGAACAATCTCAGAGGTTGAAAATGCGCTGCAACTCGACCCGTTCAAACATCTCGAAGCTACACCCGACACGCGATTTCTCATCACCTTTATTCCGCAACCGTTGCCCGACGATTTTAAGTTGCCGCTTGTCTCGCCCAAAAACGATTTCGAGATGCTGCAAGCTACATCCGGCGAAGTGTTTATCGTGATGCGACTGGTTAATGGCAGACCAGGCAATCCGGCAGCGTTCATCGAAAAAACATGTAAGGTGAAAACGACATCACGTTTCTTTGAAACGACAGCCAAGATTTTGCAGGCTGCAAAGAGCGGTTGAGCAGTTTCCCCCAGCCGTAGCCCAACAAGTCGCTGGAGGGGACGGCGAGTAAGATTGCCTCTCATCGCAAGACATGCGTAGTTTCGAGGTTATGTGCATTGCCCCTCATCTCCGGCGTTGGGCGGCTATACTGCATCTCATGACAAAGTCACAAGCGATTATTCGCAACTCCACTTCGGGCTGCATGAACCAGATGACGGTTGCTGGCATCATCTGGATGTGCGCGGCGCAGTTCTTCGTCGCTCAAGTAATTGCCCAATCTCGGTGGACGACCCCCTTCAGTTTAGCGACAAACTATATTAGCGACTTGGGTAATACAACGTGTGGGCTATACCCAGCCATCAGCGGTTCCTACGTCTGCTCGCCATGGCACACGTTGATGAACATCTCGTTCGCGCTTCAGGGCGTCATCATCTTGATTGGGGCGGTGCTCGCTCGACCAGCAGTCGCGGGGCTGCGATGGAGGGCGTTCATATTCCTATTACTTCTCGTAACCGCACTTGGCATAGTCGGCGTTGGCCTGTTCCCGGAGAACGTGAACAACAGGGCGCATGTCATCAGCGCTGGTATACAATTCATAACCGGGAATACCGCGATGATTGTCTTCGGCATTGCTGCAAACCGGGTGAAGCGATGGCGCGCATTCGCCGTCGCCTCGACTGCACTCGGCATCACCGGATTGCTGGCAACAGCGCTTTTCGCGCAGGGGTATGGTGTCAGCATGGGGATGGCCGGTATGGAGCGCGTTGCAGCCTACACGCTGCCGGTATGGCTGATTACATCCGGGGCGCTCATTGTGAGAAAGTGCCTTGGCTCAACGCTGCCCAACAGGTCGTGATACAAGCAACAGCATGCGGTGTACGATGCTCGATGCCTGCGGAGGTGGCGAGCGAGAGACAGGGTCAGTGTCGAGAATGAGTTTGGGAGAAGTTGCTCCCGGCCAACAGTGTGACCATCCGAGAACCCTGACTCGCAACACGCAATGGGACATTGCTCCCGAATAGGAGCGTGGAACTACACCGAGCAGTCCTTCTTGCTTGCCTCAGCCTCCGAGATCATCAAAGGAGGTGCACCCAATGCGCTATATCGGCGTCAATCTACATAAGACTAACTTGGTCGTTTGCTTTCCTTCGGATGACGAGACGAGCAGTACACACACTTACCCGTTGACAAAGAGGGGTCTCAATCGCTTCATCACGCAGGTTGAAGGCCGAGGATGAAATCGCGGTCGCAGTGACAGCCAACAGAAGGCCATGGACGAATGGGCGCATAGAAACGGAGTAAAGCTGGATTTCAGCCGACCGGGCAAGCCGACAGATAATGCTTTCATTGAAAGCTTCAACGGCAGACTGCGGCAAGAATGCTTGAACCAGAACTGGTTCACCTCGCTTGATGATGCTCGACGGAGCATCGAGACATGGTGAGAAGACTACAATGAGATACGTCCACATGGCTCGCATGACCAGCGAACGCCGAGCGAGTTTGTGGTACGTTGGCAGCAAATCCGAGCCGCTCAGAAAGCGGAAATTTTAACTCTCGAAACTATCCAATAATTGGGTGCAGGTCAAGGTACAGAGGGCTTCTTCCGTTACTGTTGACTCATCAGGCGCGGCGCATGTTGCACTGAGTCGAAAACCGCCTTAGATGTCACCTCCGGTTCTAAGTTGAAACAAGGTGCGCTTTAAGTGTTATGAATTGAAACATAGGATGCTCTCGCCCTATTTATTCCTGTTGCCGATCACCTTTGTTTACCTCATAAAATGCTATGGCATATTGCTTGCCGTCCTGATGCTCGCCTCAATCTAGTTACCTTCGGTATGTTTTCCGCCATGACCTCACTGTTCGCCCGCCCTCTCGCGGGCTACCCACACACCGGAGCATCGCTCCTCAAAGGAAGGTTACCTCATGTTCAGACGCAGATTGATGTTTATCTTTTCAGCCACCCTGACTACTCTATTCATTGCAGTGATGTTGATGCCTGCCCTTCCGCTCGTCCCGGCGACTCGCGCCCAGACTGCCAGCAGAGATATTGATGGCTCGTCCGATAGAGCGGCGGAAGAGTTGGAAGCAAGATTCGACAATACTGAAGCGTATGACAAGGCTTCCATCGAAGCTAATCCCTATGCTCCTGATGACCGTGAGACGACGACCGCCACCGGCGACAAGGCAGCCGTCGCGCCCGGCTCTACTCTCTATCCGATTCCGGTTCCACTGCCGGGCGGGCTGGCGCACGTGGCAAACGGCGTGGGCACGCGCAACGCAGGTTACGGCACTATTCGCCTGCGCGGCATACCTCCGGGAGCAGTCAAAGTGGGCGCGTATCTCTACTGGGGCACTATTCAGAGCGCCGTGACCCCGACCCAGACCATCCTCTTTAAAGGAGTGCCGGTGACAGGGAAACTGATCGGCACGGGACATAGTTGCTGGTGCGGTGGAATCTTCACTGCTTATAGAGCGAGCGTTATCGCGTTGGTCAACCCCGGTATTAACGCTGACTATCTGGTCTCCAAAATGCCCGGCGCCATCGCGGACGGCAGTGACCCATGGAATTCCCCCTGCGCATTGCCGCTGTCCGAAGGAGCGAGCCTCGTAGTTGCGTATGCACACGCCAGCATCCCGCCATCCGCACAACTTTTTATCAATGACGGCACCAGTTTCTTCGCTTCGGGTGGCATCAATGTCTTCAACCCGCTGCCCGCGCCGGTCGCTCCTTACAAGCAACTGAAGCACACGCGTATTGGAGGCGACGGTCAGGTTGGGGGCAGGAGCGGCACGGTGTCCACTCTCCCGATTGGCGGCAGCGTCTTCTCGAACCTGCCGATTACTGACGAGAGAACATTTCTCGGTCCGGCTCTGACGCAGATTAAAGGCCCGGCTTCACCCTTCAACGGTGATTCGGACTGGAACGGCGATGACGGTGTGCCCTTAAACCAACTCTGGGACACACACACGGACGGAATCACTAAAGTGCTGGTGCCCTTCGGCTCGTTTAACTACAACGTGAGATATACGGCCAACGGCGACTGCATCTACGCGGTAGCTCATATCCTGAGCACCTACTGAAAGCGCAACCGGAAATCGGATGGATTGAGGCGGCGGGCCTTCAGACCTGCCGCCTCATATTCAAATCAATCATCATCTTGCTTTAAGACATCGCCTCCACTGATGCGTTCACACTTACCGGAATGGGGAAGCGGATGGCAGTATTAATCCGAGATAATTGAGCTTTACTGCCCGACCTGTGCAATCGCGTTCATCGCTCGTCGGGTATCCCGGGCGTTACGCGCTTCGCAGTAATTGCACCCTGAGGCTTTGCCCAACACCGCTCGCCATCTCAAACCCCCGAAGTTCAGCAGCAGGCTCTCGTTATATTCGCCGACGAAGGCGATGGTTTGCAGTCCCCACGCCTGACCGTATGCGACCGCCTTCGGTTCGCCGAGATCGGCGTCACAGAAAAGCTGGCGACCAAGATTCTTCTCTTCAACGATGTCTGGGTCGCAGAGCGTCAGGTTGACGCCCTTGCGGTCGTCATAGAGCACGCGCATGAGCCGCCCGACGTGCTGCGCAAGATAAGCGCCGATGCCGCCGATGCCCGCGATGATGATTTGAATGGTCTGTGCTTCGCGCGTGACGACGAGGGAGGCGTCGTGGAAGCCGAGGTTGAGCTTCGGAGATGTGTTGGCTTCTTGCGGCGCGCGCTGCCGCTGAAGCTTCTTCAAGTTGTTTTTGTAGGCGACCCTTTTATTCATCTTAGTTCCTCTACACAATCAATCATCCCGTCAGGCATCTCGAAGAATTCATGCGCCGGGTATTCGCAGAAATGGCCGAAGAGCGCCGCTCCCCAGCGGAGCGCCGACTCGTCGAAGATAGTGCCGATGACGCCGTAGACCCTGAAACTGCACCCGCCCGTGTCCCTGTCGTCCAACTCCGAAAAGTAAGCCTGCGCATGGTTATGGCTATGCAGTTCAATGACCGCCCGCTCCACAGATGCTCCCTTTCCTTTGTGTACGGATTCGACGGTGTCGGCTGTGGCGTGCTGCTCCGGGTACTCCAGATGCCAGCCCATGTGATTAAGGCACGACGGGTTTGAGACCGCGCACCCGGTGCAGAGCCACCGGTATGCACACTTCGAGGCCGGGACGGCGACCGCGCGCGAAAGTGCCGTTACTCCCCACGACGTAATCGAGCATTAAGGATGCGGCCACCGGCGAGAGTTGGTGGCCGCATCCTGCCGCACGAGATCAATCACCGGGTAATGAGCCTCGTCCGGGGCGGCGGCCAGTTCTTTGAGCAATTCCCGCACGTCGTCGCGGCACATCTTCGATTTGCCGTTGGCGACGTGGTTGTTGAAGGTGTTCGATATGAAGATCTTCCATGCTTCGACAATGGAGCGGGCCGAGGCGCGCGGAGGTTTGAGCAGACCCCAGCAGATCGAAGCGTCCTGCATGACGTTCGGCAGTGGGCAGCGATAAATCTCCTGATAAGGGTCAAGTCTCTCAGTCTTGACTGCCCACACGAAGTACTTCGTGCCGTGTCCGAAAAACGCCAGACCGGGAAGCAGCGTGTTGATGCGGCCAACCGCGTATGACTGCCCGCTCCCGTCGTTCGTTATCTCAAGATCGTGACGACCCGGCGGAACGTAGAGAACAGCCCATCCCCAACTCGCCCATCGCCCCAACGGCAAACGCCGGGGCAGGTAAGTTCAAGGTTGAACCATTTAGAGTCAACAGGGATGCCCGACCTCGAACTTCTGGTTGACCCACTTGCGCACTTTGGCGGCGTCGTAGCCGAGCGAGTCGGCGGTCTTGAGGATTTCGGCGTCGAGTCCGGCGGGCTGCTGCGTAGTCTTCTGAGGCGTAGGGCGCGACGCGCGCGTTGCTTTCTCGACCTCTTCGCGGCTGCGTTTGACCTCGAAGCCCAGTAGCGCCAGAGCGCGACCGACGGCGCTCGTTTCGCAAACTTCGACGTAGCTGGTTGACTGTGCTTGCCCGGAACTGCGGAGTTCATAGGCGTGGCCGGTCGCCGAGGGCTGTGCGTCGTCGGGTTGGCGAAACACTTCCGCGCGGATCAGCACAAAGCCCGTTTCGGCGTTATGTTAGAGAATCGTCGTCGTCAATCTGCCATTCGGATATTTCACGTAAAATTTCTCGATTCGCTCGTGGACGGTCACATAATCGTCAAGACTGTATCTTATACTGCTCCTCTCTCAAGTGCGGCTCTGTATTGAGACCACGCCTGACGGGCTTCCATGGTCAGGCGCTCATAAAGTTCGGTTTTGCCGTCGCGCATGGCGAGACCGGCTGCCGCCTCGCAACTCGACGCGCGGCGCAGGTGGGCGACCGCATCAGTCCCCAATTTAGACAAGACCGGGCTGCTCGACTGTCGTTTCATCCTCGCCGACCCTCTCGACCCGGCGGGCGGCGTCGGGTAAGTGGACGCGC
>CAXTRQ010000177.1:0-12270 GCA_964246705.1 uncultured Pyrinomonadaceae bacterium
CTCGACCACCATGCCACGAACTCGCTTCGCCGTGGCATCAACGCGTCAGTGGTGAGCACCGCAAGGAGCATGCACATCGGGAACAGAGAGACTGTCACGAAGGGTAAAAGGAAAAGCATGTATCGTAGAATGAGACGCAGACTCGTACCGTTTGAGGTGATAAAACGCAAGAGTTCAAAAAGGGTAAAGATAAGAAAGATAGACACCAATACGGTAGTCGCGCCCACGAATCCCCATCCCAAAGAACGTAATATGCTTCGATCAAGCAAGCCTAAGAATGATGGATGATGTTTCTGCCATTGCACTCGCAGCACACTCTGCTTGCGCACTCCGCCAAGACTCTTTACAGGACGCCCGGGCATGAATATTAATCTATCGCTAGATAATAATAGAAACATTCCGGAACAGAAGACAACAAGGTTCGAGAGCCATACGCCGAGGGTGATTGGTAATATCCCTGCACGTCCCAACTGCTCTCCACCCAACGTGAGCAGGTAATAAGAGAGCATCGCCGCCAGAGATAGCAAGATGCCCAACCCCCTCCCTCCTCTTCTTGTCCGCAAGCACATTGCCGCTCCCAGCAGTGAAAACACCAGAGGGGCCATGCCGAGGGATGATCTTCTGTGGAAGGCCACTGTGGCGTTGAGTCGAGACGCCGTAGTTTCAGCGCCAGTCATTTGTGCACTGAGTTCTTGCCATCCCATTTCATCAAATTCTAATTTGCGCTCGCGCAGTCTCTGAAGCAGAGACCTGCGTCCTTCGTCTAGACGATCATCCCGAATTCGCAGTTGGGCGGAACGTTCCGTCATTATCTGTGTGGACTTCCCCGCGTCTTCCCCCTCTCCCGCCGGCAGAGTCGTTATCATGGCATCGCTCAAGACCAATTCCGATTGCTCTCCAGATGAATCTATTCGCCCGGAACGCGCAGTCACCAAGCGTGCAGGCTCATTACGGTCTTGCCAGTATATGAATACCCTCCCCCACTGCCCGCTGTCCTGATTGCCATCTCTCACATAGACAACTTTCCCGGGCATATCCGTGTAGAAACTGCGCGGCTCGACAGGCGATTCGAGTTTATATAATGCCGCTTGCAGCGCCGTCTGTCTGAGGTTCTGTGCGGCTGTCGGGGCTATTCCAAAGCCAATCACCAGCGTGAGCGCGCTCACAAACAGACCCGTCAGGAGGATAGGTGCGACGATTCTCGCCGTCCCGACTCCCGCCGCACGCATGGCTATCAATTCGCTATCACTGCCCATGCGGCTGAATCCTGTGGCAGTGCCTATTAACATTCCCATCGGGAGCGTAAAAACCAAAACGTTCGGCAAGAGGTCGATAAGGATTTCCAAGGCCAGTGGGAATGGAGCACGCGCCGTGCCGACGATCTCCGCAAATTTCGTCGTCTGCTGGGCGAGGAGAGATACGGTCAGAATCAGGACAGCCAGTATCAGGTAGGGGAGGAGCGCCTCGACAGTGTACTGCTCCAGCAATCGCTTTCTGATGATCATATTGAGAGGTAGCGCCCAGAGAAGTTGGAGAGTTTAGTAACCCGTATAAGCATTGAAAGTGGCAGAAGATGAGATCGCATTCCCTCTCGGCTTTCGCTCCAATGCCCGCTCAATAAGCCTCTGTGTTAGCTGCGCAAGTTCGTCTCTCAACTCTCTCGTGGCCGAAATATTAGACTGTGCCCACGCAGCCGGAGGCATCACCAGAATGTTTCGCAATTGTGTCTGCATAGGGTAACTTAGAGACCTCCCTGCCCTCGCCGCGCAAACGCCGCAGTGCAGGGAGCCTTCGACAGTCAGGTAAACATTCTGCCCGTCAGCGAGTTTTTGGTCGCATTTGCCGCAAATATGCAACGCGGGTAGAAATCCTGAGAGTTTGAGCATCCATGTTTCGTAGTAACGTATTATCTGGGAAAAGTTGGCAGGGGCCTCGGCCAATGCTTCGACGCATGCGCGCACCATGCGAAAGAGTTTCTCGTCCGGCTGGTGTGGCGGTGCAAACTCTATCGCGAGTTCGCTCATGTATTCGAGCGCGGCGATTGATTCCGGCTGCTGTGCCAGACTAAAGTAAGACCGCAAGATTTCTGTCCGTGTGAAGGAGACCAGTTCGCGCCCTTCCTTTTCAAAGTACGAGAGGTCTACTAATGTAAAAGGCTCAAGGCTGGCTCCGAATCTACTCTTCAGACGACGTGCCCCGCGTGCCACTCCGCGAATAATGCCCGCCTCTCGCGTCAGGCAGACGGCGATTTTATCCGCTTCCGCCAGTTTATATGTGCGTAAGATAATAGCTTCTGTTTCTACCAGACCCATATAACCTTTTGATCATTACCATCTGTTTATTATCGGACGTGCTCTTGCCCGATAACTTAAGGAATCCAATATAATAGCCATGCGATACCCAGTCCGACGCACATGAATTCCAGAAATATTTTCAGTCCGTAGCGTGCGCGTTCATTCCATTGGTCTCGCCCTGTGATCCCGAAGGCGACCGCAACTATTAAGGCAAACACACTCATTACCAAGAGATGTTTCAACGCTTCCTCCCGACGCCGATATCAAAGGCATCTAAAGACAAGAGAAAATTGAGCAATCCAGACACCATGAGAAAAACATTTCCATATTCGGAGGTTGGCAACTGGGATTGTTCTGCTATCGCTATTCCAAAAGCTCTGGCTATAATATAGAGTAGACCACTGCCGAGATCACAAAAACCAAAAACGTATGAGAGGAGACTACCGCTAGTTTCAGAGAAACCATAGAGGTGGCCGCCCATATCAACCCCTATTAAAAACATGATCCAGACAATGCTGCCGAGTAAAACGGCTCTCGAAACGCGCCGCTGTAGCAAATGCCCCGCCCCCGGTAACAGCCAGCCCAGTATCGCTGCCAACCATGCCTGTCCGTGCGACTTGCCTACTATATCTGTTGATTCAACCACAACAATCTCACTCCTTCGAGAGTTTCATATCTTCAAGTAAGATGTTAAAAGTCGGCGCGACGACCAACCTCAGAAAACACTTTAACTTATCGGTCTCGCCTTACTTCAAGTTAAACCTTAACCGGAGATTCATATCTCTCTTAATTCCCCTAAATTTGAATATTAATAAAGCAGATAAGGTGTCCGCGCCTTCTCAAAGCCCTCCAGCTTTTCTCGCCAAGAGTTGCTGATGGTTTCCAGAGAATCCCCTGCCTCAATCGCTAAACGGAGACTTGCAGTGCCCGCAATCACATCGAACGGATTTTTATCGTGGACATACTCGTAGGGCGGATTCTTCCAATGAAAATGCTCCGGATAGAGATCATGCGCGAGTTTGACCGCGGCCACTCCTGTGTGCACCGGCTCGAATTTGGCGCGGTCGGTGACGTGAATCTGTGTGCCCCCGCAGACCTGTCCCGCATGTTTTTGGAAGGTTGGCAAAAAGTTGGTCGCACGAAAGCGTACTCCTTGCAAATCGAGACCTTCTAAGCGACGCGTATAATCGGAGGCATCAATATACGGCGCTCCGATGAGTTCAAATGGACGCGTTGTCCCGCGTCCCTCCGATATTTGCGTGCCTTCCAGATGCACCGTGCCCGGAAAGACCGTCGCCGCCTCCAGAGTGGGCATGTTCGGCGAAGGCATCACCCAAGGAGCATCCGTCTGATCAAACCAGAGTTCGCGCGACCAGCCATCCATCAAGATTAACTCAAGCTCACATCCGATATTCCAATGCTCGTTGAACATTTTCGCCAGTTCGCAGACGGTCATGCCATGCCGCGTCGGAATCGGGTATTGCCCGACAAAGGATTCGTATTCAAGCTCAAGGACAGTCCCCTCCAAGGTGATACCGTTAATCGGGTTCGGGCGGTCACAGACGATCACTCTCTTACCGAACCTCGCAGCCGCGCGCATGCAGTTAGCCAGCGTATAGATAAAAGTATAAATCCGACACCCGACATCCTGCATATCGAAAATAAGCACATCTATATCTTCCAGCATGCGCTCCGTCGGCTCTCGCGTCTCACTGTAGAGAGAATAAATCGGAAGACCAGTCTCCGCATCCAAGATGTGCGGAGTCTCAACCATATTATCCTGCACATCCCCCCGTAGGCCATGCTGCGGCCCGAACAGCGCGGTCAGTTTTATCTCTCGTTGCGAGCGCAAGAGGTCTGCCACATGGCGAAATTGATGGTCTACAGAAGCCTGATTGCACACCAGTCCCGCGCGCGCGCCGCGTAACAAATCTAACTTTTCGGTATAAAGTTTTTCGATTCCGAGTCTCATTTGCCGCCCCGTCTTCAGGTCAATCTTTTGGGAATCTATCAATCGCTTATCAAATTTACCCGCATCTGCTTTGAGATGTTCCAGAACATCCTCAATATCACTTAATTCCCCGCCCTCCCCGACGGAGATGTCTCTTAGAAGCTCATCGGCCAAGGTCGTCAACTTTTGGCTCTCTGCGCGAATCTCAAATATGCGTCTTAATGTTCTATTTTGCAAAGCGCGAGGCTCAATGCTGGTGACACCAGCAACTTCATCCCTGACCGCCGAGAGCCTTAAGCCGCGCTCATACAAAATCTCCGCCGCCATCGAACGCTCTTCTCTGAGCAATCCCAACAACAGATGCTCCGTCCCGATGTGACGATGCTGGAGACGGTCTGATTCCTCATGCGCAAACGCCAGCACTCGCTTCGTCTCCGGCGCGAGGGGTAATTCCACAGAGGTCGAAATCTTCTCGCGTAGCGGGGCGCGACCTTCGATTTCTTTGCGGATCATCTCCAGTGAGGCTTGTGCGCGTGCCAGAAACCGTGAGGTCAGCGTCTTATCTTCGCGCATCAATCCCAGCAGCAGGTGCTCCGGTTCGATGGCCGGTGCGCCGAACTGGCTCGCCTCATATCGCGCAAAGAAGATCACTCTGCGCGCTTTCTCCGTATAGCGTTCAAACATGATACACGCAGCCTCTCCCAGAATTTGAGATTTGAGAAATGCGCTGACATCCATCAGCGTTATCGGACTCGAACGATCTCTTCCGGCGCTGGCTCTTGTTTTGAAGTGCGCCGTGCAGCTTCGATAAATGAGTTGAAGAGGGCGATGGCGAAGGGATCACCCATCCAGTCAATTTCCGGATGCCACTGGACGCCTAACCCCCAGCGATCGCCGCGTGTGTCCTCGACGGCTTCCATAAGACCATCGGCAGTCCACGCCGTCGCACGCAGATTTTGCCCGACCGTATCAATCGCCTGATGATGATGGCTATTAACGAGCGCGTGATCCGTTTCAGCGAGCTTCGCCAACAGGCTCTCCGGCGACAAGCTAATCCGATGTGAGCGTCGCCCGCGCGGCGCTCCCTGCTCGTGCTTGATAGCGTCCGGAACTTCCGTTTCGATGTCTTGAATCAGAGTTCCGCCACAGGCCACATTCCAGATTTGCATGCCGAAACAGATGGCTAACAGAGGCGTCCTGCGGCGCTCGACCTCCTCCAGCACAAGCAGGTCTGTCTCGTCCTTGAGCGGGTGTACGCTCCCCAGATGCCTGTGCGGCTCGCGCCCATAGCGCAGAGGGTCTACGTCCGAGGCGCTGCCGGGCAGGAGCACTCCGTCCAACTCCTCCATGATGGCTGCGATATAGCGCCTGCGCGGCGAGAGCGTCAGGTGGATGGGCACGCCCCCTGCGGCTTCGACCGCTTCGCTGTAGGCGCGTGCCAGATAGAATCTCTCGGACTCCAATTCGTGCCGCATCGTGATACCGATCAGAGGTCTCTCGCGTCCCATCTTCCTCCTCTACATAATCCTTTTCCGATTTCTCAGCCCCGACGGCCAAGCGGCTCTCGACAGGGCCGGCATGTAGACTCAAACGTCTCTTCGCGTCCATCATAACGCAAAGCCGCCTTGTTGTTCGATGCGACGCGAGACCTCTCTGTGCGATTCGCCAAAAGCGCGCACGCGGTGCGCTTCGCTTGACTTCCCTTCGCCCCCCTTTCTATAGTGATTTGCTTACCATGAAGAACAGAGAGCAGACAAAGACGCGCAGCACGACCGTCCTCCTCGTGCGTCGTGAAGGACGTGTGGCGATGGCCGGAGATGGACAGGTGACGGTCGGGGATACGGTCATGAAAAGCGGCGCGCGTAAAGTTCGCCGCCTCTACAACGACAAGATACTCGCCGGATTCGCCGGAGCGAGCGCCGACGCGTTCTCGCTTCTGACGCGCTTCGAGGGAAAGCTCGAACAGTATCACGGCAATCTCGAACGCGCCTCAATCGAACTCAGCAAAGAGTGGCGGACGGACAAAATTCTGCGCCATCTCGAAGCGCTCCTGATTGTCGCCGATGATAAAAGCTCGTTTCTGCTCTCCGGCAACGGCGATGTCATCGCGCCGGACAACGGGGCGATTGCCATCGGGTCGGGCGGCTCCTACGCGCTGGCCGCCGC
The DNA here is from genome assembly GCA_964246705.1 of uncultured Pyrinomonadaceae bacterium. Lineage (GTDB taxonomy): Bacteria > Acidobacteriota > Blastocatellia > Pyrinomonadales > Pyrinomonadaceae > DASZCR01. The sequence goes on from CAXTRQ010000177.1 coordinate 6,412, forward strand.
CCGCGCGCTGCTGGAAAACACGGAAATGAGCGCCAGCGAAATTGCCGACAAAGCGCTCCGCATCGCCGGTGAGATTTGCATCTACACGAATCAAAACATCATCATCGAAGAGTTATGACAAACAGTTTTCAGTTTTTAGTTCTCAGTAGAGAAGCATGCGCCTCAAGCGGCCTGTTACTCCATCTGAAAACTGAAAACTGAAAACTGAAAACTGATTTATGGTTATCTATCTTTCAGGCGAGACGGACGAAGAGGCGCGTCTAGACGAGATGACGCCGCGTCAGATCGTCGCGCAACTCGATAAGCATGTCGTCGGGCAGCACGCCGCCAAGCGCGCCGTCGCTATCGCTCTGCGCAATCGCGTGCGCCGACAGAAACTACCGCCTGAAATGGCTGCCGACGTGATGCCGAAAAACATCATCATGATCGGCTCGACCGGCGTCGGCAAGACCGAAATTGCGAGGCGTCTGGCGCGCATGTCCAACTCGCCCTTCCTCAAGGTCGAAGCTTCAAAGTTCACAGAGGTCGGCTACGTCGGCCGGGACGTGGAAAGCATGATTCGCGACCTCACGGAGATTGCCGTCGAGATGCTGCGCGAAGAAAAGATTGACGAGATCGCAGACAAGGCCGAACTCAACGCCGAAGAACGCGTCCTCGACCTACTGCTCCCGCCCAAGCACAACTCAAGCTTCTACGACTTCGACGCCGAAGATGTGAGCGGCTCCGAGGCGACGGTCTCTGCGTCTGCGTCCGAAGTTCCCGCCGAGCGCGATGACCAATTCCAGAAGACGCGCGAGAAACTTCGCACGCAGCTTCGCGCGGGGAAACTCGATAACCGGATGGTTGAAATGGAAGTTCGAGAGAAGAACTTTCCGACCATCGAAGTCGCAGGGCCGCAAGGCATCGAAGAGATGGGCATCAACATGAAAGACATGCTCGGAAATCTCTTTCAGGGGCGGACGAAGCGCCGCCGCATGCGCGTCGATGACGCGATGGAGTATCTCACGCAGGAGGAGGAGGAGCGGCTCATTGATATGGACACGGTCGCACGCGCCGCGCTCGACCGCGTCGAATCCTCCGGCATCATCTTTCTCGATGAGATAGACAAAATCGCCGGGCGCGAATCCGGCGGAGGCGGGCCCGACGTTTCGCGTGAGGGCGTCCAGCGCGACATTCTGCCCATCATCGAAGGCACGACCGTTAACACGCGCTACGGCATGGTGCGCACAGACCACATCCTCTTCATCGCTGCCGGTGCGTTCCATGTCTCGAAGCCTTCGGACTTGATCCCGGAACTTCAGGGGCGCTTTCCCATCCGCGTCGAACTGGAATCTCTCACACTCGATGATTTCAAGCGCATTCTGACCGAGCCGAAAAACTCTCTCATGAAGCAGTACCAAGCGCTGCTCGAAACCGAAGGCATCGAACTGGAATTCACCGCCGACGGCATTGACGCTGTGGCGCGCTTCGCCGTGCGCGTCAACGAGACGACCGAGAACATCGGCGCGCGTCGCCTCCATACGATCATGGAGAAAGTGCTCGACGAAATCAGCTTCGCAGGGCCCGACCTCGAACCCAAGCAACAGACCATTGACGCTGTGTACGTCACGCGCACGCTCGCAGACATCGTCAAAGACCAAGACCTCAGCCGGTACGTCCTGTGATCGAAACAAAGCAAAACAGCATCCACAACCGGATGAAATTGACCGAAGGCGCGCCCCGCCCGCGACCACTCGGCGAGGACGCTCTCGCGCGCCCTCGCCGACTTTCATTTGCCGCCGCAAGACTTCTCGTCCTTCTCTGCACGATACTTCTGCCCTGTGCGTTTGTCGCCTGCGGCAAACGCAGGCCGCCTCTGCCGCCCGTCGAGCGAGTTCCGCAACGCACGGAGTTGCTCTCCGGCGTGCAGCGCGGCAATCAGGTGATTTTGAGTTGGCCTGCCCCGCGCCGCAACGCCCCGGACGAGAGCGTGCAGAGCATCCGCCGCATTGATGTCTATCGTCTCGCCGAGCCAATCAACGACCCGCTGCCCCTGACCGAAGAGGAGTTCGGCGCGCGCGCGACCCTCATCGGTTCCGTGACCTACGAGACGATTCAACACAGCGGCGAAACGCTGTTCTACACGGATGAGTTGGAACTGACGGAGCCTGTGCGCCTGCGCTACGCCTTGCGCTACGTCAACGCCGCCGGACAGCGCGCCTCCTTCTCAAATTTTCTGCTGGTCGAACCCGCCGCGCGCGTCAGCCTGCCGCCCATCCTGAGCGACCCTGCAACCTCGACCGAGACGACCATCAACGTGCGTTGGCAGCCTCCGCCCTCAAACGTCGACGGCTCGACGCCGCCGAATCTACTCGGTTACAACATCTATCGCACGACGCGCTCGCAGAACGAGCCGGGACAGATGCCGCTCAACGGCGAGAGACCTCTGACGACGACGCAGTACGCGGATCAGGCATTCAACTTCGGCGAGGAGTACGTCTATGTCGTGCGCGCCGTCTCGCTCGGCACCGAGGGACAGCCGGTCGAGAGTCTCAATTCCAATGCCATTACGGTCACGCCGAAGGACACTTTCGCGCCGTCGCCTCCGAGCGGAATCTCGCCTGCGCCTGCGGCCAATCGGATCTCGATTTTCTTCGCCGCCAACCCTGAGCGCGATGTAACCGGTTACAACATTTATCGTTCGACAGACCCCGCGCTGCCGAAAGAGAGTTGGACGAAATTGAACCGGACGCCGCTTGAGCGGACGACTTATCAGGACGAGTCCGTGCAGACGGGCGTCAAATATTTCTACTACCTGACGGCTGTGGATTCGGCGGGCAACGTCTCTCAACCGTCGGATGTCGTCTCGGAAACTGCTCCGTAAAGTTGAATTGTTCAAATATGAAACTCTGCCGATTCTACGATCAACAATCCGAGACCACGCGCTTCGGCATCATCCACGGCGCGGAGGTTCATCCACTGCCGCCCGGCGCGACGTTGGAGAACCTTTCTTCCGGGGCGAAAACCGGCGAGCCAATCGCGCTCGAAGGCTTGCAGTTGTTAGCGCCCTCCGTGCCTTCAAAGATTGTCTGCATCGGGCGCAACTACCGCGATCATGCCGCCGAACTCGGCAATGAGATGCCCGCCGAGCCGCTCCTTTTTCTCAAGCCGCCTTCCGCCGTCATCGCTCAAGGAGATTTCATCGAGCTTCCGCCGCAGTCAGCCCGCGTCGAGTATGAAGGCGAACTCGGAGTCGTTATCAGACGGCGTGCCCGTCGCCTGTCAACCGGCGACGACCCGCTCGCCTACGTCCTCGGCTATACCTGCGTCAACGATGTCACCGCGCGCGACCTCCAGCGCAAGGATGTTCAATTCACGCGCGCCAAATCTTTCGACACTTTCTGTCCCATCGGCCCCTTTCTTTCGACCGACCTCAACCCGCTCGATGTGCAAGTCGAGACGCGCCTCAACGGCCAGACGAAACAGCGCGCTCGCACGAGCACGATGGCCTTCTCCGTACCGCACCTCATCCACTACATCTCGCACGTCATGACGCTCGAAGTGGGCGATGTGATTTCGACAGGCACGCCTGCGGGCGTCGGCCCGATGAGCGCGGGCGACACGGTCGAGGTTGAGGTCGAAGGCATCGGCGTCCTTCGCAACGGCGTGCGCGCCAGCGTAAACTGAGACCGGAAAGATGAAAGAAACGCGGGCGTCCGCCGGTCTCGTCAACTCACAGCTTATAGAAAGAGAGCGGAGAGCGCTTGGAAGCAGAAGAATTGAGACTTGAAACTCCACGCCCGGACGGCGCGCAGAAAGCTCCCACGCGGCAACGGGAAATAGCGACCGCCTCGAAAGTTTCTGCTGATGAAGGAGTTGTCTCCGCCACTAATCTCACGAAAATCTACGGTGAGCGCCCCGCCGTCGCGGGCATCAATTTCGGCGTTCGTCGTGGCGAGGCTTTCGGTCTGCTCGGCCCGAACGGCGCGGGCAAATCCACGACGATGCGGATGATCGCCTGTCGCACGCCTCTCTCTGGCGGAGAATTACGAGTCGAAGGCTACGATGTCAGAACAGAGGCGCGGCGTATCCGCTCGCTCATCGGAGTCGTCCCGCAAGAAAATAATCTCGACCCGGACATCTCCGTCCGCCAGAATCTTCTCGTCTATGCGCGCTACTTTCGACTCGCGCGTGAGCGCGCACAATCACGCACGGACGAGCTTTTGAGTTTCGTCGGACTGAAAGAACGCGCCTCGGCGCGCGTGCTCGAACTTTCCGGCGGCATGAAACGCCGTCTGATGATCGCGCGCGCACTGCTGCACGAACCGCGCCTGCTTGTGCTCGACGAGCCGACGACCGGCCTTGACCCGCAAGTGCGTCAGGAAATCTGGCAGAGACTCGAAGAGTTGCGGCGCGAGAGCGGTCTGACGATTCTCCTCTCGACACATTACATGGACGAGGCCGAGCGGCTCTGCGACCGTCTCGTGATCATCGTGCGCGGGCAGATTCTCGCCACAGGCTCGCCGCGCGAACTCATCTCGCAGCACGTCGCGCCTTACGTGCTCGAAGTCCGCGACGCGGGCAGCAGCCTCTCACACGCCGTCGTTGGAGAGACGAATATTCGCGCCGTCGAGCGTTCGGGCGCGCATCTCTATTTCGCCGGTTCGCCTGAGCGGCTCGCGCACCTGATGAAGCTATACGAAGGCCGCCGGATGCTTCTGCGCCCCTCGAATCTCGAAGATGTCTTTCTCGACATCGTCGGCGACAAACATGTAGAAGAGTTGGTGCGCGGCGATGTCTGAAAGCAGCGCCGGTAATATCGTCACAGTGCGTTCGCTGAAGCACGACGGGAGCGTTCATCGAGAGTGGCGCGCGCGCGTCATGAAACGCCAAGGCGCGCTCATCATTCTCGAAGGGAGTTTTGAGGAAGAAGTCCGACACCCTCTGCTCGGTCATATCGTGCGCGGAACTTTAAGCACCGAATACTACTGGACAAATCGCTGGTACAGCGTCTTTCGCTTTCGAGAGCCTGACGGCGCTCTGCGCAACTACTATTGCAACATCAATGCTCCTATCGAGTTCGACGAACGCGTGCTCAGTTTCGTAGACCTCGACATGGATATTCTGGTCGCGCCCGATTTTTCTTTTAAGATTCTCGACGAAGACGAGTTTGCGGTGAACGCCGCGCGCTTCTGCTACCCGCAGGAATTTCACAAGCGCACGCACGCGGCGCTGGACGAACTTCTGGCTCTCATCAAAAGGCGCGAGTTCCCTTTCGACGTGCATGTGTAGAGAGGTAAAGATTTGAGCGGCACGACGGCCAAGCAGACTGTTGAATACGGGCGGGTGGAGCGGACGAGCGGAAGGATGCTCGCCTTCTCGAACGTCAACGGGCGCGACGCGTTCGCCGTCTGGCAGCGCCATCTGGAAGTTTATCTGCGCCTGTGGAAGATGGAGTTGGCCGCGCCGCTGATCGAGCCGGTCTTTATGGTCTTCGCTTTCGGCTGGGGCATCGGTTCGCTCATCGCATCCAACGTCAGCGGGATGTCCTATCTCTCTTTCGTCGGCGCGGGCGTTCTCTCTTTCACAGTCATCTCGCGCGCCCTCTTCGAGAGCGCCTACGGCTCTTACTTTCGCATGGTCTATCAATCAACCTTCGACGCGATTTTAGCAACCCCCGTCGAAGTCGAGTCTCTGGCCTTCGCCGAAATCTGCTGGGCGACGACCAAGGCGATTATTGACGCTTTTATCATTCTCTCAGTCCTCTTCATCTTCGGTGCGGCGAAGTTTCCACATGGGCTGCTCGCGCCCCTGCCGCTCGTCGCCGGAAGTTTCTTCGCCGCCGCGCTGACGCTCGGCGTGACCGCGCATATCCACGAC
>CAXTRQ010000178.1:0-12220 GCA_964246705.1 uncultured Pyrinomonadaceae bacterium
GGTTTCTATAACAATAGTTGGGCGGCGAGTCAAATGGCCGGAGAAGGACGCCTTCAAGTTCGCGTGTAGGAAATCGAGTATCTCTTGCATATAGATCGCCCCGACGCGCGGGAACTTCCAGTAGTATGTTTCCAACTCGCCTTTCGCGCCCGCCAGTTTTCGCAACTGTCCATCCTGTAACAGACCATGTCCGGCCTCCGGCAGCACGACGATACGAAAGTTCCTGTTCCCCGCTTCCTCCAGCAGACGCCGCAGGACGGGCACGTTCTCCTTCGGCGGCACGACGCGGTCGCTGCCTCCGTAGAAGGCGAGAAAGGGCACACGTATCTTTTTCAAATCTTCTCGCGGGTCATAGTTGAAACGGCGCACCCAGAGATTCTTGATGTCTTCGGCAGAAGCAGGCACGTCAGTCTCGTCGAGAAATTCTGCGCCCCAGCCCGTGCGCTTCCCCTGTGCGAGTAGTTGCTGCATCTCTCGGAACTGCGTCTGCGGCTCGCCGTCGGCAAACATCAGTTCGACGTAGCGCATGAAAGGCTTTTCGTCTTCGGGTGTAAGACGGAGGTCACGACTGATGTAGCGCGCGTTATCGAACTGCTGCTCGCGCACGCTCGTCGCGGGGCCGACGCCTGTGATGATGAAAGCGAGCGGGCGAGCGGTGCGATTGGCGGCGCGCGCGGCGACCCAACCGCCCGCGCTCTGGCTGATAATGCCGATCTGCGCGGCGTCAATCCCGGCGCGCGACGCCAACATCTCGATGGCCGCGAGCACGTCGGCGGTCTCCTGCTCGAAAGTCGCGCTCTCACAACTTCCCTTCGATGCCCCGACGCCCCGCTTATCAAACGCGAACCCGGCGATGCCGTAACGCGCCAAAACCTTCGCCCTCGACAGATAGCCGCCGCGCCCCTGACACCCGCGCCCGTGCGCGAAGACGGCGACCGGATATGCCCCCGCTCCTTCTGGCAGCACGAGCGTGCCGGAGAGCAGTACAGCGCCGCTTTTAAACGTCACCTCTTCGCTTCTGATTTTGGGAGCGGGCGGTCGCAAGTCCCGCTTGAGGTGCAGGCGAAGCGGCGGCGTGCTCTGTCCGACCTGCCCGGTCATCTCCTGAAAAGTCTCGTCGAGCATCATCGTCGCCTGACCATAGGCCGTCTTAAAAAGCAGCGCGCCTGCCGCCGTGCGCTCGACCGCGCTTGCGAGAGGCGGCGCGAAAGGACGGTCGGGCGTCTGTATCTCGACGCGCGCGCCCTCCTTCTCATTGTAAAACTCCGCCGTCACAATCTGCACCGCGCCGTCCCGAACGAATGCGCCCGTCCAGTAGCCTTGTAGATTATCGCCCGCAGAATTTTGCGCGAAGGCGTTAATCGCACAGAGCGCAAGACAGCAGACGCACGCGGCCAACTTCAACGCGCGCGCGGCCAGAGGAAGAATCGAGGCTGTGCCTGTAGGGTCAGTCATAAGATTTGAAATCTTGAATCTTCAATCGCTGACGCAAAGAAGAAGGAGGCCAAGAAAAGTTGAATTAAGGTAGTTTGCGAATTTCGCTTTCGAGCCGCCCGTTCGAGTGTGTGATGTGGACTTCGGCGTTCGTCGTCCGCATGAAAGTCTCGAAGGCTGCGCGCTCGACCGCCGCGACCAGTTCGGTATGCAGGCCGCGCGCGCCCGTCCCGCGTTTCTGGCTGCGCGCGATGATGTGGCTCACAGCGTCTTCGCTGACAATCAAATTTAAGCCTTCGCCGCGAAACTCGTTCTGAAATTGCGGGAGGACGTTTTCGAGAAGGATGCGCCGCAGAGTCGCCGCCGGGAGAGCCGGAAAGCTGACGATGCGCGAGAAACGCCCGATGAGTTCGGGAAGAAAGCCGAACTTTTGAAACGAGGCGACCTCTTCGATGGTCAGCGCGCTTCCATCTTCGCCGCCCGTGCGAAAACCGATGTTGGAACGATTCTGTTGCAGCAGTTCGTCGAAGCCGGAGAACGCGCCGCAGGCGATGAAAGGAATGTTTCGCGTCGAGAGTTCGATGCGCTGGCCGTAAGCCGAAAAGCCGTAGTCCATCGGAACCATCACCTCTTTCCCTTCGAGCATCGCCAGCAGTTCGCGCTGCACGCCGTAGCCCGACACATCCTTCGTCGTCCCCTGCCCGGCGAAGCGCGCGCTACTACCAGCAGACGCGAGTTTATCAAACTCGTCGAGACAGATGACGCCGCAAGAGGCGAGCAGCGGATTGTCTCCGGCGACGCCGATGAGGCGCGTCAGGATGGTACGCACGTCGTCGCCGACATAACCGCTCTCTGTAAAGCTCGTAATATCTACGACGACTGTGGGAAGTTTGAAGAGATGCTGGAACAGGAGTTCAACGAGAAAGGTTTTGCCGCAGCCGGTCGGGCCGACCATCAGCACGTTCTGCTTCGGCGGCAGTTCCCGAAAATGTTCGCCGTCGACGTAGATGCGCTTCAAGCGCCGGACGTGCCTGTAAGCCATCAGCGAGAGCGCCGCCCGCTGGTCGTCCTGCCCCTTGTAGCCGAGCGTCTCCAACTCTGCCGCAATCTGCTGCGGCGCGATGAGCGGCAATGCTTCGACAAAGACGCGCAGGCTTTCCTCGAACGGAAAAGTAATATCCGCGTCGTCGGGCATGTATTCTTCGTTATCTTCGTGCGAAGTGTATTTCATGGTGGATATTTTAGCTTGGATTAGGTTCGAGAGGACAATATACGAAGATGAAGATTATCTTTTAGTTGAGGATAAGGTGCGGGGCAACCCAAGCTGAAATCATCGCAGCCCCGGAGGGGCGACAGACATGACGATGCCCCGCCTGTGTCCTCTGTCTCTGCGCTGGTGAATATTAATCGGGGAACTGTTATTCGATGGGGCGCTCGAAGCAACTGCGCCCTTCGCAGCAGGTGTGCGGGTGCGTATAGCCATCGTCGGGTCCGGCTGTCTCCATTGTGCGCAGACACCAGTAGACAGCCGTCGTCGAGCGACCCGACTGCCATGACCACGCGTTGCCGCGAAAAGTGCCGAACGCCGTCTTGGTTCGCAAAAGCCTGCACACTACGGGCTGCTCGGTCGCCTGCGTTTCAACTATTTCGCTCATCTCAAAACTCCTCTACGTCAGACGGCTGCGGCGAGAAGCGCGCGGCGCACCAATGTTTCAAAGACGGCTACCTTGTAGCCGTTCTGTGCCAGCGGAGTCGCGCCACGCATCGCCGCGCGAGCCGCCGCGCGAGCCGTCTCTTCGTTGATTATCTTGCCTGCGAGCGCGCCTTCGGCCTCGCGCGCACGAAGCGGCACGGGAGCGGCTGCGCCGAGCACGATGGAGGCTTGCGTGCATCGTCGCTCCGCGCCGCAGTTGAGCACGACGGCCACATCCGCCACAGGCCAGTCGAAAGATTCTTTCTCGCCCTGCTTGAGATAGACGGTGCGCGCCCCCTCTGGAAGCGGCGGGACACGGACGGCTGTGATGAGTTCTTTTTCGCCGAGGGAATTTTCGCGCCTGATGTCCTCGTCGGGCGTGACGAAAAATTCTTCGAGCGCGATTTCGCGCTGATTCTTCGTTGAAGTCAGTTCGAGACGTGCGCCAAGCGCGACGAGCGCCGTCGCGGTCGCCGATGGATGGACGATGGCGCACAGGCGATTGTCGAAGATGGCGTGATACTGGTTCTCGCCTTCCAGCGCGAAACAAGTTGGGCCGCCCTTCTTGCGACAATGGAAATCCTCGGAACGGAAGTACCAGCAGCGCGGGCGTTGCAGGAGATTGCCGCCGACGGTGGCGACATTGCGAATCTGCGGCGTCGCCGCATGTCCTGCGGAATCGGCGAGCACCCTGTAACTTTTGCGAACAACCGGACTCGTATCCAGTTGCGCGAGAGTGACGAGCGGGCCGATATGTAATCCGGCTTTCGGGTCTTCGCGGATGGCGTCCAGACCTTTGACGTTGCGGATATTGACCAGCTTTGAGGGACTATCAATGCCCTCCTTCATCCGGTCGAGCAAATCAATCCCGCCCGCTTTAATGACCGACGCGCCGCCCATCTGTGCGACTGCTTCCTGAACGCTCGCCGCATTCGTCCATTCAAAACTCTTCATGCCCGCTCGCCTTTCTGCATTACTATCAACTCAACGATGAACTCTGAACTGAAAGACGAAAGCATTGCTGTTTTCAGTTGCGCGTTCAGCGTTCAGAGTTCATCGCTTCTTCAGCGCGTCCAGCACGCGCGCGGGAGTCATCGGCATTTCGCGCATGCGGACGCCCGTCGCGTTATAGAAGGCGTTGGCGATGGCCGCCGCCGTCGGAATCGTCGAAGGCTCTCCGATGCCGCCCGCGTCCGTCGAATTGCGTCCCAGATATTCTTCGATAAGCATCACCTCGATGTGCGGCGTCTCGCGCGAGCCGAGGATTTTGTACTGTTCGAGATTCGGGTTGACCATCTTGCCGGTGTGGCGGTCGAGAAGGCGATTCTCGTAGAGCGCGTAGGAGATGCCTTGCAGCACGCCGCCGTTAATCTGGCTTTCGAGAGCGAGCGGGTTAATCGGTCGCCCGCAATCGTGGACGGCGACGACGCGCTCGACTTTGATGACGCCCGTCTCCGTATCAACCGCCACTTCGACGAACTGCACGCCGCCATAGCGACCCATCCCGACGCCGAAAGCCTCCTGCTCATTCTTGAAAACGAAGCCGCCGTAATCGTCGCTGCGGCTGGCGCGCGCCGCAATCTGCTCGGTCTGGAGGCGCGCGGCGGCCTGCCTGAACGTCAGACTCCGCTTTGGATTCGCGCGGACGATGACGCGCCCTCCGCGCAGTTCGAGTTGGTGACCGCTCTTAACGACGAGCGCGTGCGCGACCTGTTCGAGTAGCTCCTGCTTGACCTTGAAGGCCGCGTTGCGCGCCGCCGGAGTGATCGAGCCGGTCGTCATACTGCCGCCCGAAGCCGGGCCGGTCGGAAAAGTTGAATCGCCGATGCGCAGGGTGATGTCGGAAGGTTTCAATCCCAACTCTTCGGCGACCACCTGCGCCAGCGCAGTGCGTATCCCGCCGCCGATGTCCTGCACGCCGGAGAGCAGTTCGACCGAGCCATCGCGCGTCACGCGAACCTCGCACGCCGCATCCAGATTGACGAACCGATACCAGACCGATTGCGCTACGCCCAGTCCCCGCTTGACCGCGCCGCTTTCCGCGCCCGCCGCGTGGCGCTTCGACCAGTTCGCGCGCTCTGCGCCGATGCGACGCTCTTCGCGTCGCGCCGGATGCTCGTCAATTTTGTCACGCAGGGCAAGCGGGTCAACATTCAGACGCTCGGCCAGTTCATCAATCAACTGCTCAAGCGCAAAGCAGCCCTGCGGGTGGCCGGGCGCACGGAAGGCCGCCGCAGGGCCTGCGTGCGTGAACACGTCTGACTCTTCCGTTGCAATCTCCGGGCAGACATACATGTTCTGCGCCGGGCCGCCTGTCCCCGCGCCCGTGCCTGTCCCCGCCGTGCCGTAGCATTGCAGGTGAATCGCCGTCAGCTTGCCGTCGCGCTTCGCGCCGATTTTTAGTCTCTGCACAGAGTCCGGGCGATTGCCCGTCGAGAGGTGTTCGTCCTTGCGCGTCATCATCAGACGCACGGGCGCGCCAGCCTTCTTCGAGAGGTGTGTCGCCAACACGCCGTAATTGCCTGCGCCGAACTTCGCGCCGAAGCCGCCGCCCATAAAATCCGTGACGACCCGCACCTGACTTTTTTTCAACTTAAAGATTTCCGCCAACTCGTCGCGCACGCTCGCAGTGCCTTGCGTCGAAGCATAGACGGTCAAATTGTCCGCCTTCCAATCCGACACTACGCCGTGCGGCTCAAGCGCGGAGTGCGTCTGCACCTGCGTGCGGAATTCTCCTTCCACAATGATGTCCGCTTCTTTGAATCCCTTTTCGACATCGCCCGGAGGCCCACCGCGCGGGCCGCCTCTGACGGGGCCGCGCACGTTTCCCGTCTGCGGCACTCCGGCAGGGCCGCCACCGCCGCCCGCCGTCTCTGCCTGATCCGCCGCGCCCGGAAAGACGAGCGGCGCATTCTCTTTTCGTGCCTCATCCGTGTCCACGACAAACGGCAACTCTTCGTATTGAACTTTAAAGAGCCGCGCGGCCTCGTTCGCCGCCGCTTGCGTCGTCGCCGCGACAGCCGCGATGGGCTGTCCGGCGAAACGCACAATCGGATATTTCGCCGGAAGCTCTTTCGACTTGTCGCGCAGTTCGGCGTTACCGATAACGCGGTCGAGAATGTGTATGGCGCGCACCTGCGGGTCTCGCTCTGCCACGCTCGCGTCAATCGAGATGACGCGCGCATGCGGGTGCGGCGAGGTGATAAGTTGAGCGTAGAGCATTCCGGGCAGGCGCACGTCCGCCGTGTACGTAGCTGCGCCCGTCACCTTCAAACGCCCGTCAACGCGCGGCGTGCGTTTGCCGATGACAGACAACTCGCTGTTAACGCTGAGCACGGGCGGCTCGTCCAGCGCAACATCGCGCTCGACCGTCTTCATCTCTGCGCCCAAGATTCCGGCGGGCAGATTTTCTTTGCGCGTGCGCGGCGCGGCTTCCTTCAGCGAAGCCCTCTCGGACTGCGCGGCGGCGGCTTTGGGGACGGGCGCTTCTCCGGTCGGAGCGGACGCGGGCGCGTTCGTCGTCTTGTCCTGCGTTTGAACTTCGCGGCTCATCTATTCGCCCTCCCTTTTGCCTTGAGCGCCGCCGGAAGCTCTGGCCGCGTGCAGCGTCGCCTCGAAAACTTTCGGGTACGTGCCGCAGCGACAGAGATTGCCGCTCGTCGCCGTCTTCACGTCTTCGAGCGTCGGGTGCGCCGTGCGATTAAGCAGCGCGGCGCAACTCATAATCATGCCCGGCGTGCAGAAGCCGCACTGCATCGCGTCATACTCGATGAAGGCTTCCTGCACGGGATGAAGCGTCTCTTCATTGGGCGCGAGTCCTTCGATGGTGGTGATGGCACGCACGCCGACATCGACCGCGAGCGTCATACACGAACAGACCGGAGTGGCGTCGAGCCATACAGTGCAAGCCGAACAGGAGCCGCGATCACAGACGACCTTCGTGCCCGTTAATCCCAGTTCGGAACGCAGAGCTTCAGCCAGCGTCGTGCGCGGCTCAACCGACATGCGCCGCTCCGCGCCGTTGATTCTCAGCATGACAGGCACACTTCCCGGCCCGACGACCGGCGAACTCGCTGCGCCCGCCGCTTCGCTCACGCCGAGCAAGCCTTTCTCAATAATCGCCGCGCCCGCCGCCGTCAGCCCCGCCCCCTTCAAAAAGCCGCGCCGCGTCACGCCCTTCTGCGCCTCGCCGCCGTTCTTCTCATTCCGTTTTGCCATCTCTCGCCCCCTCATAAAAGCAAACGATGAATGATAAGCGCCGAATGAAAGGCAAAAGCTTTTCGTTCAGCGTTCATCATTCATCGTTTCAAATCATCCTGTGAATTTATAGCCGACGCGATGCACAGTGATGATATAGCGCGGGTCGCCGGGCGTGTCTTCAATCTTCTGGCGGAGCTTGGCGATGTGCATATCTACGGTGCGCGTCAGGGGCAAGCCATCGTAGCCCCAGACGGCGTCGAGCAGTTGGTCGCGCGTCACGACTTCGCCGCGATGCTCGACGAAATATCTCATCATCTTGAACTCGCGCGGCGATAGTTCGAGCGTGCGCCCGGCTTTCTTCGCCTCGAAGTTTCTGAAGTTCAGTTCCACGTCGCCGAAGCAGACGCTCTCCACACTGTCTGCCGCCTTCGTCGTGCGGCGCAGGACGGCTTCCACGCGCGCCATCAATTCGAGAAAGCTGAACGGCTTGGTAACGTAATCGTCCGCGCCCGTCTTGAGGCCGAGCACTTTATCAATCTCCTGCCCGCGTGCCGTGAGCATGATAATCGGCGTGCTGTTGCCGCTGCTTCGCAGTTGGCGACAGACATCGAGACCGCTCAGGCGCGGCAACATCACGTCGAGGATAACGAGGTCTAAACCTTTCTCCGACGCCATGCGCAAGCCCGCCGATCCGTCGCGCGCGACCTGTACCGCGTAGCCTTCATACGTGAACCCGTCGCGCAACGCAACGGCCATCGCTTGATCGTCTTCGACGATGAGAACTTTTGGCATAGACATTGAATTTATTGGCTTCATTAACTTACAACTTAGAAACTAGCCACAGGGGCACAGAGACACGGAGATTTGAAATCCGAAATCACAAATTAAAGCTCATACGCCTCTTTGTTTACGCTGTGACTAAGTTTTGCAACCGACGCGTCTAATCCGGCAAATTGAGCGGGACGTGATGACTGTGCTGCTGTACGTCGGTTCTGACGCCCATAGCGAGCGCGACATCCTTTTCCAGAGCCAGCGGTTGTGGCTTCTGCGCCGTGCTCGCTTCTTCATCTGCGCGCCGGAGCGGGAGATGGATGGTGAAGGTGCTGCCCCGTCCGAGATCGCTTTCGACTGTGACGCGCCCGCCGTGCGACTCGATGATGTGCTTGACGAGCGCGAGGCCGAGGCCGCTGCCCTTCACGTCATGCACCAGTCCGGTGCTGACGCGATAGAACTTTTCAAAAATCTTGCTCTGCTCCCCGCGCGCGATGCCGACGCCGAAATCTGTGACGGAGATGGTGATAAATCCATCGCGCTCGCCGACGCGAACGACCACCACACGCTTGTCCGGCAACGAGTCGGAATACTTGACGGCGTTATCGAGCAAATTCATCAACGCCTGCGCGACGGCGTCGCGGTCAATAACGGCGGTCGCCAGCGGCGTCTGCGAAGGCTCAAAGATGATGGCGAAATCTTTCTGCTTGAGCCGCACCTCGCACGTCTTAAGCGTCTCGGCGACGACCTCTTCGACGCACACGCGCTCGAATTGGTAAGTCTTGCGCCCCAGTTCGATCTTCGAGAAATCGAGAATATTGTTAATAAGTTGAGTCAGGCGGCGGCTTTCCGTCTCGATGTGCTCGCCGTACTCGCGTATCTTGTCCGACTCGCGGACGCGACCCAGTTTCATAAACTCGCCGAAGACTCGAATGGAAGAGAGCGGAGTTCGCAGTTCATGCGAAACGTTCGAGACAAAGTCGGTCTTCATCTGCGAAAGTTTCATCTCGCGCGAGACTGTTCTGAGCGCCAGACCGATGCCGCCAATCAGCACGACCGTCATCAAAATTGAGAGCCAGAGATTGAAATTAAAGTTCCAACGCGCCCACTGCTCCGGCGTCATGTTGCGGCTTTGGATGGCGAGCCGCCAGTCCGTGAAGACGAAAGGAATGTAAAGCATCGCCTCGTCTTCCGTCTTCTTCAGAGGGCCGTTGGCGAAGACGAGCGTGTCCGCCTCGTCGTGAACGGCGACGATGATGTTCTCGTCCTTGCCGTCGGGAAAGAATTTCGGGAGCGAATTTTGGATGGCGCGCGGCAGGTAGACTTCCTTGAAAAATTTTACGTCGAGAAACATTCCGGCGACGCCGACGACATGCGATTCTTCGTCGACAATCGGCTTGATAATCATCCGGTTGTCGTGGTCGTGCTCGAAGACCATCAGTTGTTTCGCGGCCTTCGTGGTCGTGTCCGTGCTGAGCAGTTTGAGCGGCGCGGTGGCGACGTTGGCGGCGCGCACTTCCGAGGCGGGCGGGTCTGAGATGACGGAATCGCTCGCCGGATTGTAGAACACGGTCTGCGCTTCGCCGTTCTCGAACGCGCTGATAAAGAGATGCCCCGTCCCTTCCATCTTCTCGCCGCATTTGCCGAACGGAAATTTCCATTCGCTCAAGCGGCCTTTCGCCACCACATGAGGCGAGACGTTCAAAACCTGCTCGGCGTTCGTCCAGTAAAAATACTTCACCTCTTTCCCGACATCGGCCAGATAGTTCTTCATCCAGACCTTATCGGCCACGGTCGAGGTCTTCTCCAATTTGAGCAGCGATTGATACTGCACGTAGAGAATGCTGAGGAGCGGGATGACGACGGCGAAGAGTCCCACCCAAAGAATGTGCTGCTTGATGAAGGTGCGGAGTTTCAACATGGAGTTCCATAGACCCGAACCGTCACGCGCGCAGAACATACAACGAATTGCGCCCGCGCGTCTCTACCCGGCACGTCACTTTTACAGTTCATTGACAACTTTTACCACTCTTTACCGGCCTTTGATGACATTTACACGGCGTCCGCCTACATTCCCACGCCATAGTTCGAGAGATGTTCAGCCAACCGTGACGGAGCTTTCAAGGAGAAGTCATCAAATGAATACCGGACATAGCGCGAGCGTTCTCAATTCAGCAATTAATTCATTCATCAGTTCACCCGTCAAAACCAACTGGCTTCTCTTCGCTCTCGCCATGCTCATCGCGCCGCACGCGTATGCCCTTGCGACTCCGCTGCCGACAGTCTTGGCGCTCGAAGCGTCGGGTGAGACGGAGACGAAAATTAAAGTTGAAGACTCAAAGGCGAAGGAAGTCGCGCCGCCCGCGTCGAAGTTGCCGGAGCCGCCTGCGGCGGGGTTTCCGCCTGTAGAAAAGTTGCAGCCCGTCTCGCTCGTCCGTTTCGACAAACCGCCGGTCATTGACGGCCAACTCGATGAAGAAATCTGGCAGCAGGCCGCGCCGCTCAAAAACTTCTACCAGACGCAGCCCGGCGATAACATCGCGCCCTCGCACGAGACGGAAGTGCTGCTCGGCTACGACGCGAAGTTTCTCTACGTCGCCTTTCGCGCGTCGGATGAACCCGGTAAGGTGCGCGCCACCGTGGCGAAGAGGGATGCGGTGCTCGACGACGACAACGTTCGCATCATCCTCGACACTTTTAACGACGGGCGGCGCGCATACGCTCTCGTCTTCAACCCGCTCGGCGTGCAGCAGGACGGTATCCTGACCGAAGAGCAGGGCGAAGATTACAGCTTAGACATCGTGATGGAATCGAAGGGCGTCGTTCGGGAGGACGGCTACACGGTCGAGGTCGCAATACCTTTCAAATCCTTGCGCTACGAAGCGGGCAGAGGAAAGCTGTGGGGCGTCCATGCCTTTCGCCGCATCAAGCATCTCAACAACGAGCAGGATTCTTGGATGCCGATTCAACGCAACAAGTCCGGGCTTCTCAATCAAGCCGGTCACCTCACGGGGTTGGAAGGCATCTCGACCGAGCGGACGCTGGAACTTATTCCGAGCCTCACCGTCTCGGAGACGGGCAAGCGCGTGCGCGCTCTCGCGCCGACACCTTTTCCTTCGCTGGCTACTGTTCAAACGCCCGGTCGTATGCTCAACAAGCCGCTCGAACTCGACTTTGGCCTGACGACGAAATTTAGTCTCACGCCGACCGTCACGCTCGACTTTGCATATAACCCCGACTTCGCGCAGGTCGAAGCGGACTCAAGCGTTGTCACCACCAATCAACGCTTCCCCATCTTCTTTGAAGAAAAACGCTCCTTTTTCCTCGAAGGCAAAGATATCTTCGAGACGACGATGGTCGCCGTCAATACGCGCGCTATCGTTGACCCGGACTATGCTGTGAAGTTGTCCGGCAAGCGCGGGCGCAACAGCTTCGGCGTCTTGCTGGCGTCCGACAACGCGCCCGGCAACTACAGCGATGAGGAGCGCGAAGACACGGACAATCTACCGAAGATCGCACGCTTTCTCGACAAGAACGCATATATCGGCGTCCTTCGTTTAAAGCGCGACGTGGGGCGCGACAACAGCATCGGTCTGATTGCGACCAGCTATAATTTCATCGAGAAGCACAATCAACTCGGCGGCCTCGACGGTCGCTTTCGCCTCAACCCGCAGACCATCCTATCTTTTCAAGTTCTCGGCACAACCTCGCGCCGCTTCTTCTTCGATCCCGACTTGGGACGCGATGTTTATCGCACGGGCAACGCCCTCGGCTATGCCCTCGTCCTCCAGCGCGAGACGCGTCATCTCTTCTCCGTCGGGACAGCCGCCGGACGCACGCGCGATTACCGCGCCGATGTCGGCTTCACGCGCCGCGTTAACACAAACCTCCTCGACCTCTACAACAACTACTACACAGACCCGCGTGCGAAGGGAGCGTTCACGAATCTCTCCGTCAGCAATTACAACAAGATTCAATACGACTGGCAGGGACGCTTGCAGGCTTGGAGCGTGGGCGCGCGTGCCTACTTCAACTTTCGCCGCCAGACATGCTTCGGCTTCGGTTATGACAATTATTTCGACCGCTAGTTTGAGGAAGAGTTCGGGCAGAAGCTGACACCGG
>CAXTRQ010000179.1:0-12100 GCA_964246705.1 uncultured Pyrinomonadaceae bacterium
ATATTCAATGCAGCGTTATGGTCACAATGCAGCACAAGCCCGCACACGCATCTATGCTCTCGCTCCGCTAAAGTCTTGAGCACGCGCCGACCGCACGCGCTGCAATCCTGCGATGTGTATTGAGCAGGCACTTTCACCACATGACGGCCAGCACTCGCAGCCTTGCCTTCGTGTAAAGTTATGAAAGTTCCCCATGCCGCGTCACTGATTAACTTTGCAAGATGATGATTTTTAACCATCCCCGCGATGTTCAAATCCTCGAAAGCTACGCTGTCAAAATCTCGCACCAATCGAAGCGATAGCTTATGAAAGAAGTCTCTCCGTTGACGTTGAATCTTCTGATGTTGCTTCGCTAATAGTAGTATGGCCTTGCGCCGTCTATGACTTCCCTTCCTGCGTCTTGAGACTTTGCGTTGCGCGGTCTTTAACTTGCGCTCTGCTCGTCTCAAGTATTGAGGGTTAGGGATAGCCTCATCTGTGGAGAGAGTAGCGAAGTTTTCAAGGCCAACGTCTATGCCGATGCTCTCGCCTGTCTTTGGATAGTAACGACATTGATTCTCTTCAACTGTGAAGATAACGAACCAGCCCGAAACCTCTCTTTTGATAGTACAGGTTTTAATCCGCCCTTCTACTGGACGTGAGAGACGCACGCGCACGCTGCCGATTCTCCCCAACGTGAGTCTATCCTCGTCGAGTTTAAAGCTCTTGTCTTGCGGGTAGGTGAATGAATCGTATCTCTTGCTGCTCTTGAATCTCGGATAGCCTGCCTTTTGCCCCGCTTTCACGCAGCGGAAGAAAGCCTGAAACGTCTTATCAACACGGCGCAGAGCGTCTTGCAATACTTGGGCGTACACGCCTGCTATGTCCGCCCGCTCCGCTTTAATCTCCGGTAATTGATTCTGTTGGTTGTAATAATTGATAGACTCGCGCGCCACTCTCCAAGCGTCCCGCCTCTCCTGCAATGCCGCGTTATATAGCTCACAGCACAGAGAAAGAGTTTGCTCAAACTTCTCGGAGACGGCGCGCGAGACTTTCAATTTGTACTTGTATGCTCTCATCTTTAGGTAGAGCGGGGCGGCACTCTCAAAGCACGCGCCCCACCTCTCGCGCTCTCGTTTATCTCGCCTGCGCTCGCCGTATCGCTCGACCCGCGAAAGCGTCAATCACTTCACCCGCGCCGTCCATGTACGGCATCAACAGGTTTCTCATCTCGACGTAGAGATGCTCCGCCAAGTGCGGGTCTTGCGCGTAAGAGGTGGCGCACAGCAGCAGCAACAAATCGCCCATCTGCTCGTCGTCGCCGCAGACCACGAGGGCGAGGCGCGCGGCGGCATGTTGTACGTCGCGGAAAGTAAGCGAGCGCACCATCTCTGCGGGAGTGTTCGCCGTCGCGCTCTCTGCGGCAAGCGTGGCCGCATCGGGGCTGGCCGATTCGCGGCCATCGGCGGCGAGAGCCGCGAAGATGTAGGCATGGTCGTTGGCGTTCGCGCGCGAAGCGGCGCGTTCGCCGATGAAGTCATGGATGCCGTTGTATATTTCGGCGGGCAGGTCGGGGTTTTTAAGCAAGTCGGCGATTTGAGCGGCGAGCTTTCGATTGTCCATCACAGCCCCCCTTCCGCGACGACGAGTGATTCCGGCACTTCCATTGTGAGAGTGACGGTGACGTGATAGACGGCTTTGCAGCCATTGAAGGTGACGCGCGAGACTTCGGCTCTCAGGTTCCCTTCGTACTTGAATGTGATAACGTCTCCCGCCATGTGGCGAGAGGTTAGGCAAGCGTTTGTTTTGCGCTGTGGTGTGGTGCTACCCTTCTTATGCATCCTTCTTTTTGTCCCTTCTAAGACGAAGATTGATGTTAGGGGCTTTGAGAGTCTGACCACTTTCAAAGCCCTCTCGTTTAGTTGAGTCCGAACCATTCGCTCATGCGACGATTCAACTCTTGGCGTTTGGCCTTCTCTTCGGGCGTCTCTCTCTTCTGTTCGTTCATTGTCGCTTCTCCCTTCGTTGCGTTTGACTGACAGAAAGAATATAACGCCAGCGTTACTTTTTGTCAAGAGAAATATAAGGCCAGCGTTACTTTTTCCTTGCATTTCTTTGTCGTCTTGCTAAAATGTCACGCACGCGCTAGATTGCGCGGTATGGCTAGAGAGGGACGAATGCTAACAACGAGAGAAGCAGCCGAACGATTGCAAGTAAGTGAGGCGAGCGTCCGCGTTTGGCTAAATAATGCAGACGAGAAAGCGCGGCGTTTTCCGAACGCGGTCAAATTTGGTCGTGACTGGCAAATACCAGACTCGGATGTAGATAAACTACCGTCCGGTCGCAAACGCGGCAGGCCGTTGAAGGCGCGCAAGAAAGGCGGTAAGAAATGAGCGAGCGAATTACCCCCGATGAGCGGCAGGAATTTGAAAGGCGCATTGAACAATCCCGACGGGAAGCGGCTGCCAGTCAGAGCGAGGCAGCCGTTTATCGTCGCCTGCTTGAAGAGATATATAAGGCAGCAAATGAAGCTAGTGCTCAGAAAAACGTGAACCTTCTGCACACCATGACTCATTTGCATCATTTCGATATTCCAAGCGAACACGATCTAAAGCAGTACGGGCGGGATATGTGGCATAGCTGGCAACGAGATGCTGGGTGGTTGAAAATGGCAAAAGCATCCCTTGAAAAAATACAAGCCGAGGCAGAGCGGCTTTATAGCGACGATGCTGCTCAGATGAAAATAAAGCAGACCATCTTAAACGAAGCACGGAACGGGCTAATTACTCATCTTTAAGCAGAAGAATTGCGGAGAAGAAATGCCACCGCGAAACTAGGCGACCGCACTTCATCATCAGCATGACAGGTTTATGATGTGATCAACGCAGGCGAGCAAGAAAGACTGTAAGAGGTAATTTTATTCGAGGCGAAATTAGAGCGTGCAAGAATGACTGTAACGAGCAGAAAAAAAGCGAAGGACAGCGAGCCTGCCGAAATCCTACCTTCTTCAACAAACCCGTTTATATTCATAAGCCATGATACTCGTGATGCTGATATTGCAGAATTATTCAGTGACCTGTTGAGGAGCGTTAGTGCCGGTATGTTGAGGTCTTTCCGCTCATCAGACCGCAAAGGTTCCCAAGGAATTGAGTATGGGACTGAGTGGTATAAGGAGTTGATGAAAAATCTTCAATCAGCTTCCGATGTTGTTTGTTGACGCAACGTAGTTTGGAACGACCTTGGATACTTTATGAAGCAGGCGTAGCGATAGGAAGATTAGAAACCCCAGTCTTAGGCGTAGCTATTGGCATTCCACTTAGCCGAGCCAGTACCGGCCCTTTCGCGCAATTTCAAAATTGTGCAGATGACGAAGAATCTCTAACTAAGTTAGTCATGCAATTAGTGAAGCGTATTCCTAATGCTGATCCTGACCGCGAAGTTATAAAGGTGCAAGTTCAAGTATTCATACAAAAGACCTCTCAGATTCTAGCGAAACTTGATAGTGATAAGGAGAAGGATACGGTTGACGAAACGTCTGTTGCGAAAATATTTGAAGAAGTTAAAGTGATGTTTCAAGACCTACCATCTCGCGTTGAAAACAGGATTGACCCGTATCGCAAGAGGAAGTTCAGGCGCTTCCATCCAATGATGTTTGAAGAACTGACGCATATGTACGGCAAGTCTGCTGACCCTATTGGATTGCTGATGATTTTCAGTTTCTTCCGTGAGGAAGCTCCTTGGCTCTATGAGTTAGGGTTAGAGGCTTATAGAGCGATTAAGCAAGGTGGATTAGAAGAGATTGAACATGCGATATTTAATCTTGAAAGAGCGATTGATTTTGCAAGGCATATGCCTTTCATGGAGGAAATGAGGGATAAGGAAATGCACTTTGCCATGAGAGAACTACCAAATATGCTACAAAGGTACTTGCCGGAGAGGGTTGAAATACCATCAAAAACAAATAAGAAATCAGAGTAGAGTCAGAGATGAGAGGTAATAATATAATGACCGACGAAGAAATAAACCGCAAATTCGATGTCGTTGCCGACCATCTGGCCTCTCTCACCGACAAGCTGGACAGACTTTCGGATAAAGTTGACCGCACGGCTGATGGTGTCGCCGCCTTGCTCGCCGTTGCCGAAATTCAGAGCGGCGAAATAGCCTCTCTCGGTGAATCGGTCGGACGCATTGACGAGCGGCAGCGCGAATCGGACGAGCGGCAGCGACAGGCTGACGAGAGGTTGAACGCGCTCATCAACACCGTCGAGCGGTTCATTAGCGGCGGGCAAGGAAGATAATGGTGTTATGGCTCTCACCGCCTGTCAGGAATGCGGCGCGCAGGTATCGGATAAAGCCCTAGCCTGTCCGACCTGTGGTTGCCCATTCCGGCAACCATCAATTCTCAGTATGAACTTAGGCATAGACGGAGGGGTTTTAAAAATCCTGATTTGCGTCGGTCTGTTTCTCGGATTTATTAGCCTTTGGTGGGGCTGGCTACTGGCGGGAGCGGCGATGCTCGCCCTGCTGATACGCTCGCTGAAATAGTTCTCAAAACTGTCCTTTAGACCTCCCACCAGCTTTATAATCAAAACCGATATTTAGACTTTCCGCCTGTGGTAGCCTCCCGAACTGACGTTTAGACCTTTCACTTGTGATAGCTTGCATGGGTCGCAATCGGCTTCCCTACTTCCCCGCCCTTCCGTCCCTTCTTTCGCTCATGGGTCAATCCAATTCAGAAATATTAAAGGTGATGCTGACGTACCAAGACGGCTTGAGTACGAAGGCCGCTCGCACCATAAAATCTCTGGTCGGTATTGATAAAGCCGCACGCCAAGCGGCGAAGGGGGTTGATGTATTTAACAAGTCAGTCGCCCGCAAAATCTCCACAAGAGAACTGGACAGCTACGGGACGAAGCTCGGCAAATTGCGCGGAGAGACGCGCACATCACTTCGTGATTCGGAGATGCTGCGCTCTACCTTCGGTAAAGGCTTCGATACGGGCGGGCTTGACAAGGCGCGCACGGATTTGAAGAAGCTGCGCGAGGAAATGAAAAAGCCTCTTCCTTCCGACCTCCTCGCGCCTTCCACGCCGACACGCCCGCGCCGCGCGGAAGATGAACTACCGCGCCGCCGCATGCATCACGGAGGCTTTTTTGAAAATGCCGAAAACGTCATGGATACGGGGCGGCAGATTGGCAGCATTTGGCGCGAGCGCGCGGAAAGTCTTGAGAGGTACACCGACGCTTTTCTCGAATTAGCCCAATCACGCGAACGCTTCAAAGCTATCAACCTGACAGGGGATGAAAATAACGAAGCCTTTGCTGCTGTTGACAGCACGGTTAAGAACCTTCAAGGCTTGACGCGCGCCAGCGTCACCGACCTGATGGCCGACGCTCATCTCGGACTCGGCAATCTTCATCATGCGATTGATGCCTTGCCGATGATTTCTAAATACAAGTTCGGCATCTCCACCCTGCTCGGCAGTAAATTCAGCGACGAACAAGTAGAGCAGCAAGTTCAGCAGGGCTTGAAAATGGTGGAGATGATTGGCGGCGCGCGCGCCCCACCGGCGCGATAGGCGCAGACGGTAAGCGAGAGTTTACCGGAGAAGACCGCGCCCGCATGGAGGCTTACTTTAACCGCGCCACGCAAATCACGGCGGCGACATCGGGGCGCGTCACACCCGCCGAACTCTATCAACTGGCACAGACCGGAGGGACGGCGGCGCAGGGTTTGACTTTGGAAGGTTTGACATCGCTTGTTAGTCCTATTTCGGAGATGGGCGGTAGCAGAACTGGAACTGCGCTGCAAACCTTGTTTCAAAACGTCGTGGCGGGGCGCGTCCAGCAAAAAGGGCTAATGGAGTGGCAACGATTAGGTCTGCTAGATAAATCGAAGGTCGAATACAACAAAAGCGGCATCGTCAAAAGCATGCAGCCCGGCGCGATTACCATTGCCGATATGCTGCAAAAGAACCCGCTTGAGTTTGCCGATAAGCTTGCCGAGGCGATGGCGAAGCATGGAGTTGACACTCACGACCCCGATGCGGTTATCAAAGAACTCGGCGCATTGAAGCTCCCGCGAACGGCAGCGGAAATCCTCAGCCTTTTAATCAATCAACGCGACCGCGTTGTTAAAGAATCAAGTCTCACCACAAACGCCAAAGACAGTAACGGGCTTTACTCTCAAGCTCTTGATTCCGACATGGGCAAGCTGAAAATTCTTTCCGCGCAATGGGAAGACATGAAAGCGAGCATGGGGAAACCCCTGATGGAGGTAGCGACGGGACTTGCTCAAGGGCTACTGCCTATCACCCGATTTTTCGCAGAGCATCCGACGGTCGCCACCTATGCGGCGAAAACTTTACTCGTCAGCAAAGGTCTCGCCGCGATTATCGAAACGGGCGCGACACTGAAACGAAGCGGCATCCCTGATTGGTTCTCGAAAATTCCCGCATCGAAGAAAACCGAACTCATCTTAGATACGAACGGAGTCAGAGAGGGCGTCAGCCGCACTAGCGGTATGCTTTCAAGAACCCCCTCCGTCTTAAAACTGAGCGTTGCGTTTTTGGTTGCCGATACCGTCATTGAACAGATTTTGAAATGGAAGCAGGAGTATGACGATAACCGCAACAACTTGTCAGCAAACATAGAGAGCGGGCGGGCGGGCTATAACAGCTTGGTGGCGAAGGGTCACGCTTTCAACGGGCAGGCTACCCCAGAAGAACGCGACAGCCTTGTGAAAACGACTCTCAACACGATGAAGCGGGGCAATGATTTGGAATTATCATTGCAAAGTCCTTTCGAGCGAAACATCCTTGAAAGTTTCAGGCTCGCCAACTTCGGAGCGACTTGGGCAAGCCCGAACTTCGACCCGAAAGAAGCCGCCAGCGTGTGGCGCGGCAAGATGCCGCAACTCTCCGACCCGCAAATTATGGCCGGTGTGATTCGGGATGTCATGCGAGGGGAAATCAAAGCATCGCCCGACGGGCGCGAGAAATTATTCAAGTCTCTCGAAATGGTTGACCCCGCCACATACAAGCAGGCCATGAATATCGTGACCGATGAAATGGCAAAAGTCGGCAAGGCGTCGGAGCAAGGCAGCAAAGTACTAGGCGACCTGTTCACGGCGACCGGGCGGCTGCCCGCTTCGCTCAACAGCTTCGGCAGTTCGCTCGATACTCTCTCCGCGAAAATTGACGGTATCACCATTAACCCTCCATCGTTTGATTTGGGCGGCATCGGCGGCGGTGCTGGCGGTCACACTTTCGGCTTAGGCCAGCCGGGGCAGAAAGTCGTTAGACCCTCTCTTTTCCCTTCCAAAGCATCAGGCGGGTTGGTCAATCGCGGAGGGTTTGTCGAAGTCCACGATCGGGAAGCGATCTTGCCTGCTGATGTCACCCGAGAATGGCGCGATGGTGATTTCGCAGGAACGCCCGACTTTTCAGCTTTCGCGCAACCCGCTTCACGCTCCGAGGTTCGCATCGGCTCAATCTCGATCTCTGTCCCTCCCGGCAGCACTGCCGCCGCCGACCCACAAGCCTTAGCGCGCTTCGTCGCTTCAGAGGTCGCGCGACAAGTGGCTGAAGCGACCGAGCAACTACACGACCCGCGTTACGTAGATATGCTCACCGCCCGCGCCATTGACCTGTCGAGCGAGCGCATTTGACGAACCCACATGAGCAGAGCGACTCAAGATCCACAGCTTTTCAATCTGGACGACCCGACGGGCGCCAGCGATTTCGCTTTCACCAGGTTTCCGCGACAGCTAGATTCGGACGACCAGGCCAACTGGGAAGAAATAGACCTAGCCGGATTCGTGAAGCCTCTTCAGTATGCAAACACCAACCCTCAAACCATCGAAATCCCGGAGGTGTGGCTCGATTCCTCGGATTCAGGCACATCCATTTTGCCTGACATCGAGAGGCTGCGCGCGCTCATGCGTCCCGGAAAGAACGGCGCACCGCCGCGCCTTCAATTTGTTTGCGGCGATTGGGAAGCCATCGTCGTGTTGAAAAGCCTGAAGACGGAGCGCACCCGCTTCACCTCCCAGAACGTGCAGACGCGCGCCAAGTTGAGCTTGACGCTTTGTGAGGTGCAAGGCACGCTGCCCGCCAACCAGGCAACCGACCGGAAGACGCCAAATTTTCATTCTGATGCGTTCCATTAGCCCCTACGAGCGTTACAGCCAAGCCGTCCCCCTTGAGGACGCGGGCGTACAGTTTCACACTTTCGTTGAGGGCGACACCCTCTCAGGGATCGCACACAGGTATTACGAAGATTGGCGGCAATGGAAACGCATTGCCGACCATAACAGCATTCCCGACCCACGCCAGGTCACACCCGGCACGCGCCTCAGCATTCCACCTCTCCCACTTAATCGTGGAGCATTCGAGTCATCATGAATCTCCCACTTGCGCCACACGCCATCGTCGAAATAAACCAGCAAATCTACGACACGTGGAAAGAAGGAAGCCCGCTTGCAAGCGTCCGCGTCGAGTTGACGACCGACAAGACGAGCGAGGCGACCGTCGTCGTGTGGGATGAGAATTTTTTGATCACCGACAGCCACCTCGGCGACACCGGGCTGAATAAATCGACCGTCAACGTCTGGCTCGGCTACGGGCGCGATTTGGGCGCGCCGCTCTTTCAGGGGAAGTTCGCCGGGCATGACCATGACGGCAAGCTCGCCACCTTCCGCTTCCATGACCTGAGCATCGATATGAAGCGCGAGAAGAAGGCGCGCTATCACAACCGCAAGACCGACTTTGCGGTGCTGCGCCAGCTTGCCGCCGATAATGGACTTGCCTTCTCCGTCTCAAAGGATGCGATTGACAGCGAGCCGCACGCCTCCCTGATCCAGCGCGGCCTCACCGATTGGGAGTTTGCGCGCACCATCGCCCGCCGCGCGGGGTTAAGGCTCTACGTCATCGGCCAGACGCTCTATGCGGAAGAAGCCGGCAAGTCCAAGCAGGAGCGGCAGACGATCACCTACCGCGATGATTTCCTGCTGGTGCGCCCCATCAGTCTCACGTACAAGCTGCCTGAGAACCGGCGCGGGCGCCCCGGCAAGGTTGAGGTGAGAGGGCGCGGCCACGGCGGAAGTCAGTTGAGCGGGTGCGCGGGCGAAGGGACGCGCGGCAACTCCGACCTGGGTGTGCACGAAGACCTGCCGCATCACACGCAGAGAGGCGCCGAGAGGCGCGCACAGGCGAAGCGAGCTACCCATCGCGAAAGCGCATTCGAGCACCGCATCCGGTTATTGCCCGCCTATGAAGGCTCGCGTATCGGCCTGCGCGAAAGCATCGGGCTGGCCGGCGTCGGCGATTTCTACGGCGGGACGTACATCGTGCATGAGCTTTGTTCCGAGTTTCGCGCGGGCAGTCTGATTGACGAGCTAACTCTGCGTCGTGACATTGAACGACCGAGGACGAAGAAGTGAGCACCACGACACTGAGCGCCCTCAGCGCAGATGCTGCTTTAAGCGAAGAGACGCCGCTCGTCAACGAGTACGCCGTCGTGCACGAGGTTGACATGGAGACGCTCTCCATCAAAGCCATTATCCCCGCGCTCGACCCCGACCACGTGCACGATTCGTGGATCAGGCAACAAGTGGCGTGGGTCGGCTCGCCCGGCTACGGCGTGGTGTCAGCGCCCGCCATCGGCAGCGAGGTGCTGATCGGTAGCCGGTACGGCGATGTCCTGAACCTCTACTACGTCAGCGTCTACAACGAGGTGAACACTCTCCCGACGGAGTTCTCGGACGGCGCGCGCGGCGCAAAGCTGGAGACTAAATACCGTCTCCTCGCCGATTTGCTCATCCAGATTGTGAGCCGGGAGAGCATCCATTTAGAAGGTGCGAACTTGGCTGAAGTGGTGGGAGCGGTCGTGAAGTTAATCTGCGGCGGGAGCGAAGTGTTAAAGGGCGAGGCCAACAAGATCGGCTTTCTCGGCGCAGCGCCGACGGGCAAGAAGACGCTGCCCGCGCCAGCGACCGACCTGGCCAGTTGCCTCACGCTCGCGAATGCGTTGCGCGCGCATGAGATCGAAAGGGGGTTCGGCCAATGATTGATCAAACCGGCTCGACTCTCTCCTGTCCCTTCCGCATCGATAACAGAGCAAGTCTCGCAACGATCCGAACGCGGGAAGAAATCACGCGCGAGGCCATCATTGACATCCTTGAGACTCAACCGGGTGATCGGGTCATGCTCCCGGAATACGGCGTGAGAGACTACGCTTTTGCCACCGTCTCCGCCGGCTTTGCTCGCCGCCTCTCTTTCATCCTGCGTCAACAGATTCTCGATTACGTGCAGGAGGTCGAGCAGATTGAAGTCGTCGTCGAAGTGAAGGAAGCCAATCAACTCGAAGTCTTTATCAGCTACACGCTCCGGGGCGGCGCATCGAACAGCTTCACTTATCCGCTCTGGCGCTTGCGCCAGCCAATTTAATCTACCTGAAGGCATTGCCTGCATTTTCACCGGCAACGACTGAGTAGCATCTATGGCGATAGAGAGTATCCCAATCCCGGCACCACTGATTGACGCGCGCGACGGAGAGCAACTCGCCGCTGAAGCCATCGCGCGCGTTAATGCGGCGTGCCCGGAACTCACGAACAATAACCCGGGCAGCCCGCACACTGCCCTGGCTGAGAACATGGCATGGCACGTCGAGCAGGTTCTCTACGCTATTAACCGTTTGCCTGATCTTGTCCGCATCGAGTTTGCGCGCCTCTTCGGAATTGAACTGAGGCTGGCCACCAAAGCTACCGCGACGCTCACCTTTACCGTCGCCCCGCCGTCCGGCTCCGGAGCGACCATCCCCGCGGGGACGCGTGTTTCGACCGGCGACGGAAAGACTGTTTTTGAGACGACCGCCGCGCTGGAGCTCGCGCCGGGTGTATTGACCGGAGAGGTTGCAGCCTCCTGCACCGTCTCGGGGCCGGTACAACTCGCGACGGGGACACTCACGAAGCCGGTCGCTCCGGTTGCCTGGGTGACGGCCGTCACCAACGCCGACGTAGTCGATTCCGGCTCCGAGCAGGAAACCGTAGCGTCGGCCCTTGAGCGCGCTCGCAACTACCAGCAGCGAGCCGAGCGCATCGTCTCCGCGCGTGATCTTGAAAAGGCTATCGTCGAGGACATCATGCTCGGCAACGCCGTGATCCGCGTCTTCGAGAAAACCGAAGACGGCTTCTGGGATGTCGGGGATTTCGCGCGCCGGGTGGGCAACACGACCGTCGTTCTGATGACGAAAGCCGGAAACGCCATCAGCACCGAGGTCAGGCACGAGATCAATTCCCTCTTGACGCAACTGGTCGGCAATCAGAACGTCTTTATTAAAGACCCCGTATTTCATGATTTCAATATCGCCGTCAATGTGCGGCTCACCGACGCCTCCATGTTGTCGGTGGCGCGCGCCGCAGCCGAGGCGAGCCTGCGAGCGTTCTTCGCCGTCAAGACATCGAATTTCGGGCGAGCTATCAGGCCGTCGGAAATCATTCAACTTATCGAAGGCACGACCGGAGTAGACGCCATCGTGCCGTTCAGTGAGCCGCAGATACTCGTGACACCGGCGGCGGTCATCCCGCTCGCAGTCTATGAGCTACCCCGCCTCGGGACCGTCACGCTCACGCCAGTCTGATTATGTCGCTGTCGAATCTCGATTATCAGTGGCACTCCCTACTCTAAAGGGATAGGGATTCTCCGACAACGCTCTCCCTATCGGGACACGTTCGCGCCAGAGTGGTCTGCCCGACCACGTATATTCAATGCCGCGTTATGGTCACGGTGAAGCTTTAAGCCGCACGCGCAACGATGCTCGCGCTCCGCTAAAGACTTTAACACGCGCACACCACATGCGCTGCAATCTTGCGATGTATATTGAGCAGGAACTTTCACCACATGCCGTCCAGCATTCTCAGCTTTGAAGGTATGTATAGAGATGAAAGTTCCCCATCCGGCATCGCTGATTGACTTGGCGAGATGGTGATTTTTAACCATCCCTCGAATGTTTAAATCTTCAAACGCTACTGAATCGAACTCACGAATTAGGCGTAGTGATAGCTTATGTGAACTGCACCCCACAAATGGGACAGGTAGAGAGGGTGGTATCCTTGCAAAAGG
>CAXTRQ010000180.1:0-12040 GCA_964246705.1 uncultured Pyrinomonadaceae bacterium
GCAGGAAGGCAGCGTCGCGTAGTGGCGTTTGACAGACGACGCGGCGGAGCGCGGCCGCGCCGATGTGACCGAGACCAATGTGCCAGTGACGGTCAACGCGCGAGTTGTAGTCGGCCTTTGAATCGTTGAAGTGGACGGCGCGCACCTGCTCCATGCCGACATTTCGTGCGAGCGATTCAAAAGTTGCGGCTAATCCGTCCTCGTCACGAATATCGTAACCGGCGGTAAAGGCATGCGCGGTGTCGAAGCAGACGCCGAGGTTCAGTTCGCGGCACGCCTCCATAATTTCGCGCAGGTGCTCGAAGCGATGACCGATGCACTCGCCCTGTCCCGCCGTGTTTTCAAGAAGAATGCGAAACGAGCCGAGTTCCAATCCATCACAAGCCCCTCTCAAACTTTCGGCGCAGGCGCGGACGCCGTCCTGCTCGCAAGAGCCTCTGGCGCTGCCGGGATGCACGACCAGATAATCCGCGCCGAGCAGGATACCGCGCTCGACCTCCTCGCGGAACGAGTTGATGGACTTCTCACGGATGACCGCATCAGCGGCGGCCAGATTGATGAGATAGTTAGCATGAATCACGACGGGCGCAAGCCCCGTCTCATTACGGACAGTTTTAAAGCGTTCGACATCTTCGACGCTCAAAGGCTTGGCTGCCCAACCGCGCGGGTTACGCGAAAAGATTTGCACCGTCTCGCACTCAAGCGCGTGCGCCTTCAAAAGAGCTTTGTGCAGGCCACCCGCCACGGGCGCATGAAAGCCGATGCGCGGTCGCACCGCTCGCTCGGTTGCCGGTTCGATTAATTCGCTGGTCTGCTCAATAACCATGCCGGACGACTTTCAGTGCTTCTCAACTTCTTCCATGACGCGCAAAATGTTGCCGCCGAGAATCTTATCAACGTCGGCCTCGCTGTAGCCGCGCTTGAGCAGTTCCGCCGTCAGATTCGGGAACTCGGCGACGTTGGAGAGGTCGCGCGGCACGGCCTGTATGCCGTCGAAGTCGGAGCCGATGCCGACGTGTTCGACGCCGACCAGCTTAACGATGTAGTCGATGTGATCAACGACACGGGCGACCGCAATGGCGGGTAGCCTCGCGGCGTACTCGCGCTGGCGCACGCGGTCGCGCGCAATCTTCTTTTGCGCGGGCGTGCCCTCGCGGCTACGCGAAGCCTCTTCGACGAGCGCGGCGATCTCAGTATCAAAGCGCCTTTTCTTCTCGTCCCAGCCCGGTTCGACGAACGCCGGATAGAAGACGACGCAGACGACGCCGCCCGTGCGTGCGAGCGCACGAATCTGCTCGTCGTCCAGATTGCGCGCGACGTGTGTGATGGCGCGCGCATTCGAGTGTGTGGCGATGACGGGCTTGCTGGAAGTGTTGACGATGTCCCAGAAAGTTTTGTCCGAGACGTGCGAGACATCAATCATGATGCCGAGGCGGTTCATCTCGCGGATGACCCGTCTGCCGAAATCCGACAGGCCGCGCGCCTGCCCCTCCGCATCGCCCGACGAACCGGCCCAACTGAGACTGACGCTCCACGCGGGCGACATGTAGCGAACGCCCGCGCGGTAATACTTCTCGACGTTCTCAATTTTTTCGTCAATCGCGTAGCCGCCTTCGAGTCCCAGGAGGGCTGCGAGTTTTCCCTCTGCGGAGGCGCGACGGATGTCTGCGGCAGATGCGGCCAGCGTCCACGTCTCAGGATGCTTTTCGGCGAGCGCGTGGATGGCGGCAATCTGCGTGTCAGCGCGGCGGACAGCCCGCTCGCCACCGCCGCCGAAGTATTGCGGCTCGACCCAGATGGAGAAGAACTGCGCGTCGAGGCCGCCCTCTTTCATCCGCACGGCGTCGAGGTGCGTGTCTGTGCGCCGCTCGTTGATGTCGGTGTTTTCGTCAACCATAAACTGCACGGTGTCGGCGTGCATGTCAATCACGATGGCGCGACGGTGGACGGAGAGCGGATCGTCCGCGCGCTCGTTTGAATTTTTCGTGGAGCCAGCCGCGCCGGTTGATGCGTTGGTGTCTGTTTCTGTATGAACGGTTTTCTCAGGCATGCGACAACCTTCGAGCGCGAGCGAGACGACGAGCGCCGTGGCGACTGCGGCGACCAACGCGTGCCGGTAAAACCTTATGCGATGCGTCATTGACAGGAAGACAGGCGTTAATGCGCTTCTGTATTTATGAGAACGAGAGCGATGGTACGTCGCGCGCCGTCGAAGAATCAAGCGGGATGTCCCAAAAGATGCAAAGTCAAAGACGCCACTAATTTATTGGGAGCTTTTTTGGTCGAAGGGGGCGGGCTGCTCCGGCGGTGGCTCTTTCATCCACGCGGCGATGGAGGTCAGTTCGTTCTCCGTCGGTTTGTGCCCGAAACGGCTCTGGAATTTTCGCCGCATACGGCGTGTCGTGAGCCACACGGGAACTGCCCCGATGAAAATAATGAACAGAATGTTGAAAAGGGCGCTCAACTTTTAAGCTCGAAACTTTATGCTGGCCGGACAGTGTTTGAATAGCACGTTGCTTCTACTTCAAATCCGAGACGCGTGTCAACAATCTCTTTCGGCGAGCCTGCGGGCGCGGGCGGCGCGCGGCGCTCGTGCTTGCCAACCGGCGCGGCTTGACGGTATCGTTCGCGCATCTGAAAAACCGAGAGCTTTTGTTTAAGAGATAGTCGCCTCTGTTGTCCGTGTTGGATTCCGACAATCATCACAAGGGCAAGGTTGAAAGGCTCAGTTCGTTTATTTAAACCATCTGTAGAGAGGAACCACACATAATGTTTGCAGAAGACGCACCGAGGAAAAACGTAAAGACAGCACGCATCGTTCCGGAGGTTTGGCACAACGGCGAGTTCATCAAATGGGACGACGCGCGCGTTCACGTTATGTCGCACGTTCTTCACTACGGCTCAAGCGTCTTTGAGGGCATCCGTTGCTACAAAACGAAGCGTGGCCCGGCCATTTACCGTCTGCGCGAACACATGCAGAGGCTCGTCAACTCAGCCAAGATTTACCGGATGGATCACGACTGGACGGTTGACCAGTTGAGCGAGGCGACCATTCAACTTGTTATTCGCGGCGGACTCGAACAGTGCTACGTGCGCCCGATTATCTTTCGCAGCCTCGACGATGCCAACCCGGCCTTCGGCGTCAACCCGTTCCCGAATCCGCTGGCCTGCTATATCGGCGCGTGGGACTGGGGCAAATATCTGGGCGACGAGGCGATTGAGCAGGGCGTGGACGTGTGCGTTTCCTCGTGGAACCGTCTGTCGCCGAACTCGATGCCAGTGATGGCGAAATCGGGCGCGAACTACATGAACTCGCAGCTTATTAAGATGGAAGCTCTGCTCAACGGTTATGCCGAAGGCATCGCGCTCGACGACCGTGGGTTCGTCTCGGAAGGCTCGGGAGAGAACATCTTTCTCGTCCACAATGGCAATGTCGTGACGCCGCCGCTTTCGTCCTCGATTCTTCCCGGCATCACGCGCGACAGCGTTATCCAGATATGCCGCGCGCTCGAAATTCCTGTGCTCGAAACAGGAATCCAACGCGCCGCGCTCTACGTCTCCGACGAACTGTTCTTCACCGGAACCGCCGCCGAAGTGACGCCCATTCGCTCCGTTGACAAGATTAAAATCGGCATCGGGCATCGCGGCCCCGTCACCGAACGCATCCAGAAAGCATTCTTCGAGATTACATCAGGCGAGCGCCCCGCCCCCGGCGAATGGCTCACCTACGTTAACGACTACAAGCAGACGCCGCAGGCTGAAAACGAGAGGCCATTGCGCGCCACGCGCGAACTCGAAGCGCCGATGACGACGACCGAGCAGACCGACCCGATGGCGACCTTCAGCGCGGTCGCGACGGACTGAGCAACCGCTTCTCAACTTAAAAACTCCGGCGGGTCTGGATTGCCTTACTGAACGAGAAATCGAGGTAATCCAGACCCGTCGCCTATGCTGGCTTCACCGGCGGATTTTCTCTGCGTTTCAGTCCTTTATTGAGAAGATTTGAAAAAGCTGTCGCGATGTCTGAAGGGTCTCTGAGGTTTAGAGCGTTCCCACCCGCGCCCGTCTTGTCGAAATCTGGAAACGCGTAAGTTGCAGACGTTTCGCCGAGTCGCCGGTAGCTTTCAAACTGCGCTTCATCGAACCATTGGTCGCCTGTCGTCTGCTGCGGAAACTCGCTGTTCTGAATCGCATATTGGCGCACGTCCAACGTCTCATCCTTTTCAAGAATCGCCGGTTTGAAAACAACAATCACACCTTTGCACTCCGTTTCGCGCGTCTTCGCAGGCCAGCGGAGTTGCTTCATGTGCCTCTCCGAATAAGTAATCTCGCCGACGGCGAAGTGTGCGGCGGCAGGTTTTTTGTCCGCTTTCACGAGTTCTTCGATGCGAAGGTCGAACTCCGTGTCGAAGTCAATGCGGCAGCGCCGGATGGCCTCGCCGAGATCGGCAAAGCAGGGCGTCGGGTCAGCGCCGCAATCCGCGACGACGATGAAGCGGCAGCCTCTCTCAACGAGCGAGTAGAGGCCGGTGTTGTCGAAGTGCCCGCCGTCCGTTAGGTAACAATAATTGGCGAGATCGTTGGTCTGCGAGAGAAGTTCGCGCAGAGTGTAGAAAGGCCAGAGTCGCGCTTGCGGCTCCTGCCAGTCATCCCTGTTTGGCGTCGGGGCCCAAAAACCGAGGCGAATATTCAGAAAGGTCATCAGGATGCCGAGCGCGGCGGGCGGCGTCTGCGATCCCATATTCGGGCTGCCCGCCGCGCCCGATGCAGCCACCGCCGTGCCCAGCGAAAGCCGCCCGTCCATATATTGTTCAGTGGCGCGATACCCCGTGCGCGAGGACGAGCCGCAGAATTTCTTCGACAGCACGAAGGCCGCCGACGAGCGTTGCGCCGTTGCGAGGTCGCGCCCGCCGACGAGATTCAAAGTCGTGTTGACGAGATGATACGGCGCTCCTCTCTGACAGTTTTGCAAATCTCGCATCATCACGTCGTCGCCTTCAGCCGACTCCGTGATCTCGCGCTTCATTTTATTTCGGTTGAAATTCGATGCTCCGAGATAGCCGCGCACCAGTCGCTCTTTATAAAACATGTGGAGCGTTAGCCCGTTTGGGTCAGCCATCCATCCGAGCGCGACGACCCAACCGAGGAGGATGGCGAACAACCCGACACAAGCATGCACGAGCAGCGCCGTTTGATAAGCCGGATAGCTCTTGTTGAAAGGGTCGCCGACGAAGGCGAGGTACAACATCGTCGTCAGCGTCACAGCCCACAGAATGAGCAGCCAACTGTTACGCGGATTCGATTCTTTGCCGAATGCCACTTCGAGAAAGGCCATGCTAGCGCAAAGAAAAAGTCCGCCGACCGCCGCCGAAGCCAGCACGCGATGTGGCGTCGTCTGCTCAAGCAGCGACAGCATTCTCCACCAAACAAGAAAGCTCACGCCGAGAATCACGCCGCCGACCAGCATTAGCCCCTGAAGTTTCAATTTACCGGACGCGCGCTTTTTGAAGAACGGAACTTTAAATTCGTAGGCCAATAATTTGTAGAGCACAAGAATTACGGCGGCGGTCGAGACCAGCGCGGAGAGGAAAACAGTCACGGCGCTCGCGTAGTTGGACTCCGCACGGAACGGCGCGGTCGGGTAGAGCACCACTGTCAGGACATCCAAGACCGCGCCAACCGTAAACAGGCTGAGAAAAACTATTAACCACGTCGCTTCCGGGCGTCTCTTCAACGCATTCGTTTTTAGTAACCACGGAATAGACGGATGTTTCCTTTGCACCGTCATTTCGAGCGCCGCAAAATTCATCCAGACGAAGACGCTGACGAAAGCCGCACAGGTGAGAGGCAAGATAGTCTGCTCCGGATGCCCTGCGACGTAGCTCAACATGACGTGCGCCAACCAAGACGAGGCGACGACCAGCATGATGATGACCAGCGGCGGCGTGACGGCGAAAATGATGCGATCTTTGAGCGTCGGCACGCCCGATTCGCGCGGGTCGCCGCCGCCCGACGGGCTGGCACGAAACGCCGTGTAGATTGAACCGCCGACCGTCATGACGATAGCGCCCCAACCGGCAACCTGCTTCATCCACTCGCCTCTGGAATCGTAAAGATATTCAACGAGTTCGTGCGCGTAGCCCGCAAACAGAAGAACCACGGTCACGACGACCAGCATCACCAGCAACGTCGCGTGGACTCGTATCGTCTGGTTGCGTTGCATAACTTTCTTCCATTGCTCTGCCGCTTGAGTGCTCACGCCGTCGCTATCCTCGTGCCTCCACGCATAAGCCCACAGGATTGCAGCCACAATCATCCATCCCGCCAGAGCTAAAAGAAGGGGGAAGTGTCTCCGTAAATGTTCGGCAATGCTCGACGGCGAGGTGTGGGGCGGCGTAAACATCCAGATGGTAAAAAATATCAACGCCCACGTCGAGATTGCTCCAACTTTTCCGAGCAAGTTGGAGCCGCTGTTGTTTCGTATCATCCAGAGACTCGCCATCCAAACTATCCAGCCGAAAATCGCGACGAGCGGCCTCGCCATAATCAGCAGGCGTTCGTGCAACAGGACATCTCTCTTTGTGTGCGGATGAAAGAACACGTTGTCGGATGGCGTCGCTGTGGGAGCGGGCGTCGCGCTGATCTTCACTGCGACCTGCATCTCGCCCAACTCGACGATTTTTCCATCCGTTGATTTCAACTGCGGCGAAAGCGTGATTCCGGTCGGCTCTGGAGTCGGATTTTGTTCTGGCTCTACTTGCGTCTTGTGTGGGCTATTTATGCGATGCGTGAAGTTGTCTTCGCTCGACTGCACGGCGAAGAAGAGATGTCCGAGCAACATCACCGCTACGACGAGCGGGACGAGGATGAGCCATGTCATCGCTAAATTACGCGTGATGATGGCGATTGCGCGCCAAGTGTCTGCGCTGAGGATGCCCTTGCGCGGCGTCAGATAGTTGGCGAACAGGCGCAGGTGATGCAGGGGGTCTGCGCCCGCGCTGATTGAGCCTTCGGCGACATGCCCGCTCTCCTTCCCATCAGATATTGAAGACTGGCTGAAATCTCCCTCCGAAGTGCGACTGAGATAACGCTCGGCACGCTCAGTCTCAAGCTCCTCCTCCGTCGGAAAGATTTGCCCCGGCGGTAGCGGGCTATCCTGACCGCCGCGCTCAAGCCAAGCGCTCCACCAGCCCCCGAAATATCCGCCGCCCGAAACGGTCGACAGGTAATCGAAGAGATGCAAGACGCCTTTTTTATGTAGCCCCTGTACCAACCCCAGACAAAACGTCGCGCTGCGGATGCCGCCGCCTGAGAGCGCCAGACCGACGAGGTTTTTCGGAGGCGCGGAAGAAGTTTCCGGGTCTTCGACCTCTTGTTGTGGATACTTCTGTTCCTTGCGCCGTAGAAGAATCTCTCCCCACTCGACTTCAAATACTTGACCGAACTGGTTGGGCAACTGACCGGATGCCGTAGTATTTGGTGGAGATGTTGGAGCCGGGTGGCCGTCGCGCGGCATCTGGTCTGGCTGAGGGTCGTTTCCCATCCGCTTCTTCTCCTCTAAATGATGTTAGCTCGATGAGCGTCCGGCAGGTGCGCCACGAAGCTTTTCGAGCGCGCGTGGTAGAGACAAAACTTGTGAGATTGAGACTCGGAGGGAGCGGCATCCGCCTCCTTGTCTTGGCTCCGGCACGGAAGCGACGGAGGTCTGGAATTGCAGCGCGCAACATAGCAGCAACAATCATTTTCTTCAATACCTTTCACTCCCCGCCTGCAACCATCTCGAAACGCTCTACCTGTTAATCGTTGACGCACGTCTGACATGCAGGCTAGAATGCTTTTGGCGTCCGTTGGGCTTTAATCTTTCCTGCGGCGCACCTGCCGGATAAAGTCCACCGCCTTGACGCTTCCCTGAACTTTCCCGATTCGCACCGCGAAATGATTCGCCAGTTGCATCCCCGATACTACGTCTGAAAATTTCAAACACATCTCTCTGTCAGGTTCACGAACCCCCTCTTATGCCCATAAAAATTAACGACCTCCTCAAGGTCGCCGCACAGTGCGGCGCGTCAGACTTACACATCAAAGCCGGTTCGCCCCCCTTCATGCGTATCGGCGGCGAACTCCAACCAATCATTGACGCGCCCCGCTTGTCGCAGGAAGACACGCTCGACATGGCCTTTTCGATGATGTCGAACCGGCAGAAGCAGCGTTTTAAGGAAATCTCGGAGGCCGACATCGCTTATGGCGTCCCCGGCCTCGGACGTTTTCGCGCCAATATCTTTCAGCAGCGCGGCACGGTCGGCATGGTCTTGCGCGTCATCCCGGACGCCGTGCGGACGATGTCGGAACTGAGTTTGCCGCCCATCATCGAAAAGATTGCAGAGGAGCAGCGCGGGCTTGTTCTCGTGACGGGCACGACCGGTTCAGGCAAATCAACGACGCTCGCCTCGATTATTGACCGCATCAACTGTTCGCGCGGCGGCCATATCGTGACCATCGAAGACCCGATTGAGTTTCTCCATCGAGACAAAAAATCTTTCGTCACGCAACGTGAAGTTGACGTTGACACGCGCTCGTTTGCCGAAGCCCTGCGCGGCGCGCTACGTCAAGACCCGGACGTGATTCTCGTCGGCGAGATGCGCGACCATGAGACGATTGAAACGGCTCTGACCGCCGCCGAGACAGGTCATCTCGTGCTGTCGACGCTGCACACGCTCGACGCGACCGAAACTGTGACGCGCATCGTCTCGTCGTTCCCGCCTCACCAACAAAAGAGCGTGCGCCTCCAACTCGCGGGAATCCTCCGCGCGGTCATCTCGATGCGCCTCGTGCGCGCGGCGCGCGGCGCGGGACGTGTTCCGGCCATCGAGGTGATGGTCACGACCGGCTTGATTCGTGACTACATTATGAACGAGGACAAGACCTCGCTCATCCGCGACGCCATCGCCGCAGGGACTTCGCAGTACGGCATGCAGACCTTCGACCAATCGCTCTTCAACCTCTTCCAATCCGGTCTCATTACGCTCGAAGAGGCCGTGCGCGGCGCGAGCAATGCGGACGAGTTTCGCCTGCGCGTCTCCGGCATCCGCTCTGCCTCCGAGCAGGCCAAAGAAGAAATGGAGCGCGTCACTTCGGTGACTAACGCCAATACTCTGCACCATCAGAACTAAATCAACCGCGCTTTTCACCCATCTCGTCAAATCTTATGACCAACCCCAAATGCCAACAGTGCGGACTGGTGAACTTCTCGCGCGTCGAGGAATGCCGGCGTTGCGGGGCGGGATTAATTATTGACGATGCGAGCGGCACGCAGACGCTTTCTGAAGAGAATGCTTTTGAGGACGAGTCGGGCGCGCAGGCTCCGCGCAGCCTCGTCAAGCGCGTCGGCGTCGGCGTCGGCGTCGCAGCCTTTCTGCTGCTGCTCTGTTACATCTCTCTGCTGGAGAGTTCCGCGCCCGGCAGTTATGAGCAGAAGGTGCTCGTCGGGCGCGCGATTAGCTTGATTGAACAGAGCGGTTTTGAAGGCGACGCTTTTCTGCTGCGCCGTCTCGCCAACTATCGCACGACAGACAGTTGGTGGAATCGTTGGCTCGGACACGGGGACGCTTACGCGGCAACTAATTTTCCCTTTCAGGTCGTCACGCTCTATCCCGATTTCTTCAAGCACGCGACCGACGATACGGAACGCGCCGTGATCCTTCTCCACGAAGCGCGCCATCTGGCGGGAGCGGGCGAAGCAAAAGCGTTTGCCGGTGTCTGGCGCGACAAGGTCAGACTCGGCTGGACGAAGGAGAAGTACGGGCAGACGCGCGTCTGGAAAAACGTCAAAGAATTTACACTCAAATACGCGCCCGAAGTTTTTCAGTGCGGCGCGGACGGGCAATCCGATTGCGTCGAATTTTCGTCCAATGCCCGGTAAGAAATATTCACCGCCGCCGCTAGCCTTCGCAGCCCTGCAAAAGTTAAAAAGCCGTCTTCTCAGCGTCCTTTCTTCTTAGCGGCTTTGAGCGCGCTTTTTGTGTTAGGCTTGGGGTTGATGAGAGAGGCAGGAGCAGCGGTACGCGTCGAAGCGACGGGTTCGGAGCGGAGATTATGGTGGCTCATCGGGGGGCGTCTGTTGGCCGCCGCTCTGTTGTTGGGCGCAAGTAAATTTTGGGCAAAGTCGCTGCTGCTGAATGGCGTGGAGCATAGTCCTTCGGGCGACGTGCTCTGGATTGCGCTGGTCGTGCTCGGATTGTCGCTGCTTTACGTCGTTGTCTTGCGCTTCTCTTTCCAGACGCACGCGCTTCAAGCCTCATTCCAATTTTTCTTCGACGTGCTGCTCGCCACATGGCTCGTCAGTCGAACCGGCGATTTGCACTCGCCTTACGCCGCGCTCTATCTGGTCATCATCTCTGTCGGAAGTATTTTTCTCGGAGCGCGCGGAGCGCAGGTGCTCTCGGTCGGCTGCGCGTTCTGTTATACGGCGGTGATGCTCTCGATTTCTCTGGGCTGGCTACGCGGAAGCGATGCGGCTTCTCTGCCTACCGGCGAAGCGGTGTGGTCAATCGGTCTGAACGATGTCGGTTACTTGATGGTCGGACTGCTGGCCGCTTGGCTCGCCGAGAGACAATCGCGCGCCGACGTTCAACTAATCGAAGCGACGCACGCGCTGGCTGATTTGCGCGCGCTGCATGAGCGCATCGTCGAGTCAATCCGTTCGGGCGTCGTCACGACCGACCTCGAACGACGCATCTTTACTTTGAACGCGGCGGGCGAAGAGATGACCGGCTATAAGGCTGCGGATTTGCGCGGGCAGGATGTGTCAATTCTCTTCGGCAATATCACGAGCCACATTGACGAATCGCTACAGGCGGCGGCTGAAGGCAACGCGAGTCCGCGTTATGAGGACGAATGTCTGACGGCGGATGGCTTTCGCGTGCGTCTTGGCTACAGCGTCTCGCCGCTTTTCACAGAAGGAGGCGAGCGCACGGGGCTGGTCGTCACCTTTCAGGATTTAACCGACGTGCGGACGATGGAAGAGACTTCGCGGCGGCAGGACAAGCTGGCGGCGGTCGGACGCGTGGCCGCCGGAATCGCTCACGAGATACGCAATCCGCTGGCGGCGATGCGCGGCTCGATTCAAGTTTTGCGCTCAGAGATGCCGCCTGATTCCGACGCGGGCGAGTTGATGGAGATTATCTTGCGCGAGAGCGACCGGCTCAATCGCATCATTACGGATTTTCTCACCTACGCGCGCCCGCGTCCCATCGCGCTCGCAGAGGTTGACCTGCGCGAACCGCTACGCGAGACGTTTGCGCTCCTGCGTCACAGCCCTGAGATTCGCGACGGACACCTTATCGAAGCGGATGTCCCACAAGAACCTGCGCTCGCGCTGGCTGACGCGGCGAGCATCAAGCAAGTCTTCTGGAATCTCGCGCGCAACGCCCTCAACGCCATGCCCGAAGGCGGAACGCTGCGGGCCGAACTCAGGCGCGCGCCGCATCGTCGGCTGCGTATCACTTTCACGGACACAGGGCGCGGCATGTCGCCCGCACAGGTCGAGCGGCTCTTTGAACCTTTCTCTTCTTCGACGAGCGGCGGCACCGGACTCGGCCTCTCTATCGTCTATCAAATCATCCGCGATCATGGTGGTACAATAAACGTCCGCAGCCGTGAGGGAGACGGAACGACGATCACGGTGGAACTGCCAATCGCCGGAGTGAAAAAATGAACCACCTGTTTATTAAAACCTGAGCCACCCCTCAATATTAAAAAATGAGGAGAAGGTTAAAATGACAAATGAAGAGATGCAGCAGACAATGCAGTTCATCGTCGCGCAGCAGGGGTTGTTTTCATCTGACATCGGTCAATTGAAAGATGTCGTCCTGCGTCTCGCCAACGCGACAGAGAACAGGCTGACGAACCTCGAAGAGAAAATGACGGCGCTCGTTGACGCGCAAATCAAGTCTGAAGGAACAGTTTCCGACATTGCCGATGCAACGGAGAACCGATTAACAAACCTCGAAGAGAAAATGACGGCGCTCGTTGACGCGCAAAT
>CAXTRQ010000181.1:0-12023 GCA_964246705.1 uncultured Pyrinomonadaceae bacterium
GAGCATGGTTGCTGCCTGCGGCAGCAACTGTCAACCGAAGTCGTGGGTTTCATAAGTCACCATTGACACAATTGATAAGCTTGGCTTAAAAGTGTGAGGAGGATTTCATTCTTTGCCAAAGGAGACATCTCGATGAAGAAACTCGTCGCTATCGTAATGGTCGGTCTGATTTTGTCCGGCGGCAGCATCGCCTCGGCGCGCCACCGGCACGGCAGGCGTCACCATCACCGGCAGCACCATCACCGTAGACACCACAGCTAAAAGACTTCAGTGGTGAGGGAAAGGCAGGAGGGGGCAAGGCGCAAGCTTCGCCCCTTTATTTCATCTGAGGTCGCAAAGTGAGAAAGAATCAAAGCAGATGAGTAAGAAGTGAGCGGTCATTTTACTCCTGTACGGGAGGATTAAACCGCCACTTGCCCTAAATGATAATGACCGCCGACTAGCGGTCTGATTGGCGTTCGGCGGTGCAGAGTGTTCACAGGAATGACGAAGGAGAAAACATGAAAACCAGTCAAACAGCGCCCCAGAATATTGATGAATACATCGCGGGCTTTCCACCTGACGTTCAAGAGATTCTGGAGAAGATGAGGTTGACGATTAGAAAAGCCGTGCCGGAGGCGGAAGAAACAATTAAATATCTCATTCCGACCCTCACCCTGCAAGGCAATTTACTTAGTTTTGCTGCTTACAAAAAGCATATCGGGCTGTATCCCGCACCGGCAGGAGATGAGAAATTCAGAGATGAGCTATCTATATATAGAGAGGGGAAGAGTTCGGTGAGATTTCCATTGGACAAACCAATTCCTTTCGATTTAATAAGCAAGATTGTGAAGTTCAGGGTAAAGGAACATCTGGAACGAGCAGCGGCAAAAGGGAAAAAGACATAGCGCAGCGGCTATCTTTTGAAAGGTGGGAGAGATGAATAAATTATTTGTCGCAATACCTCGCGCCGGAATAAATTGCCCGCTCGAACTTTACTGCTAACCGAATCACTTGTGAGCCTCACGTATTAGATCTCAAAAGGTAGCGTAAAAGATGGCTTTGGGGCTGATTAGGCCGACAGTTGCGGTAAAAGGCAGGGATTAACGGATGATGCCACATGATGCGGCAATCTGCGGATAGCAAGGTGAATTACCGTATCATGCGGCCTACTGAGCGTTATGCCTCTACTGGTACTATATACTTTGGAGGGATTATGTCAGGGCCATACGACTTATTCTGGAAAATGTATGAACAAAGCATCCAGCAAATTCGCCATTTTCAGGAGGAAAGAAGATCAATTGCCAACACGGTGCTCATTCTCGCTGGTGCTTTGATGGCAGTAATCGGTTACGATCAGAAACTTGATCAATCTGATCACACATTAGGTTTATTCTTAGTGTTACTAGGTTCTTTTGGTGTCTTATGCATGGTGAAATGCCACGAACGAATCAACCACTATCAAAAGCAAAGAGACATTTATAAACGGCGATTAGATGCAGCGATTGCAGGCGCTCCTATTAAGACGGCAGATGATGAGGTAAAATCTGGACGCAAATGGTACTGGAAGGCGTATGAGAGATTTTATCTTTATTATCATTGGATTTTAATGTTCATCTTGATCATTGTATTTGGCATATATGTCATGGCTCGAACAAGTAAACAGAACGATATACCTATAGCCACGCCGCCTAACAGCTCATTGAACCCGACGCCTCAACGAGAGCGTGACTTGAAACATTTCAAGTGGGAAGAGAAAAGCCCGCCGGCATCTCCTGCGTCGGCGGGCTTTCTCAAATCTCCACCCTAAAGAAGCGGCGAGGCTTCAGCGGTTCATATTATTGCTGTTCATGTTCCCGCTGTTCATGTTGCCGTTCATCTTACCCTTGTTGTGCTTTTTCTTGCGATGCTTCTTCGTCTGATGCATCATGTTTCCATTCGACATGTTCCCGCTATTCATATTGCTGTTGGACATGTTCCCGTTATCCTGCGCAAAGGCGAAGCTACCGAGACACAAAACGAGCGCCAGCACTAAACCCAGTTTCTTGTTCACCGTCTCATTCTCCTGTCAAGTTGTTGTGAAGTAAGGGGAGTACCACGCAGAATATAGCATTTCGCGTGTTCGGGGGCTAGTGGCACTCTCGCTCTAAAGAGCGAAGCTTCTCAAGACACGCACGGCGCAATCGCCTAGCCCGTCGAGCTTGCCACGTCTCGCGGTTATGGAACAAATAAATTCTTTTGGTGTCTAAATCACGTTCGGGTCTGCCTCTTAACGCTCTA
Source organism: uncultured Pyrinomonadaceae bacterium (assembly GCA_964246705.1). Lineage (GTDB taxonomy): Bacteria > Acidobacteriota > Blastocatellia > Pyrinomonadales > Pyrinomonadaceae > DASZCR01. The sequence goes on from CAXTRQ010000181.1 coordinate 2,260, forward strand.
GGTGTGCAGATGATCAATAATTTGGTTTGAGGAGGACACATGAAGGCTAGAAGATTAATCATTACGCTCGCAAGTATGGCGGCTCTGTTCACTGTGGCAATGACATGCGGCGCTCATCGTTCGGTGTTTGGCCGCGCTCAAGAGGTTGAAAAATCAGATGAATGGGGCGTCACAGGAGCCATGGACTTTATAGTCGAATGGGTCGAGCCGGATTCTCCCACCGAGAAGGCCGGACTAAAGGGATTCATCGTTGCATCGGTCAGGCCGGGGTCTCCCGCCGAGAAGGCCGGGCTAAGGCGCGGGGACGCGATCATGTCTTTGGACGGACGCCGGGTGAAATCAATGCAAGAGATGCAGGATTCCCTGCGGCGCTCTCTTAGCGATTCCGGCAACCCGGTTGATGTTGCTTTCCTCAGGTATGATCCGGTGGTAAGTCGACTTGTTAGCCGTGTCGTGACGGTGACGCCGGTGCTGAGCGGAGGAGAGGCACGGACAACAGGTCGGACGGAAACCATTATTTCGGGCCGAATACTCAATGATAAAGCCATTGAAAAACCGCTGCCAACATACCCGGAAATAGCTAGGGCAGCCAGAGCTTCGGGCACCGTCACGGTTAACGTCATTATTGATGAAGAGGGTAGGGTAGAAAAGGCAAAAGCAGTCAGCGGTCACCCGCTTCTACAATCTGCGGCGGTTGAGGCCGCATACCAAGCGCGCTTCAGCCCGACGCTGCTCTCCGGCAACCCGGTGAAAGTGTCCGGTGAGGTGACCTACAACTTCGTGCTACCTTAACGCTCTCGCACCTAACATTGCCATAACGTCCCGCGTGAAAGTGCGATGGCCGTCCTGCTTCGCATCACGGTTGCTGCCGGGGTCTGGCTGCGCTCCGGCAACCGCCCCGGTCGCGCCGCTCGTGCCGGCTTTGTCGCGCGGCTGTGCCGAGTCAGCCTTCGCCTTACCACATGATTGTTCTACCATCTCGTCCGCCGAAATGCTGCCGTTATCGTACTTCATGCGCGCAATCGTCGTTTGCAGCAACTCAACCTGTGCATCTCGCAACAGTTCGGCAGCCCGAAGCTCGGCAAACCTGAATCGCACGCGCGCCGCGATGCCTTGCACCTGCAAAGCTAAATTCAGTAGCCTCTCCAACAAAGTTTCTGCCAGCTGCTGAATGGACTTGATACCCGCAGCCTTAACAGCAAGTCGTGGCTGCTGTAAGAACAAAGTGGTTATTATCGGTCTCAAAAAACTTGTTGTCTTGAAAATGGATAGGTGCGGGGAGGCCAAAAGCCCAACTACTTGTGCTCGCCCAGCTTTGAAGATTGAAAACGCCTGACGAAATAAATACGGCGAGCAGCAGTAACGTGCCGAATTAAATGCTTTTTGAAACAGACACTTTATCTAGTGGCTACCTATCCCTCTTAATGAATATCTGTTGACGAATCTCCCGCCGTGGTTGCTCCGCTGCTGCTTCAGCCGCTCCGCTTTCTTCCGCTCCGAGTCCCAATACCTCTGTGTCATCACAGCCGCCCCGACTTGTGCATGGTCAGTCATCTTCGCAATCGCGGCGTTTCGCAAATGCGGCGGACGCCTCGCGTCCTCACGCTCGCCCTCTGAGCGTCCGGTGCGGCGCGGCCAGCGGTGCGTTGCAAAAGCGCGCAGGTCGTCTATCAGATCGTCATCAATCTTTCGCGGCCTCATCTGCCCCACGGGCTTGCCTTCTTCTTCCGGCGGATAGTGATAGCGCGGAATCTGTCGGCGAAGATTAACCATGCCGAGCATCGAAGTCGCCGACTGGACGTAATACTCCCCAGATGGCTTTTCCCAGACAGATACTAAAAAAACGAACTCCAACTAGACCTGAAGAAAACAAGGTGCATCGGGCAGATGGACGCGCAATTTGTGGCACGCATGGAACAGATTCTGTTGGCTTTAGAGTTTGCCACGTGCTCCGCTCTGTCCGGTTGTGTGCTTCGACGAGCGCCCCTGTTTTCTCATTGGCGAGGCAGTGGCGAGACTCTCAATGAAAGCGCGGCCAGCGGCGCGGTAGCATTACGCATATGAGCAACACGGGTCGTGCGCGTTGCTCGCCGCCATCGAACCGCAGCGTGGGAAACGCTTACGAGTCTTTGACCAGCGCACTAAACGCGAATATGCATTGTTTATGAAGGATGTTGGCTGCCAAGTTCCCCGTAGCGGAGAAGATACGGATTGTGCAAGACAACTTGAACACCCATCACTTGCGTTCCTTCCATAACAGATGGACCTAGACACCCTCAGAAGATTCGAGTGGGAAACAATAATTACAGCAACTTGTGCGGTTACGGTTGAGCGCACGGGCCGGGGCAGCGTGGCGACGTGACAGACGCAGGCAGCCCTTTGAACGGTGAGTACGCTTTCGCTTCCACACCGTCAGTTGCCTTCTCTATGTTGTTAGACAAGATCACGGCCTTGCAAGCGCAAGCTGCCTAAAGTGAAACGGGCGCGATGAAGTGTTGTAACACTCCTCGCGCCCACGACATCAACCCTCCCGAACCTTAGAAAGGAAACAGAAGATGTACCGATAGAATAATACAGTCCCCGTCACGACCGGGCGCGTCTACAAACACACCCACACTTTCGCCCGCCGCATCGTCAAAACCCTGACGAGCGATAAAACACCGGAGGCGACCCGCCGCAAACTACGTGAAGCTTTACACAGGGCTTTACTACTTGAGCGCAGACTACGCGTGAGGCGCGCATCCGGCTCTGCTGCGTCATGGAGGCTTATGACCGAGTGGCGCGTCCATGGCTTTATCCGTCACTGAAATCCTCGGAGCGCCTAGCGGCACGTCGCGCACATCGGTCAGTCAAGATGATTCCACCTCCCGCCACAATGCGAATTGCGGCGTAACGAGCAACTGTCTCTGAGACAGTTGCTCGTTATGCTTTAGTGATTCTCCTGTTGAGTCCATGCGTACTTTGAGCCAGTCCAGTAGATAAAGCCGGTTTGTCCGGTGAGCACTTCTCGTATTACGTCGCCACGGAGCGGGGGCATGTTTTCCCTGTGTGCCGCCGTGCGCGTTATTTCTACGGCCTGTCGGGCCGCTATCTCGTTGCCGACGGCGTTCTTGAGCAGGTAGGTTTGCGCCGAAAGAGGATTGCGCCAGCCCTCCTTTTGATGACCATGAATCACCGCGAGCAGCACGTCGGACTGCCCCACGACTACAGGTTCCGGCTTCTTCGGTAATAGCTTCACGTCGCCGCGCACTTCAGGCAGTAAAACTTTCTGTGGGTCTTCGACAATCCAACTCGCGTACTCGCTGTTAATCTTCGGCAGCTTTCCTTTGGCCGGTGTGACTACTATTGCGATGTCCGGCGAATCGTCGCCGTTGAAATCGCCGACGACGAAGGGCGTGCTGTGGCTCGTTTCGAGTATCAACGTGTCGTGATAGACGCGCTTGAGCGCACTTTGAACATCGGAGAGCGGCGTCGTTGAGGATGTCGCGCTCGTACTTGCGTCCGGTTTCGTTTGCGCCGGTACGGCACTGGCGGTTTGTGGCTGTTGAGACGCTGGCGTTGTTGAGCCGTCTTTGATTGGCTGCTTGGCGGTTTCCTTGCAGGCCGTGAGCAAGAACGGGGTGGTGACCATGAGACAAAGACTCAGGATGATCGTGCTCCGATATGAAAGAGTCAATCTCTCCAACACTTCTTGGCGCTCCCTCGTCGTGCGCCCTTTGCGGAAGAGCGCGCGAAAGTCAGTTTGCAGCCCGCGTGTGCGACGGCACACGCGGGCGGCGAGTGGCTTGAGAGGTCGTTCAAGCAAATCTTAGACGACCTCTCAAACTTAAAATGTCCTCGTGCTTGCGGGCGACGATTAAGTCTAGAGCGATTCGAGGTACATGATTAAGCGACGCTTGTTCGGTTCACTCAGACTGATGAAGCCGTTGATGGCTGGCGTGGCCTCGCCGGCGTGACGCAAAATCGCCTCACGGAAGGTCAGAGACTCGCCATCGTGCATGAGCCGGTCGCGCGTGCGAACGCCCCACAGCGGCGGCGTCCGTACTTTGTTGCGGGTCTTCTGTCCGCCATTCTGGACGATACCGTCACCCGTCCCTACATCATGGAGCAGGAAATCGCTGAAGGGCATGATGATCTTGTTGCCGAGCGCGTTGGGGACGAGGAACGTTCCCGCGTTGATGTATATGCAGGGCGGAGCGGTCTGGATTTTCGGGACGTGGCAGATGTTACAGCTAAAAGCTGCGCCGGGCATATTGGAGAAGAGTTTTTTGCCGATGGTGATGTCGGAGTTGAAGGCGGCTTGAATGTCCGGGTCTTGCGGCGGAGCTTTCGTCGCTCTCATAAACGCAGCGAAAGCCTTGATGTCCTCCTCAGGGTCTTCACCGCAATCTTTCGACGGATCGCTGTCGCAAGGGACAAAGGTCGTGTCGGGGAACTGGTCGAAAGGTGCGACCGAGCGACCGAGCGAGGTGTTCTCATGGAGAGTGAACCTGTTCGTGATGCCGATCTCGTTGAGGTAAGCGTCGCTGGAGAAGGAGAGCAGGCTGGCGTGCTGATTTTTCCAGCCGAAGCGTCCGATGCGTTTCGGGCAGGTCGAAGGAATGTTGGGATTACAGCCGGGCGCTTCAAGCACCGGAACCTTAATGACCATCCCATGCACCACCCCGCCGGTTGTCGCGGCCTGGTTGGTGGCGATGTTTTTCAGTGTCTGGTTGGCGATGGCCTCGACGAAACCGTCGCCCAGCGTGTTCAGAGAGGTGCGGAAAGTGCGCACTTTCTCCTGTCCGAGAAGCGGGGGGCCACCGATGATTGATGCCGTATAGAGAGGCGGCACGCGTTCCTGTACTTTAGCTCCGAAGAACGGCGGCGTATGGGTGTTTTTGGTCGGAATCCCACGGTCGTTGATGAGCGAGCCGCCGGGTGCGTCAACGAACATGGTCGAGCAGCCGGAGCAGGGATGAGGACTGCAATTTCCGTAAGAGTCGCAGTACAGGTTGTGTCCGGCTCTCAGTTCGTTAATCTGGCTAATCGCGCCCGTCACCGGATTCTGATGGCACTCGCGGCAGGACTGTGCGTTGTAGACGGGGCCGAGTCCGTCCTCGATTTCGTCAACAATGGAAAAGATAAACTTATCGCCTTCGAACGTGCCCGGCGTCACATCAATCGTGCCCGGCGGCACGGGCGTGCCCTGTGGAAGCGCACCGTTGGTGTGGTTATCGAAATCCGCCGGAGCTTTCGTGACCGGAGGCGGCGGCGAACATCTGACGACATCTGCCGACTCTGTTGTGGTGGACGATTTGCTGGCCGTCGCGCCACTGCCACTTGCAGCAGCCGGGTCTACGTCCGGGTCGTAGGAAAAGGTGTCGGTCGTCCCTTCGGCGACGCCCTCGTTATCGACGGGAGCGTTAGCGGCAGTCTCGTCGTCGCTGGAAACTTTATTGGCCTGATCGGTCGAGGCCGCCATCTTGGCAGACTCGTCAGCCGTGGGTGTGGGTTCGTCGGCGTCGGTGATTTGTGGTTGAGCTGCGCCGGATGTTTGGCTGTGCACGATGCGGTTGAAGACGGGAGGCAGCACGAGGGCTGCCAGAAACAGCAACACAATGGAAATCTTCAGTTGTTTCATTGCTCGTTCCCTTCTGAGATTCGGAGATAGCCTTAAAAGAGCCTGCTCCAATGAAAGCCCAAGCCGTGCGAGGTTGAGGAAGCGTTTGCGAAGGTTAGTTAGTTTCCGAGCGTTTGCGTGTTGGTGAGAATCACTTCGAGTCCCGCACATGCTTGTCATATCAGACCGACCATGACAAACGTGGCGCTGCCGACGAAAAGGAAGCTTTCTCGAATATGAGGGAATGAGGGGAAATAACTCCACACCGGAGTCCGAAACCAGGCTGTTATCAACCCAGAAATTGTTAGGGGATTGACCAAGTGAGGGAAAGAGAAAATCAAAACCGGAGCGACGGAGGAACGCGCGTCATGACTATCATTTGGGGACTAAACGAAGTTAATAAAACAGGTGGAGGAGTCGAGTGCCGTCAACTAAAACTTGGAGGTTAGCCGTAGAGTACATCCGCGCTTTGAACCTGTCAACAAATAAGTGACCTTATCGGAAAAGGCGGCAGGAGGCGCTTTCAGTTGCCGTGAGACTGTTAATCAAGTGAGTTCTTATCAGAGCCGGATTCCCCGTTTTGCTTCTTCGCCAATTCAAGCCGCTGGTGCTTATCCCTTCAACTTCTCGTGCTTACACTTTGCGACACCCTTCTCCGGCCCTTCTTACATTCTCTTGCAGAGCATCGGCCACAGTTTCATCCGGCAACTCCTTGCCTTCGGCGCGTGCCTGTTTCTTATCCATCTTCCAGAGTCTTCGCCGAAGGTGCTCGGCGAGAAACGATGGTACGGATGAAACTGTTATTCGGGCAGCGGCGATCTCTAATTCGGCGACAAGCACGCGTGCGACCTCACCCCACTTTTCATGCTCCGAAGGTTTGAGCGGCTTCCCTGTTAGCTTCTGCGTAGCTTCGCCGAAAACCTTTATCATGTTCGATAAGGCTAAAACTTCATCATCAATCTCAGTACTTGTCTTAATAGAAGTCTTGGATTCACCGGAAGTTCTCTGAAAAGCGCATTCAAAGTCGGGGCGCGAAGGGAAGGCGGCGTGTCTATCACACAGTAGTCGTAGCCCGTGCGGACGGAGGATAGTTTGTTCTTAAGAAGCAGATCGCGCGGGACCGGCTGGCCTTCAATCAGTGTTTCAGCGTCGTGGTCAAGACAAGCGGGAACGAGGTCGAGACGCGGGCGCGCTCTCATCACGTAGGCCGCGAGGTCACCGCGCTGGTCGAGCCATACGGCGTGAAGTGCAGCGGGTGGATTCCAGTTCTTGCAGATCAGTGCCGAGCGCTACGGAGAGATTGCCCTGCGGGTCAAGGTCAACCGCCAAGACGCGGGAGCCTTGATTCGCCAGCACGATTGCCAGATTGAGGGCGGTCGTAGTTTTCGCACAGCCGCCTTTATGATTCGCAATAACGATAGTTTTCAATGTCATTCCTCCACAATCGTGGATGACTGTTAGGATCGTCAGTGGCTAAACCTTCGGCAGCGCCGGCTCATTCAGAAGGGAATCAACCAGAGCGCGGACGTGCTGCAACTCATCCGGCGTGAGTTCCTTTGCTTCTTCCATAACTTTTTCCAGCTTTGTGTTGGACATCACAACTCCTAAAACTTGCTCAAAAATGACCTGTGTTGAATCCGGCCCCCCGGATATGGATCAAGGCTCAAAACGAGCGGGGAAGCGGCATAGCGTGCGAAACCAGCCCACTTCACTGGTCATCGAAAGAATTCTTTCCTGTCCGGTTAAGGTGTTACATCGGAACTGTTCTCGAACTACTTGAATACCGAGAATCCCGCGTAAAAGATAAATTGATTCAAGCCGCGATTCGACCCTGCACGGTCGCCGTCTGAAATATGATGCAACCGGACGCCAAGCGTGACGGCCCGATGCTCGGAAGTAAAGACGCGCACGCCGCTGCCTGCTTCGAGCGTGAAGACAAAACGCGAGGCGTCAGGCAAGGGGACGGGACTGGTGAAAGCGATGCCGCCGGCATTCGCATGCACGAACGGCTTGACGCGGGAACTGTTGGCGAAGTCCAGTTGCAGACCGAGCGGGGTCAGTCCACCGCCATAAACCGCCTCGCGCCGCGCCGAGATAATCGCGCCGTCGGGCGTCGCTCTCGTCGCCGACGTGATATTGCCGACCGCCATCGCCAACGGAATCGCATCCAGCGTGTATTGCAGCGCCATGCGCTTATTTGCGGCGAGCGTTCGCCCATAGCGGAAGGCCGCCATCGCAAATCCCCTATCTGCGGCTTCGTCTTCGTGTAGTCCGCCGAACGCGGTGGTGGCTGAAAAAGCGCCGCCGCCCCACACGCCGAACTCATTCGTTCCGCGCCGCAACGCGTAGCCGGAATCGTCATTTGCACTGTTCGTCGCCTGTGCTCGAAGCGAGATTGTGCAGCCATAAATCGTTAACAGGAACACCGTCCCGATGAGCAAACCCTTTGACATTCGTCCCCCACGTTCTTCCTGACTGTTTACGCGGATTGCTTTCATCCCTGCCTGCCCTGCCCCGCGACGTACTTCTCGATTGTATTGATAAGAACATTCAATCGCTCGTCGGTGCGCTTGTTGATTTCGCCCTGCGCTTCGATATGACGCATGACAAATTGCGTGAACTCGTTTTGGGTTTCAATCAACGTCTCAAGCTGCTTATCCGTCTGGGCTATCTGGCGGGTATGCTCTTCGACGTTTTTGGTTAAGACTTCCATGCCTTGCGTTAACCCTTCCACTCTTTGAGCCAAACTCCCCATCCGAGAATCGAAATCGGCATGGCTTTGGATGAGAAACTCTACTGCTCTCTCCATCTCTTCGCCGGTCATCCCTTCGCGCCTCCGTTCTGCCCTGCGATGAATCTATCGACGTTTTCGGTCAGCCGGTCAAGCCGCGCGTTAGTCTCGCTCTGCGCTCTGCCTAAATCAGTCACGATGACCGTCAAAGCGGATAGGTTAGCCTCTGTGCGTGCCTGCGCTTCCACCAACGCGGCTAGCTTCTTATCAAAGTCGTCCATGCGCTCATCATGGTTGCGCGCCAACTCGATGAGCGTGTCGGTTCTCTCTTCTGACCGACGAGCAAGTTCCGCCAGTGTGGAAAAAGAGTTTTCGAGTTTCAGTAGTGGTTCTTCCGTGCTCATCCCTTCGCACCTCGCTTCCGCGCTGGCTTCTCTTCGGCCTGGATGGTCTTCGGTCTGCCGGTAGGCTTTGGAGGCACGAAGCCGCTCAGGTCACTTTCAGGAATCATCCATACCTTCCCGCGCGGCGTGTCCAGTTCATAAGCATTTGGAAAAAGCCCACGCCGACACCACAGGCGGGCTGTCACCGCGCTCGCGTTGAATCGCTCGGCAACTTGTGCCGTTGATAGTTCTCTGCTCATAGGCGGAAAGACTACCGCACACGATAGTTGCATGTAAAGATAAATATCTTCGCGTCCGATGATGATTTATGTCGGCTTAATCATTACCGCGTACGCTAATGATTGTCAGCTTAGGACATCACAGAGAAGGGACACAAAGCCATGATCCAGATTCAGAGAAGAGAGCAGTTCACCAAAGCCATCGAGCGGGCACGCAAAGAGCGAATTGTGCAACCCTTGCGCTTCCGCGAGTACGTCGTCACGAACCGCACGCGCGGCACTCGCTATGTCGTGATGTTTGAGGTGGTCAACGGTAAGAAGTTCGGGACGTGTTCATGCGAAGCCGGTAGCCCGATGCACGGCAATCGTGTGCCGATAGTCTGCAAGCACTTGCTGGCTGCTCTGACAGTTCACACGGCTTTGATGTCGCAGAGAAGGTCGCACTAAAGGCGAAGGGCTTGGAAAGTTGTCGCTTTCTAAGCCCCTCTTTCAACTTCCTACCGATCTCTTAACGAAGGGAAAGTTATGCCGAAAGATACAACGACTGACAAGAAAGCCAAAACCCGCCAGCGCTTGCCCCAGATTCATTACGGAGTCCGAGATGTACTTAGCTGGATTCAAAGCGAGCTTATCAAGACCGACCAGCGCGAGCGCATGAAAATCGCGTACCGGCTCCGCAAGCTCGCCTACTCGCCGGATGCCGACCTCCGAGAGGATATTGCCACCGCCGCCGAAATGGCACTTATCGAGTACTCAGCGGCGGCAGGTGACGCTTTAGCGGCAGTTCAGAGAGAACGCTCGCCGAGTGG
>CAXTRQ010000182.1:0-12021 GCA_964246705.1 uncultured Pyrinomonadaceae bacterium
TTTGCGGAAGCGTCATCAAGATTGTCACGGTATGTATAAACGACTCGAACTGCGCGGCCAGAATCAGGTACATGAAGATAAACGACAGCATGAACGCCAGCAGAAAAGACTGGTTCGCGCGCTGCAATTCCTTGGACTGACCCGTGACGCCCGTGCGATAACCGGCTTCCATGTTCAGTTCGCTGGCATAACGCTGGACGGCGGCGAGGCCGTCGGCTTCCGAGCCGTTCGGCGCGAGGCTCGCCGAGACCGTGACCTGCCGCTGCCGGTTCAGACGATCAATCGAGGCGGGGCTTTCGCCCTCTTCAAGCCGCACGAGTTTCTCTAAACCGACCGTGCCGCCCGAAGCCGAGGCCACCGTAAAGTTACTCAAATTCTCGCGCGTGCGCCGGAACTCTTCCCCTGCGCGCACCACCACGTCGTATTGATCCGAGCCTTCGCTGAAAGTGCTCACGCGCGACCCTGCGGCGAGCGTGTTCAAAGCCTGCGCCACGTCGCCCGCTTTCACGCCGAGGTCTGCGGCGCGCTGGCGGTCAATGATGATACGCACTTCCGGGCTGCTCAGTTGAAGCGAGCGGTCGGCGTCGCGGAAGTTATCATCCTTCTTGATGCGTTCGATCAGCTTGTTCGAGTACTCGTCGAGCTTTTTAATGTCCGGGCCGCTGATATAGAAACCCAGAGAAGACCCGCCGCGCCCGCCGCCGCCGATACTCGCGCCGATGGAAGATGTGCCGGACGCGGTAATCACGTACTCTTTCGGATACTTCCTTTTTCGGATCATGTCGCGCGTCTGCTGAATCAGGTCGGTCTGCGAAAACTAGCGGCCGGACCCCGGCTTGAGCCTCACCGCGACGGAGCCGGAGTTCGGCGCCCTCGGGCCGCCGCCGCCGCCGGCGTTGACGAGCGTGCTCTCGACGCCGGGAATTTGTTCGCGCACGTCGCGCGCGACGCGCTCAAGAATTGACTGCGTCGCAGGAAGGCTCGTGCCCTGCGGCGCGCGCAAGTTGATCTGATAAGCCGACTCGTCTTCGTCCGGTAAAAAGTTGTAGCCGACGAAATTGTAGAGCGGCCAGATTGAGGCGATGACCACGGCGCACACGAGGACGACGACCCAGCGATGCGCCATTGACCACTTCAGCATCCACATGTAAGTGCGGTCAATCGGGCGATAGAAGCGCCCGCTCTTTGATGAATTATCGTGCTTCTCCTGTTCGTGCTCTGATGCCGTCAACTGTTGCCCTTCCTCTTCACCGGGGCGACCTGCGCCGCCACTGCCCGACGCGCCGACGGGCACGCCTTCCGGCGTAATCGCCACTTTCGGCGGCTTGATCCAGCGCGCCGCCAGCATCGGCGTCAGCGTGAACGAGACGATCAACGAGACGGCGATGGCAGCGGCGGAGGTCAGACCGAACGAGGACATAAAGCGACCGACGATGCCCGACATGAATCCGACGGGGATGAAAACGGCGAGCAAGCTGAGAGTGGTCGCCATCACGGCGAGGCCGATTTCGCGCGTGCCTTCAATCGCCGCTTGAAACGGGTGCATCCCCTTTTCTTCAACGAAGCGGTAGATGTTTTCAAGCACGACAATCGCATCGTCAATCACGATTCCAACCATCAGCGTCAGTGCCAGCATCGTCATCTGATTGAGTGAATAGCCGAACAATGCGATGAGCGCAAAGGCGGAGATAATCGAAGTCGGGATGGCGAGCGCGGCGATAATCGTCGAACGGAAATTCCACAGGAAAAGAAAGACGATGAGGGCGGCGAGCAACCCGCCCACCACCAAATGTTCCTCGATGGCATGCAGAGAGGTTTCGATAAATTCCGATTGGTCGCGCGTCACGGCGACCTTGAGATCGGGCGGCAGCAGCGGTTGAATCTCCGCCATACGTTGCTTCACGTTGTTGATGACGGCGATGGTGTTTGCGCCTGACTGCTTGCGAATGCCGAGCGAAACCGAGGGCACGCCGTCCAGAGACGCCGCCGAGGTCGGGTCAACGCCGCTATCCTCGACGCGGCCGATGTCCTTCACCTTGACGGGATACCCGTTCCTCGTCGTAATCACGATGTCGTTGAAATCTTCGACTTTGGTGATGCGCGAGAGCGTGCGTAGCGTGACCGTACGCGCGCCTTCGTCCAAGCGCCCGCCGGGCAGTTCGAGGTTTTGAGCGCGCAGGGCGTTCGAGACTTCGGTCACAGACAAATTGAAAGCGCGCAAGCGATCCGGGTCTACATAGACTTTAATCTCGCGCAGGCGTCCGCCGAAGACCACCACTTCGCCAACGCCGTCGGCTGACTCAATGCGCTCCTGAACCTGCTTCGTGACGAGGGTGGTCAGTTCGATGGACGAGCGCGGCGCGCTGATGGCATAGACGAGGACGGGCTGCGAATCGGGGTCTGACTTTCTGACCACGGGTGGGTCGGCGGTCTCCGGCAGCCGGTTGATAACTGTGCTGATTTTGTCGCGCACTTCCTGCGTCGCAAGGTCTGGGTCTTTTTCGAGATTGAAGTTGATCGTGACGTTCGAGCGTCCCTGCGCCGAGGACGAGCGCATTTCGTCAATGCCGGGCACAGTGTTCACCGCGCCTTCGATGATGTCTGTAATCTCGGTTTCAATCTCTTGCGGCGCAGCGCCCTGATTGGTGGTCGAGACGGAGACGGTCGGAATATCAATCTTCGGGAAGCGATCAACGCCCAGTGTGAAGAAAGAGAATCCGCCCACCACCGTCAAGATAAGAATGATGACGGTGGCGAACACCGGACGCCGCACGCAAATTTCAGCTAACTTCTGCATAACTAAATCTCAGTCCAAAGTTTAAAGGTTGAAGTTCAAAGTTTGCTGTTCGGCTGTTGCAGCCTGCTTTTCATCGCGCAGGATTCAAGACGGCTTTTGACTTTGAATCCTTGAACTCTGAATTCATTGTCTGACCTTCGCGCCTTCGTAAAGTTGTTCGAGGTTACTGGTGGCAACCGTCTCATCCGCCTCGACGCCCGAAATGATCTGCACCGTGTCGTTCTCTTCCGTGCCGATCTGCACGACGCGCAGTTTCGCCGCGTCGCCCTGAATCACAAAGACGCGGTACGATTGCGTGTTCTGGTCGGAGAAGACGGCGGAGCGCGGCACGAAGACGGCATGATTGCCGCCCTGACGAACGACGCGCGCGGTGGCGAACATCCCGGAGCGCAACGCATTGTCGCTATTCTCGACCTCCGCCTCGACCGTCGCGGCGCGCGATGTCGGGTCAATCGCGGGATTGACTGCCGTCACCTGTCCGGCGAATTTCCGGTCGCGGTGGGCATCAACTTCGAGCGACACGCCCATGCCGGGATTGATGTACGGCACGTCGGCTTCGGCGACCTGCAACTGCAACTTGACCGGATTAGTCCGCAGCACCGTCGCCACGATTGAGGCCGGAGTGACGTACTCCCCGACGGCGATGGGGCGATTACTGATATAACCTGCATAGGGCGCGCGAACCACCGCATCGCTGACCGCCTTCTGCGCGATGGCGACCTGTGCGCGTGACGACGCGACCGCCGATTCCGCTGTCTGAATAGCTTGATTGCTCTGCCGCGCGGTATTGACCGCTGCTTCATACTGCTGGCGTGCGGCGTTGACGCGCGACCTCGCCGTGTCTCTCGCCGTGCGGTACTGGTCGTAGACGCTGACGGCGACATCGCCCGTCTCGACGAGTTCGCGGTAGCGTTTCTCGTTGGCTTCGGCGAGCCGCAGTTCCGCCTGCGCCTGTTCGAGACTGGAACCTGCGCTACGAACTTCGGGAATCGAACTGGCGTCGAAGTTTCCGCCTGCACCCAGACCGAGACGCGCCTCGGCCTGCCTGACGCCCGCGATGGCCTGCTGGACACCGGCTTCCGCCTGTTGCAGACGCAGGCGCGCATCCCTGTCATTCAAGCGCGCGATTGCGTCGCCCTGCCTGACGAACGCGCCGACGCCGACCGGAGTCGCCACCACCTGTCCGGAAGTTTGCGGCGCGACATCCGAAGTCTCGTCGGCGACGAGACTCCCCGTCGCCTGAACGTATGACGGCACTTCACGCGCGACCGCCTTCGCCGTGGTGATTTGAATTGGAGCCGCGTCAGCCTTCTCCGAAGCCGCTGCTCCCTTTGCGCTTTCCTTCGCGTCGGCCTTGGATTCAGAACGCCCACAGGCCGCGCCAACGAGCGAGACGGCAAGCATCAAGCCGAACAGCGCGGCAGCGTGAATTCTGTGGGAGACAAGTGAACAAACCATATATAGCCCTTTTTGCCCTTTATATTTGAAGACGGCAAGAACCGGCTTCCGGTTACGAAATTCGTCTCCGGCCAGCAATTTTTTCAGGGGATATAAGGGGATGACTCTATTCTCTGCCTCGTTGCTTTGTATTACAAGAAGTTTGCGAATAAATGTATTACAGTGCCGTTTAGTTCACAACTTGAGAGGGAGGGCATGTACATGGGCGGCTGGCAGGAAGAGAGAGCAGGTAAACTCGGCGCGTTCTTTGCGCTAGGAGTTGAGACGGAATTGTTCGTCCCGGACGCCGCGAAATTTGAACTGCGCCCGGAGCTTGCGGAGAGCTTTAGTCACTTCAATATCGAGTGGCACATCATTCCGTCGGCGGATGCCGTTCCGCTCGATGAAAATTATCTGGCGCGGCTCTATCCGATGCGGACGCGAGATTTCGCGAAGCCGCATGAGCACGGGCCGAGTTACCGTGAGCGCATCACGGAAGGCCATCGCCTGCATCAGGGGCGCATCATTGGCGTGGAGACGACCGAGAAGCCGCGTTATCTTCCGGGCAACCGGCAATTTTACGGCACGCCTTACGGACACGACGCCACCGCCGATCCGTTCGCCCCGTACATGGGGCTTGCCGGGATGATGAACGGCACGCGTTACGCTCACAATTATCTCAGCTTGCGTGAGTTCATCCGCGTCGTCAACGCAGACTGGCGAGCGCGCACGCTGCTGCCCGCAGGCTACCGCGTCACGGTCTGTCCGCCCGCCGTCTTCAACCTCGTCGGCACAATCTTTCATCCCGAATGGAGCGCCACGGAGACGCTCGAACTCGGCTTCTACCGCGACGCGCAAGGCAACGCGACCTGCTACGGCGTCGGCTCAAACGCGCCCGGCGATTTTTCCTACATCAACGAAGTCGAAGGCGATGCCGAATGGTCTGCGATGGGCTTTCGTCTCGCACTCGTGCCGGAGTAATTGTTGCCGCCGTCATTAGATTGTCCGGTTGGTTGAAAATCACCACCGCAGGACACGGAGATTGCACAGGGAAAATACAAATTTCAAATCTCAATTTTCAAATCTGGAATCCGAAATCTTGAGTCTTAAAACTCTGTGCCTCCTTACTGTGTCCTGCGGCGGTAAGTCTTAGTTAAACGACCCTCTCAAAACTACTTTTTCTCGCCCGCCGGATACCAGTCGCGTAGGCGCACCTCAATCGGCTCTCCGGCGAGCGCCGCCTTGAACTCCTCTGTATTCTGGCCGCGATAGTGATATGGGTAGACGACCTTCGGCTTGAACGCCTTGACGCATTCCGCCGCTTCGGAGGGCGGCATCGTGTAAGGCAAGTTCATCGGGATGAACGCGATGTCAATATTCTTCAAAGCGCGCATCTCCGCCGTGCATTCGGTGTCGCCTGCGATGTAGACGCGCTTTGTTCCGAGACTGAGAATATAGCCGTTGCCGCGCCCTTTAGTATGAAAGAGTTGTCCCGGCGCGGGGCCGCGTTGCAGGTTATACATCGGGATTGCTTCTATCTGGAGACCGGCGACTGTCTTGCTCTCGCCGTTCGCTATCACGGTCGGGTTCTCAATCTTTGGTGCGGCGGCGGCGGGCGCAACGACCGGCGCACCCGCTTTGCGAATACGCGAGATGGCCGCCGGGTCAAGATGATCGCCGTGGATGTCTGTGACGAGAATCAGGTCGGCCTGTTTCGCTTTGGAGTAATCACCCTGACTCGTCGGATCAACTTGAATCACTTTTCCGCCGTACTCCAACTGCAAGCTCGCGTGCATAATCGGCGTAATAACAACCTCGCCGATAGTCTCACTCTTATCTTGCGCGGCGCTCTTATTTGGCGTTGTCTGATTTGGCGTCGTCTGGGCGGCGCAGCCGGGAGCCGTCGCGCCGAGCGCCAGAGCGCAGAGCAGCCACGCGCAGAACGCTCGACGCGACCGGCGCATTCCCGTATCCAATTTTGTTTCAAGCTTTTCTTTATCCGCTACCTGCATACTTTCCCTCCTGTAATGTGAAGCGATTGCACAGAGTTTTAAGATTCAATTGTCGCCAATCTCGGTGAAAAGGAAAAGCGGCGGCGTGCTGCTTGGAAATAAATGTAACCGTTGGCGGTCGCCGTGCGTCTTTCATATTGACTGGCCGGATTGGGATGTCATTCTCTCCTACGTATCTGATACGGCTCAAACGATAATTCATTAGCTTGGAGATTAAGACAGATGAAACTAAATGGTTCAAGGAAGATTATGGGCGGACTGGCACTGGCCGGGACGATGCTGCTGGCGGGAGTGGTCGGATTCGCGCAGCAGGAAACAACTCAGGGACACGGCGACAAAGAACACGCGGGGCGTCACTGGCAGGGCGGCGGCGAAGGTAAAGACCATCACGGTCGCGGCATGGAAGGCGGCTTCGGCGGTCGCTTTGCCGAAAAGCTCAACCTGACGGATGCGCAAAAGGAACAGATGCGGCAGATCGCCGCGCGTTACCGCCAGAACGACAAAGCCCAACCGGAGCGCGGAGAGCGTCGCGGCGGCTTCGACATGTTCAATGGCGGCACGTTTGACGAAGCCGCCGTGCGCGCGGCAGCGCAGGCGCGTGCCAATGCCCAAGTCGAGCGCGAAGTGGCGCATGCGCGGATGATGTCCGAGATGTACAACGTGCTGACGGCGGAACAGAAAGCTCAACTCGCAGCCGAGCGCCAGCAGCACGAGCAGAAGCGACAGGAATGGCGCAACCGTCGCAACGCAGGCGCAGGCCAAAATAAGTAAGCCAACACGAGGGACGCGGGCGCGCGTCCTCTCTGATAAGCAGAGGGCGCGCGTCGGCTTCCACAAAAGTTAGAAGTCTCCCCGGACACAGACCTGTCTCTCCCTACAACAATTTAGTGGAGGACAATGATGAAAAGTAAGCTCAGGATGGCATTCGTGATGTGTGCGCTGGTGGTCGGCCTATCGGCGACCGCTTCGGCGCAAGCCACCTACCGGACGCGCAGTGGCAGGACGGTAACCGTCTATCAGAACGGCAGACGCGTCGCTCGTCGCCCGAATGGTCGAACCGTAGTCGTCTGGCCGAACGGCAGGCGCATCGTCCGCAGCCCGCGCGGCAGATATGGCTATCCACAGATGAATGGCGCGCGGACTTTCCGCACCCGCGACGGTAGAATCGTCACCATCTTGCCGAACGGCAGGCGCGTCTACCGCAACTAATCACAGTGCGCGACCGCAATGCGCACAGGTATCATCGCCGCTAAAACCGGCTGAAGATTTGCGCTGACAGAGACAGTTCGGATAAAGGCAGCTTTCCGGCAAACAGAGAGCTGCCGATTCTTTATTTATGGAGTATGAGAAAGTGTCGGGTTTAGCCCTCCGTGAAGATGCGGAGTATGCTGCTGGCAGCTAACAACTCTTGGACGAGATGGCAGACAACTCCGATTCTTCGACTCTCCAATCGCTCGCGCGATCAGCCGCCGAGCCGTCGGACGTTGAGCTTGTGGCGCGCGTCGTCGCGGGTGAGGAAACGGCGTTTGAGGAACTCTTCAATCGTCACCGGCGGCGGGTCGCGCTTATCGCGAGCCGTTTTTTTCGCCAGCGCGAACAGATCGAAGAGGTCGTGCAGGAGAGTTTTACGAAAGCCTATTTCGCTCTCGGAGATTTCTCCAACCAGCAGGACGCATCGTTCGCCTCTTGGATTGCGCGCATCTCTTTTAACGCGTCCTACGACGAATTGCGGCGCATCAAGCGGCGACCCGAAAGCGCGATAAGTAATGTCTCTGAAGCGGAGGCGACATGGTTGAAAGAGCAGATGCATGCGGGGGGAGCGGATGGCAACATCGAATCCGCCACGGTCGCGCGGGATTTAGCGGGCAAGCTGCTCTCGCGTCTCAGTCCCGAAGACCGCCTGTTGCTCGTCATGCTCGATGTCGAGGGGATGTCCGTCTCCGAGATCGCACAATCAAACAGTTGGTCAGCTTCAAAGGTCAAGGTGCGCGCGCATCGTGCGCGTGCTTCGTTGCGACGCACGCTTAAAAGATTTCTGTAACCGCCAGCCTCAAGTGCACGTCTTTATTTATACAGGCGTTTGAAGACAACGCCTGAGAGAGTGGGTGAAAGACAATGGCCGACAAAAAGACCCGGCGCGAGACGGATGAGCAACTCGACCTGCTCGGTCGCGCGGTCATGCGTGCCTCCGCCTCGAACGATACGGAAGCGGAGGTTGCCGCCTCGTCACCGTTTCTCTACACGCGTCTCCGCTCGCGGATTGAAGCTGAGCGTGAGCGGCGCGAAGCGGGCGAAAGTTGGCTCGCGCTACTCGGCGTCGTCTGGCGTTCCGCCCCGGCGATGGCGCTGGTCGCGGTCTTCGCCTTCGTCCTGTTCTGGTCTGCCAACCCGCAGCCTTTGGGCATCTTCACGGACGAAGCTCTGCTCGGCGCGCCCGATACGGGAATCGAGCACGTAGTTTTCGCAGATCAAAGTGCGCTGTCGAGCGACGAAGTGCTGGCGACCATTATGAATGAAGACGAGGGGGACGCTTCGAGATGACGACGCGTGGCAAGACTCGACTCAAAATTTGGCTCGTGGTGCTGGGTATCTTCATCCTCGGCTGCCTGACCGGCGCACTTCTCGACAGCGCGTATCGTTTGCACGCCAGAGGTCAGGGACAGGACATGCGCGACCGTCGCGGTAAGGAAGACGTTTTTGAACACATGCGGCGCGACCTTAACCTGAGCGATCAACAGGCGACCGAGATTCGCGCGATTCTCGACCAGACGCGCAACAACTATCGCGCGCTCCGCACCGAAGTGGGCCCGCGCTACGACGAGTTGCGTGAGAACTCGCGCGCGCAGATACGCGCATTGCTCACACCTGAGCAGCAAAAGCGCTTCGACGAAAAAGTTGCCGAACATGACGCACGGCATAACAAGGACGACAAATAAGAGGCTCAGTCAGGGGGAAGAGTTTAGTAATGCATTTATCCTTACGATTGTTAAAACAGAGCGCCGCTTTCGCGCTTTTACTGATTCTGATGGCGACGAGCGCGTGGGCGCAGCAGGGCGGAGGCGGAACCTTGCGTGGTCGCGTCCTAGATCAATTCGGCGGCGCAATCATCGGCGCGACCGTCTCGGCGATTGATGCGACGGGCGCAGAGAAGACCGCCAAGACTAATGACGAAGGCGGCTATGTGCTGAGCGGTCTCGCCGCAGGGACGTACATCGTGCGCGCACAGACCGCAGGCTTCGCCGCTTACGAAAACGCGAACGTCGCGGTCCCGGCGGAGCGAAGCCAAGCTCTCGACATCACCCTCAGCGTGATGATCGAGCAGACGGAGGTCACGGTCGCCTCCGAAGCGCCGGTCAGCACCGACCCGGACAATAACGCGGGCGCGATTGTCCTGCGCGGCGCGGACATCGAAGCTCTGCCCGACGACCCGGACGATCTCGCCGACGCGCTGCAAGCGCTGGCAGGCCCATCCGCAGGGCCTAACGGCGGCCAAATCTTTATTGACGGTTTTACGGGCGGGCGTCTTCCGCCGCGCGAATCCATCCGCGAGATTCGCGTCAACTCGAATCCGTTCGCCGCCGAATACGACCGCCTTGGCTTTGGTCGCATCGAAATTCTCACCAAGCCGGGCACTGACAAATTTCGTGGACAAGCGTTCTTCAATTTTAACGACGAGAGTTTGAACTCGCGCAATCCGTTTGCGCCGAACCGCGCGCCCTTCCAGTCACGCCAGTACGGCGGCAACGCCTCCGGCCCTATCATCTCGAAGAAGGCTTCTTACTTCTTCGACTTCGAGCGCCGCGAAGTTGACGACAACGACATCATCAACGCGACCATTCTCGATCCGTCGCTCAACATCACGCCGCTCAATCTGGCGGTGCTGACGCCGCAGACGCGCACAACCTTCAGCCCGCGCCTCGATTACCAGTTGAACGCCACGAACACACTGGTCGGGCGCTACACCTACACCCGCTCCGCGCGCGAGAACGCCGGAATCGGCGACTTCAATCTGCTGTCGCGCGCTTTTGATACCAACACGACACAGCACACGCTGCAACTGACGGAGACCGCAATTCTTTCCCCGTCCGTCATCAGCGAGACGCGCTTTCAGTTCGCACGCAGCGACCGCGAGCAGGAGGGCGACAGTTCCCTCCCGACCATTCGCGTGCTCGACGCCTTCACGGGCGGCGGCTCGCAGGTCGGGCTGTCCTCCAACCGCGAGAATCGCTGGGAGTTGTCGAATAACACTTCGTGGGCACTGGGCACTCATGCGGTGAAATTCGGCGGGCGGCTGCGGGGCGTCTCGCTCACGGACACGTCTCCGAACAACTTCGCGGGCACGTTCACTTTTGCCGGTGGCACTGCGCCCCAACTCGACGCGAATAATCAAGTGGTGCTCGACGCGACGGGGCAACCTGTCGTCGTCCCCATTACGAGCATCGAGCGTTATCGTCGCACACTGCTTTTGCAGCAGCAGGGACTCTCGCCCGCGAGTGTGCGCGCGCTGGGCGGCGGCGCAACGCAGTTCACGATTGCGGGCGGCGACCCGCAAGCGCGCGTCACCCAGTTGGACTTCGGCGCGTTCGTACAAGACGACTGGCGCATCCGGCCTGACTTCACGCTCTCCGCCGGGTTGCGTTACGAGACGCAGACGAATATCGAGAGCAGTCTGAATTTCGCGCCGCGCCTTTCGTTCGCATGGTCGCCGGGCGCTGGCGGCGGACGACAAGCGAAGACGGTCGTGCGCGGCGGCTTCGGTATCTTCTACGACCGCATCGGCGAAGACCTGAGCTTACAGTCGAACCGCTTCAACGGCGTCAACCAGCAGCAATTTCTCGTCACCGACCCGGCCGTTTTAGACCTCGCGCAATTCACCGTCGGCAGTGTGACGAATGTTTCCACGGCGGCGAGTCTCACGTCGTTTGCGCTTCCGCAGACGACGTGGCGCATGGCTGATAACTTGCAGGCTCCTTATACGATTCAATCATCTCTCAGCCTTGAACGGCAGCTTTTTTCCGACTGGACGTTCTCGGTGACGTACATCAATTCGCGCGCTCTCCATCTCCTGCGGGCGCGCAACATCAACGCGCCGCTGCCGGGAACTTTCACGAGCGGCGTGCAGGGGAGCGGGCTGCGTCCGCTCGGAGATGCCGGCAATATTTACGAGTACGAATCGAGCGGGCGGCTCAATCAGAATCAGTTAATCTTAGGCGCGGGCAATCGTCTCAACCGTCACTTCTCTCTCTTTATGCGCTACGCTCTGAGCAAAGCCGAGAGCGACACGGACGGCGCGGGGTCGTTTCCTGCCAACCAGTATGATTTGAGTTCCGAGTATGGTCGTGCTTCATTCGACACGCGCCACCGCTTTCTCGTCGGCGGCACGATTAACGCGCCGTGGGGCGTCCACCTGAACCCGTTCGTCATCGCCTCTTCTGGACGGCCTTTCAATATCACGATAGGGCGCGACACCAACGGCGACTCGCTGTTCACGGAACGCCCGGCATTTGCGACAGACCTGACGAAA
This sequence comes from uncultured Pyrinomonadaceae bacterium, assembly GCA_964246705.1. Classification (GTDB taxonomy): domain Bacteria; phylum Acidobacteriota; class Blastocatellia; order Pyrinomonadales; family Pyrinomonadaceae; genus DASZCR01. The sequence goes on from CAXTRQ010000182.1 coordinate 11,771, forward strand.
CCGGGCGTCGTCGTGACACGGTTCGGCGCTTTCGATACGAACCCCACTCCGGGTCAGGAACTTATCCCGCGCAACTACGGCGAAGGCCCGTCCTTCTTCACCGTCAATCTAGGCTTGAGCAGAACTTTCAGCTTCGGAGGCAGCCAGCGCGACGTGGCTAGTTCGACGCCGCAAGACGGCGGCAGCGGAGGAGCAAGAGGTAGAGGAGGACGCGGAGGAGCCGGAGGCGGTGGCGGTGGCGGTCGCGGCGG
>CAXTRQ010000183.1:0-11972 GCA_964246705.1 uncultured Pyrinomonadaceae bacterium
TGCAAAGGCTTCGGGCGTTTCGTTGGAACTAGCATATCGCTCGAACGCGTGCTCAAGCAGGCGCGCGCCGTCGCGGACACGAACGTGACTATCCTGCTGACGGGCGAGAACGGGACGGGCAAAGAGGTTTTGGCGCGCGCCATCCATGAAGAGAGCCAGCGCGCGGAGGGGCCGTTTGTAGCCGTCAGTTGCGCCGCGCTCCCCGAAACGCTCATCGAATCGGAACTCTTCGGACATGAGCGCGGCGCATTCACCGGTGCGACACAGGCACGCAAAGGGCGCTTTGAACTGGCCGACGGCGGCACACTCTTTCTCGACGAGATCGGCGAACTGAATCAAACCGTGCAAGTCAAACTCCTGCGTGTGCTGCAAGAGCGCACCTTCGAGCGCGTCGGCGGCAACAAGACGATTCAAGTTGACATCCGCCTGATTGCCGCCAGCAATCGAGACCTCGAACACGAGGTCGAAGCCGGAAACTTTCGCAGCGATCTTTTTTTCCGGCTGAACGTCGTGCCGCTGCATCTGCCGCCGCTCAGAGACAGACGCGAAGACCTTCCGCTGCTCGCCGCGCACTTCGCCGCGAAGGCCGCCGAAAAGCATGGGCGACCAAGCGCAGAGCTTGAGCCTTCGTTTATCGAAGCCTTGCAGGAATACGAATGGCCGGGCAACATCCGCGAGCTTGAGAATCTCGTTGAGCGGCTCGTCGTGCTGTCGAACGGGACACCCATCGGTCTCGAACTTCTGCCCGAAAAGATGTTGCACGTCAAGCCCGCTTACGTCTCTCAACGCAACGGCGACCAGACGACGCTCGAAGGCGCGATGCTCGCGCTCAAGCGGCGCATGCTCATCAGCGCCCTGCAAAGCGAGGGCGGCAATAAAGCCGCCGCCGCCAAACATCTCGGTATCAGTCGCTCCTACCTTCATCGCCTCATCAGCGAACTCGGCATCACGAGCTGGTAACTGAATTTCCGTCCCCGACCGGAAGTCTGACGCCGCTCGCAAACTTTTCATGAAAAGCTCCCCGCCGAGAGGGGCAGGCCGCAGCATCCTCAAAAAGAAATAGATTGCAGGGGATTGAGAGAGGCGTATAATCCGCCTTACCTACCCGACGGGCGGCAACCCACTCACCGCCGCATTCTAAGAGGGCGTACTTTGTGCCACTGATTTCTTTAACTGGCGGTATCCTCACATGTACCTGCTGCTTGTTATATCCAACTCGACGCTCGGAGCGTCTTGGCACGATCTGATTCCCTTTATCCCTACGGCTATCCTTCTGCTCGCATGCTCGGGGATTTTGATCTTTGTTCTTTGCTGGATGAAGAGAAAATAGCCGGATGTTCCCTGCGAACGCTACTTTCCATCCCAAGCCCCTCTCGCACGCGCCGCCGCGATTGTCAACAATTGTGCACACGCTTTTCCGCGTGATGTTTACTGCCGTTCACACTCTCGCCCTCGAAAGTTCTCCGTTGCACGGCAATTTCGGCATAAATAACAGGCTTTTATCGTTTCGCCGCGCATGGCACATGCGTTGCGATAGAAAGCTTGTCACTAGCAGCCGGAGAGCGGCGACCCGAACTATTAGCACCCTGATTTCGCACGAAATAACCGAACAGATGAAGCCGAAACTTCTCATTGTTGATGATGATGTCGCAATTACACAGCAGCTTTTCTGGATGCTATGCGAAGAGTTCGACGTAACGACGGCCAACGACCTTGCCTCCGCCATCCGCCGCGCCACGATCTACGAGCCGGATGTCACGATCCTCGATTTGCACTTGCCGCCGACGCTCAATTCGTCCGATACCGGCATCCGTATTCTTGAGTACATCAAAAATCATCTTCCTTCGTCGAAAGTTTTCGTCGTCAGTTCTGCGTCCCACATCGAGATGCAAAAGGAATGCTTTCGGATCGGCGCAGACGGCTTTTTAAGTAAGCCGCTCGAAGTCGAACAACTGCTCTCGTCGGTGCGTTGCGCAGGCATCGAGCAGCAGCAACTGACAGCCGCCTGAGCGGTTGCCGAGCGCAGGCAACAAGATTTTAACAATTCCACCCCGGCTCTCACTTGTTCTTTGATTTAATGACTTCGGCTCTCGACCCCTTCACGAGTAGCCGTGAAACGCCCGCGCGCTTGCGGTATCCCTTCTACCGTTGCGCGGAGCGCAAAAGCCCCCGCCGCCTAAAAGACTCCTGCCCAGAGTCGCGGGGGCTTTATTTTTTACGCTGAACGCTGAACGCCCGGCGATGAACTGAAAGCATCTTGCTTTTCCGTTCATCGTCACGGCATTCAACGTTCAGCGTTTTTTGTCTCGATAGCGTATAATAGACGCGTACCTGTAGCCTGTGGCGGATGCGTTTCAGACGCGCTTTATCCATTAAATTCGATCATCAATAATGTTTAAATTTCTGCATCTTTCCGACGTACATCTCGGCTGTCGCCGCTATAATCTGGAAGAGCGGACGAGAGACTTTTTCCGCTCATGGCATGACGTAATCACGAAGCACGCGATTCCGAGCGGCGTGGATTTCATGCTCATCGCGGGCGATTTCTTCGACCGGCGCAATATTGACCCGCAGACGATGAATCATGCGATGGCCGGTTTGCAGCAATTGAAAGAAGCAGGGATTCCGGTCGTCGCCATCGAAGGCAATCACGACCGCCACGACAGCGTCTCGGATTACAGTTGGATGCGCTCGCTTTCGCAGGCCGGATTGTTGAAGCTCTTAGAGCCGACCCGCGACGATGAAAGCCCGATTGCGCTCGTCCCGTGGGACGAAGACGAGCGCGCGGGTTCATACGTGAACATCGCGGGCGCGCGCATCTTCGGCACGCACTGGTACGGGACGACGACCAACGTCGCGATGACGATTCTCTCGGATTCGGTCAGGCGTGCGCGCTCGTCCGAGATGTTCAACATTCTCATGCTGCACACGGATGTCGAAGGCCAACTGAATCGCCCGAACATCCCCGCGCTCTCCGTCGAAAAGTTAAAAGAACTTCGCACGCTCGTTGACTACGTTGCGCTCGGTCACACGCACAAGCGTTTCGAGTTAGACGATTGGGCTTTCAATCCCGGCTCGCTCGAAGCCTGCACGATTGACGAGTACCGAGAAGAGCGCGGCTTCTATCTCGTCGAAGTTGACGACGAACACAAAATCAGAGCCAGACACATCCGCGACTACACGCAGCGCCCCTTTCAACGCCTCTGGTTCGATGTCTCGAACGTGTTGGACGCGGAGGCTGTCCATGCGGGCGCGATCGAAAAAATCAAACTCGAAGCGCGGCGTCACGACCCGGAGACGGACGACGCGCCAGCGCCGATTATCGAACTCTCCTTGCGCGGACATCTCGGTTTCAAAAACTCTCTGCTCGATCTCTCGCGCTTGCGCGATGAGGCGCGCGAACTGACGGGCGCGCTTCACGTCATGGTTCGCAATCAGAGCGTCCCGGTCGAGTACGCCGTCGCCGCCGGACTCGACGCCGACACGTCGCGCGGTATCCGCGAACGGCGCATCATCGAAGATTTGATTCAGCGCGATAATCGCTACCGCGACCGCGCATCCGACATGGCTCAGCTTATCCTCGACGCCAAACATTTCGCTCTGAGCGACCGGCCTGCATCGGACATCCTCGACCTTATCGAACAGAAACTCGAACCGTCCGCGCGCGCCGCCGCCGTCAACATAGACGCGACCGGCGAGACACAGGAAGAACCTGCCCCTTCGGCAAGCGCCCTCCATGCCATCGAGCGCAGCGCGGTAAACGTAGCGACGAGTGACAACTGACGAGTGACAACTTCAAGACAGCTTCACTCTCAACACTCTTCACTGAGAACTGAAAACTAATTACTGAGTACTGTTGACTGCTTTCGGTTTCGCTCGTCACTCGGCACTGAATTTATGTCTGAAGCTTTCGACAGAGTACGCGGCGTGCATGAGTTGCCGCTGTTTCCTTTGCCGCTCGTGCTGTTTCCGGGTGTGCCGTTGCCGCTCCACATCTTCGAGCCGCGCTACCGGCAGATGTTGGCGGACGCGCGCGCGTCCAACAACTTCTTCCGCCTATCCTATGCGGATACAAGCGCCGCTTCGATGGCGGAGCACCCGCCCGCCGGGCACGTCGGATGCGTCGCTGAAATCATCGAAGTGCAACCGCTGCCCGAAGGCCGCTCCAATATTCTCACCGTCGGATTGATTCGCTACCGCGTCGAATCTTACGTCGAGCGCGGCGACCCGTACATCGTCGGGCGCGTCCAGTTTTTTGAGGATGAAGCGGAGGATGCAGAGTTGCTCGCCGTGCGTGCGAGCGAAGTGCTGAAAACCTTTATGCGGATTGCGCGCGCCGTGCGCACAATCAACGACGAGCGCGGGCAGATTCCCGACCTGCCCGAAGCCGGGGCGGAACACCTCTCCTTTCTCATTGCGGCGGCGATGGAGATTGACGTGGAACTTAAACAGGAGTTGCTCGAACTTCGCTCAACCTCCGAGAGATTAAAGCGTCTCCAAGGTTTGCTCGCGCAGGTCGTCGAAAACTACGAGGAACGCGCACGCATGCACATTATCGCCAAAGGCAACGGCCACGGCGGTAAGAAACTCGACCTTGAACAATGAGTCTTCGCAGAGACGACGAACAAGCGATTGAACGGAGCACGCCCGAAACGCGCAGCGCAGGGCAGTTGCGCCTGCGCGTCCTCTTTTTCGGCGCGGCGCGAGAGATGGCCGGAAGCGACGAGGTATCCCTGATTGCCAACGCTCCGGCGACCGTCGCAAGCGTCTTTGAAGAAGTGCTGTCGAAGTATCCCGAACTGCGCCGCTTCGGTCGCTCGCTCCTGATCGCCGTCAATCAAGAGTACGCGCGCGAGAAGGATTTGGAAGTGAGAGATGGCGACGAGATCGCGCTTTTCCCACCCGTCTCGGGCGGCGCGGGAGATGTCGCGTCGCAGGGGAGAGGCGAGCCGGACGCAGGAGATTTTTTTGAACTGACGACTGAGCCGATTGATGTCGGTGTGGTTGCGCGCCGCGTCGTCCCGCCGCGTTGCGGCGCGACCGTCACGCTCGACGGCTATGCGCGCGAGTTTACGAGCGGGCGCAACCGCACGCTCTACCTCATCTACGAAGCTTACGCGCCGATGGCCTTGCAAGAGATGAAGCGTCTAGGAAGGGAAGCGCACGCGCGTTTCCCCATTGCGCATATCGGCATCGTTCATCGCACAGGGCGCACAGAGATCGGCGAGACGAGCGTCGTGATCTCCGTCAGCGCGCCGCACCGCCGCGCCGCCTTTGAAGCCTGCGAATGGGCTATCAAAGAATTGAAGCGCACCGTGCCCATCTGGAAGAAAGAGTTTTTCGAGGGGGGCGAAGTGTGGGTCGAAGGCGAAGGCGCACCGCCCGTCAACAATAAGTTTTGAAATCTCGGATCACTCTACTTGTCGCCTTCTTTGCGTCTTTGCATCATTACGTTATCATCCGCCGTCGTTATCCTTTAATGCGGCCTCATTATCTTCTAATGCACCGGGATTGAGGCATTATCACGCCTGATTGAAGCATCATCGAGCGCGATTGAAGTATAAGCAGGTGTGCTGATGCTTCAATAGCGCCTGCTGATGTCATTATGTATTTAGGCATAAGTTTCACGCTGGAGACGCTAAGGAAAATTGCTCTGCGCCTGCGCCGCGCGAAGTTTAAAAGCCCCGCTCCGGCGAGATACCGGGGCGGGGCTTTTTCAGTTAGAGCCGAACCTGATTGACCGCAGCGACTTTAAGCCGGTACTTCGACCTCCGCCTCTTCCGCCGAAGGATCGAGGAGCGAGGCACTGGTGACCTTGTCGCCGCCGTCCGTTTTAATGAGTCGGACGCCTTGCGCGCTGCGTCCGGTCTTGCGGATGTCGCCCGCTTCGATGCGGATGAGCTTGCCGTGCTGCGTGATAATCATAATGTCCGAGTCGTCGTCGACGGGGAAGACAGCGACCACTTTGCCGGTCTTCTCGGTCGTGCGCATGTTGATGACGCCGCGCCCGCCGCGCGACTGCAAACGATAATCGCCGATCTTCGTCTGCTTGCCGAAGCCGCACTCGGAGACCGAAAGCATGCGCTCCGTATCCTCTGCGGAGACGGGGCAGACCGAGACGACGTAATCGTTGGGACGCAACGTAATGCCGCGCACGCCGCGCGCCGCGCGTCCCATCGCCCGCACGTCCTCTTCATCAAAACGGATGGCGATGCCGTCATGCGTCGCAATGAAGATACGCTTCGTGCCATCGGTCAGCACCACGTCGAGGAGTTCGTCGCCCTCATCCACGTTGACGGCGTTGATGCCGTTCGTGCGGATGTTCTGAAACTCGGCGAGCGAAGTTTTCTTAATCACGCCCTTGCGCGTGACCATCAAGACGTAGCGCCCTTCGGAGAACTCACGCACGGGCACGACGCCCGCCAGCTTTCGCGTCGAAGGGATGTTGATGAGATTGACGAATGCCTTACCGCGCGCAGAGGGCAGCGCGTCGGGAATCTCATGCACCTTCAGTTTGAAGACCTGACCATCGTCGGTGAAGAGCATCAGGTACGAGTGGGTCGAGGCGATGAAGAGATGCTCGACGTAATCTTCATTCTTCCCCGTCGAAGCCCCCGCACGTCCCTTGCCGCCGCGCCCTTGTCGTGAGTAGGTCGTGACGGGCGTGCGCTTGACGTAGCCGTTCTTCGTGACGGTGATGGCGACATCCTCATCGGCGATCATGTCTTCAATCGTCAACTCGATGCCTTCATCAATAATCTCCGTCCGGCGCTTATCGCCGAAGTCCCGCTTCACGTCTTCAAGTTCTTTGATGATGACGCGACGCAGTGAGCTTTCGTTGGCGAGAATCTCTTCGAGTTCGGCGATAAGACGGATAATCCCCTCGTACTCGTCGAGAATCTTCTGGCGTTCGAGCGCCGAGAGACGACGCAACTGCAAATCGAGAATGGCCTGCGCCTGCAACTCGGAAAAATCGAGCCGCTTAATCACTCTTTTGAGCTTATCAATGAAGCCCGCCAAAGTCTGATCGGAAGGAGCGCCTTTCCACGTCTTCACTTCCGTCATCGCCGCCACGCTACCCGTCAACCATTGCCGCGCCTCGTCCACCGAACGCGCGTTGCGGATGAGCGGAATAATGTAGTCGAGCGCATCAATCGCCTTGTTCAAGCCCTCCAAAATATGTGCGCGGGCGCGAGCTTTCCTGAGTTCGTATTCAGTGCGGCGGCGCACAACTTCGCGGCGGAAGTCCACGAAGGCTTCGAGCATCTGCTTGAGATTAAGCACGCGCGGCTGTCCGCCGACGATAGCCAGATTGATAACACCGAAGGAAGACTGCATCGGCGTCAGCTTATAAAGTTTGTTGAGGACAATCTGCGGAACAGCGTCGCGTTTGAGTTCGACGACGATACGCATCCCATCGCGCGAAGATTCGTCGCGCAGGTCGGAGATGCCCTCAATCTTCTTCTCGTTGACCAGTTCAGCGATGCGCTCGATGAGACGCGCTTTGTTAACTTGGAACGGAATTTCTGTGACGATAATCGCGTCGCGCTCGGTCGTCCCGCGCCCAATGCGGTCAATACCTGCGCGCGCGCGCATCTGGATAATGCCACGGCCAGTCATGTAAGCCGAACGGATGCCTTCACGCCCGTAAATGAATCCGCCGGTCGGGAAGTCCGGGCCGGTCACAACCTTCACCAATTCCTCCAACTTAATGCCGGGCTTGCGCACAAGCGCGACGGTCGCATCAATAATCTCGTTCAAGTTGTGCGGCGGTATCTTCGTCGCCATGCCGACCGCGATGCCTTCCGAACCGTTCAGCAGAAGATTCGGCACGCGCGTCGGCATCACCGACGGCTCGCTCAACGATTCGTCATAGTTCGGATTGAAGTTAACGGTCTCCTTCTCGATATCGGCGAGGATTTCGGTCGTCAGCTTCGCCATCCGGGCTTCCGTGTAGCGCATCGCCGCCGCCGAGTCGCCGTCGACCGAGCCGAAGTTGCCCTGCCCATCCACGAGCGGGTAGCGCATCGAAAAATCCTGCGCCATGCGAACGATGGTGTCGTAGACGGCGGTATCGCCGTGCGGGTGATACTTACCGATTACGTCGCCGACGATACGCGCGCTCTTCTTGTAAGCTTTGTTGTGTTGGTTGCCGAGTTCGTGCATCGCCCACAGCACGCGGCGGTGCACGGGCTTGAATCCGTCGCGCACATCGGGGAGGGCGCGACCGATGATGACGCTCATCGCATAGTCGAGATACGAACGGCGCATCTCGTCTTCGATGTTGATGTAATTACGATCTAGTGTTTCCATCAAATTACCTTTCCGGTACAATCTTTACGGTCAGCGTGCCGGAGCCTTGCGGCGATTTCGGGACGCACACACTTTAAAACTCGAACCGGCGTTTTCAGACGCGGAAGCCTTGGTCGGCGAACAGACAAAATGGTGTCGAACAAAGTCCAAGGCGAACCGAAAAGCGAGCCGGTTTCCGATCAAAATTAAGTGATATTCTGAAATACTTTTCAGGGCTTCGAGGGGCCGGTCAAAGTAAGACATATTGTACCCTGAAAACGGCTTTTTAGCAACTTCATCGGCGGCGCAAAAACCTTGTAAAATCAGGGCTTTCAGGGCGGTTTGAGGCGTCCTTCAGAGAGCTTTGGGGCAGCTCGGTAAATCGTGTTTCGGGAAGCCTTGGAGGTCGAGTCTGAGCATGGAGAACGAGCCAAAATCGCAGAGGGCGCGGGAGCGACTGAAGTTGGCCTTGCCGGTTCGTGTACGCTGCAAAGAGACGTTGGATTTCGAGTGGGTCGAGATGTCGCGCCTCATTGATGTGACGCCCTTCGGCGCGCGCTTTAGGCTCGCACATTTGACGGAGCCGGGACGTTTGCTTCATCTGACGATGCCGATGCCCAGACAGCTTCGCTGCTTCGACCACATCGAAGACCAGTATCGCCTCTATGCGCTCGTGCGAAACCTGTCGCAGTATCAGCCGCCGCCGCCGGACGCGATGCGCTACGAAATCGGGGTCGCCTTCGTCGGCAAGCGCGCGCCAGCCAGTTACGAGACAGACCCCACGACGCGCTATGAGATAAACACTATGTCGGAAGGCGGCGCGATTTGGGACGTGCGCGAAAAGCCTGCGCCCGTCAACACGTCGCAGGCGGCGCGCACGCAGGAGACACGTCTGCAAATGCCGGTTGATGTCATCATCGAGGTTTTTGACGAAGCCGGGAAGGTCACGGAGAGAGAGCAGACGGTGACGGAAAATATCAGCCGTCGTGGCGTTGGCAGTCGACCGTGGACGCTTTGTGCGGATGACCAGCTTGCAGAATCAACTTTCGGTGACTGCCGCCGTCCGCGCACGCCGCGCCGGTTTAGACGGCGTTACGCGCCTGCACCTTGAGTTCATTGACCGCCAATGGCCTCTCGAAGGATTTGAATAAAACAGTGACGAGTGACGAGTGACGAGTTGAAAACAGCTTCTCTTTCATCTCTCTTCGCTGATTACTAAAAACTGAAAACTAAAAACCGTTCCCGTTTTTGCTCGTCACTTGACACTCGTCACTGTAATTTTATGTCTGAAGGTTCAAAAACGAGACAACGGATTGTGTTTCCGCGCGAGGTGCTGCTGGTCGAAATCGAGCGGCGTTGCGCGGTGGGGCAGTGCAGCGGGCGGCAGCGCATCGGGTTGACGAAAGGGGACGCGCGCGCCTACACGGGTTTCGAGTGCGAGCGTTGCGAGCTTTGGAACGATGATGCTTTAAGCGAGCGGGATATTCCGGAATGGTGGGAAGAGTTGAAAATCACGGCGCTCGACGGCGTGCGCCCCGTCAAGTTGGGAACGATGCCGGAGTCTGAGAGCGGGGTTGTCAGCCGGATGAGCGAGGCATGGAGAGCGGAGCGCGACCGCCACGAAGCGGGCGCGGCTGTCGAGAATTCAGACGCACGCGGGGCGGTTGATAATTCCTCCGCCGGAGAAGATTCGTTTTGAGTGAAAGTGCGGATACCTCAAATGGGCGCGGGCCGGGAAGGCGCAGAAGCGAGGTGCGCGAGCCGACGACGCTGCCGCAGTGGGCGCTCAATCTGGCGCATCCGGCGACGCACATCGTCTCGAAATCCCTCTGGCGCATTCGCTTCAAAGGTGAAGAGAACATCCCTCCGACCGGAGACGGCGGCCTCATCGTCGCGGCCAATCACCAGACCTACGTTGACCCGTTCTGGATTAGCGTTCCCATCAAGCGACAGATACGCTATCTCGCATGGAGCGAGGCTTTCAAGTGGCCTCTGGTCGGTCGTGCGATGGAACTATTGGGGGCCTGGCCTTTGCAGATTGAAGGCAGCGATCCGGCAGCCATTCGTCGTTCGCTGCAATGGCTGAAGGACGGCGGCGCGGTCGTCATCTTTCCCGAAGGCGAGCGCGCCACGGACGACGGCGCGATGAAGAAGTTCAAAGCAGGCGCAGCGCGGATGGCGCTCGAAGCGAACGTGCCGATTCTTCCCGTGACGATTCGCGGCGCGAATCGCGTGTGGCCGCGTGGTTGGCGCATTCCGCGTCTCGGACACATTGAGATTATCTATCATCCTCTGCGCCACCTCACGCCGCTTCCCGGCGAAGACACGCGCCACTGTGCGCGCCGCGAAACCGAGCAACTGGGAGCGGTCATCAAATCCGCGCTCTGAATCTTCAATCAGTCGACTTTCCAACTTCATCGTGGCAGCGTTCATCATTTCCCGGCCGGGCGCGCGAGGATTAAGGGGTTGGTTTCGAGTGCGCGGCGATAGAAGACGCGCGGGCGTTGGAGACTGTTGCGGTCGGGCGCTTTGGCCTGCTCTTTTTCTTCGACGAAGGCGAAGTTGAGCGAGATGCCGCTCGCAGCGGTCTGTGTTGGAGTTTGAGTTTTCGATGTGCCGGTCGAGAGACTGATGCCGCGCTCATCCCGGCGTGTGGCATCAGGCGGCTGCGCGAAGTTTTCGAGACATAGTGCGTGCGAAGAGAGAAGCAGCAACGCGGCAAGGCTCAGGCGGAAGATTCCTCGACGGTTTTTCGTGAATCGTTTCATGTTGCGAGTTCCTGTAAAAGAGCGGAATTGAATTTCTAATGCTAAAGCACAAGAAAACGAAACGCAGATGCGGGAGGGTTCAAATTTGCCGGACAGCAATTTTGAAGTCTCTGTGGCTTAAACAGAAACTCAGCATAGCAGAGATTTGGGAAGCAATCTTCTTAGCGTCTTTGCGTCTCAGCTTGAGATAAAGTTTCACACTAAGACGCTAAGAAGAAGGGAAGTTGAATGATTGAAGATTCAAGAGCGCGTCAGCCGCGAAGCGGGCGCAGGTTGTAGACGAGCGCGAGGGCGTTCAGTTCCGCGCGCAGCAAGTTCCACTGCTGCTCGGTCTCGCCGCCCATGCGGCGTCGGCGCATGACCTGATTAATCTCTTCGGAGACGTTGAGACAGCGCGCGACTTCCGGTCTGGTCTCGATGTAACTCTCTTTGCGGTCGAACTCGCGGCGCAGGTCGTCGAGTGTGTTTTCCAATCTCCGCGCCCTCTCGTTCAGGCGATCCTCTCTGTTCGAGCCGTCAAGGCTGCTGCGGTCGAGCGAGCGGTCAAACAGCCTGACAAACTCATCGCTGCGGTCTTCGACGCGCCTAATGAGACGGTCAACGTCCGCCTTCGTGTAGGCGCGCCCGCGCCCGCCACTTCGTCTCTGCGCTTCGGCGGGCGTCGAGAGGACGGCGACTCCGCATAAAACAATCAACATTACTAAAAGCTTCGACGTGATATTTCGCATCTTTCTCTCCTTATCTCGAATTGGAAATTGAACTTTGTCGAGGAGAGATGAACAAAAGAAAACCTGTCAGGACGCTCGCACAACTTCAGACGCGGAGGGGTGGGAAATGGTCGAAGAATTTTCAGAATGTTCCTGACGGGACTTATGCATTCAATTTCCCAGTACGCTCTACATCGCCAAGACG
>CAXTRQ010000184.1:0-11840 GCA_964246705.1 uncultured Pyrinomonadaceae bacterium
GAAATTTTAACGCTCGAAACTGTCCAATAATTGGGTGCAGGTCAATTCAACTGGTCTCACCCTAACTGGTTGTCTCATTTTAGGGGTGCAGTCCAAGATCCCCCCTCTGGCCTTAGCACCTCGCGGAAGTTCTGCCACTCGCTGACTACCTGATCGGAAGCGCGCCTCACCCGCACCAAGTAGAACAGGAGCCGCCCCGACTGGAAGAGCCAGAACATGTAGAGAATGAGTAGACACTTCAGGTAGAGGGCGGCATGTATAACGGCTGCCGCCCACCATTTCCCTTCTTCCGTATCGTCACCGAAGAAGATGAAGAGGGTCTGAATCACCGTGTAAAAGTAAAGGACGATAATCAGTTGATCTGTTGTTTTATCAGGTGACTTAAGGAACTTACTCTGGAAACGACCGACGAAGAGAGCCATTGCGACTCCCCCAAAGATGCCGCTGATAAGTTTCGCCCCTTGATGAGTATTTTGGGCCCGCTTCTTGAACAACAGTGCCTGCCATGAATCAGCTTGATAAAGCTTGGCGCACTCCGCGAAATACTGTGTCAGTTCTAACTCAAGGAAGAACCAGAGGAGCATCACTCCGATTGTAATGAGAACCAACCCCGCTTGTGCTTTCAGTCCCGGCGTAATGTTTATTCCCTTAGTGTCTGCGGCTCTATTCTCGGTCGTTATCGGCTCATTCAAGATGCGAAAGCATAACCAGATGCACAACGTGTTGAGGTTATTGGTCTGGGTAAAAAGAGAAGTGATAGGGTGGTCACCCAATAACGGCATCGACACCGCGACCAAATAGAGAAACAACCACGCGGACAACAATCCCCAAAAGTACACCCTATAGTCTTTCAAAGCCTCTTCGGCTATCTCCCTCGCCCGTTTCCAGTCGGCTACGTTTTCGTAACCGGTGGAGTACGTGATGTTCGGCTTTAAGCTGCCATCCATGATGTCGCTCGCGAGCGACCGGAATCCTTTCGGCCCTGGATGTGTATAAAAATAGTGGATGGCGAAGATGATTAATATTACATGAAAGCCACTGCCGACCATTTGCGCGCCTAGTGCCGCCCAACCCACTCGATTCTCCGGTTTGATGTCAAACAGAATGGGGAAATAGATGGCGGATGCGACAACTGCCGTCACCAGAAGGCTCAGCGTCGCGCCGTAGATGAGACGCTGCCAAATCTCCTTCCCGCGGCTACTTCTCCACTTCTTGAAGGTGTCAGCCCGTTCGGGTGACAGCCTTTCGAGGTCAGAACGAAACTCGGCTATCGTTTGATAACGGTCGTCGCGATTTTTTTGCAGCATCCTTCCGACGACGGCTGTTAGCTCGTCGGGGACGTTGTACCCGAGCGGGGCAGGCTCGACCTGAAGGATCGCGGCGAACGTGTCGATGGGCAGTTCGCCTTTGAAAGGCGGCACACCCGCCAGCATCTCGTAGAGACAGACACCGAGGCTCCAGATGTCCGTGCGCTCGTCCACTCGCTGCCCGCGCACCTGCTCACAAGACAGGTAGTTCTCCGTGCCGAAGCCGGAGGCATCGTCCACCTGATTGATGCCCGTCTGTGAAGGCTCGCCCTGGCGCGGCTCCGGCTCGATCAGCTTGGCGATGCCGAAGTCGAGAACTTTTACTTGGCCGTCTTCCTTGACAATGATGTTTTCCGGCTTTACGTCCCGGTGGATGAAGCCGCTCTCATGCGCGGCCTCAAGTGCCGATGCTATCTGACACGTGATGGTGAGGGCCACAGCCGGGTCGAGCGGCCCCGCCCCCAGTTTCCTGCGCAGGGTCTCGCCCTTGATGTATTCGGTGACGATGAAGTTGACGCTGTCGTCGTCTTTGACGAGGTCGTAGACAGTGAGGATATTCTTGTGTTGAATCCGCGAAACCGTGAGCGCCTCCTTCCTGAAGCTCTCCAGCCTCCTTTTGTCTTGACCGAGAGTTGGCGCCAACGCCTTCAGGGCCACATCTCGCTTCAAATTGAGGTCTCTAGCCAGGTAGACTTCGCCCATGCCGCCGCGCCCGATCATCTTGATTATCCGGAAGCGGTTACTCACAAGGTCGCCGGGAAGCAGGCCGCCGCGAATCACCTCCCAAGCGCTGTCGCTCACGTTCTCTTCCAAGAACTCTTCATCGTGTGAGGCGAGCAGCGACTCCACCTCCTTGCGCAGTTCCGCGTCGGTGCCGCACGCCTCGGAGAGAAACTGCTCGTGCTGTTCGTCGGGTAGTTCCAGCGCGGCGTTAAAGATGTCGATAACTTTTTGGTGGTCAGAGGGCTTCATGATTCCATCTTTCTTTTAAGCCACGCCTTCGCATGCCTCCAGTAGTTCTTAATCGTAGAGAGTGAGAGGTTCATTTCCCGCGCTATCTCTTCGAGTGACAGACCGCCAAAAACGTGCATCTCGACAACGCGGGCCTGCGTTTTATTCACCCTCGCGAGGTTGTGGAGCGCATCGTCGAGACTAATCAACATCTTGTCCTTGGTCTTCATAATGGTGTCGTCTATTTCAACTTCATTGATGGCGTCTATTTCAACATCTTTCCGCTCGCGCTCACCGCCGTGTTTCGAGCGGTTCCTATCCCTGTAGTGTTGAATCAGAATCCTTCGCATAGCCTTCGCCGCCGCGCCGAAAAAGTAGGCACGATTCTTCCAGTCCTGCGTGGAACTGGAGGCGAGGCTCACGAAGGCTTCGTTGACCAGCGCGGTCGTGCGCAGCGTATGGTCACGACTTTCGAACTTCAAACGGCTGTGCGCCAGTTGACGAAGCTGGGCATAAATTAACGGCCACAGTTCATCCTCTGCCTCTTCGTTCCCGCTGCGGATAGCCTCCAATAACCGGTCTACCTGTTCACTTTGATTTGAAGAATCGTCCATCGAAGAGCCTCGCTCTGCCTGAGGAATGAGGCGCCCGTGACGATAAAACGTCGCACGGGGTCTGGTCAGCCACGTTTGTTGAGCCTGCGACGGCCGGAGGCGCGTCGTCGCACGTGCCGAAAGGTAAGTCTGAGATCGCAGGTGTATTGGAGCAGATTCCGGCCTGTTTTTAAAGCATTTTCCGCTCCGCGCGTGGCCGACAAATTTTCCGAAGATTTTTTGACCTTTTTGATCCAAAAAAGCACATGAATAAGTTGACGGCGAATTGCGAGCGGCACAGCCTGAACACTTCAAACAGGCAGCAAGGGAGATGAGCGTAAAAGCCGACACGATGAAGCGTTTCCGAGCCACCGACGACGTGGCCTAACAACCCAAGGGTCTCTACGTCCCGCCTCGCTTCTTCCGCCCGCCGGGTCATCGTGTCAGTCGGTCTAAATTCTTCGGGCGCGTAAGCTCCTATCCGGGGCCGCGCAAAGCACCATGGCAAAAGACTAGCCGCGCCCAGCACGCCGCTGACGGACTCTCCTCCGACACGTCGCTGTCCTAGCCAGACCACGACAAAGTTGTATCCGTCAGGGCTAAACCCCGAACCCGTCGCACGTCCTGCGAAAGGAGAAAAGACATGCTGAAAAGGATCAGGCTGCTCTCGTTGAGCGTTTTCTTTCTGCTCTATACGGAGGGCTTGTTACACGCAAACACCTACTATTCATTTCATGGCGCGGACGACTTCGCGCCAGCACCGGGGTTGCTTTACTCCGACGTTCCTCAGCCTTTGTCTACCCCGGTCGCGGCGGCCCCGCCCCCACCGGAGAAATCCACTGCCGCCAAGAACTCCGTCCCGCCAAGCAAGCGCCAACGCCAGCCCGCAAAGTCCGGCCCAGCCGCCAGTCGCAAGTCGAAGAAGCCGGCGTCCTCACATCCCGTTAGCACCCTGCGCAGGGACTACCGCAAGAAGACCGGTGACGAACTGATCGTCACGAGTGCCGGCCGCACTCCGGGCAGGCAGGCCGCCGCGATGTACTTCAACTTCGTTAAATACACCAGTGACCGCGTGGTCGCGGGCTACCGCAATAAGCGCGCTGCCGGCGAGATCGCGGAAGCCTTCGAGGAAAATCGCCGCAGCCCACGCCGCGCAATCGCCGCGATGACAGTCATTATAACCCGACAGGTAAATGATGGCGTCTTCGTAAGCAACCACCTTCGCGGGAAGGCCGTGGACCTTCGTTCGTGGGGACCGCACCGCGCGCGGCTTAAGCCACTCCGGGAGATCGCGCAGGCGAGGGGCTGGCGCGTGCTGGTTGAGCCTTCGCACATTCACGTAGACCTGAGCTAGCGGCCGAGGGCTTCCACCAGCCGACGCACGACAGACCAAAGTGAGGAACAAACATGATCACCAGCGAACACACCTCACTCTCCCTTCCGCAGACGAGCCGCGACTGGTTTCAGCGGCTTGTCTCCTCCAACACCGCGCGCCCGCAGCTTCAGCACGGGCGCGCGGTGGGGGGCAGTTTCGCTAAGCCCGGCATCGGTCCGGCGCTGGCCTTCTGCCTGCTCCTCCTGCTCGGCACACACGGCGGGCTCGCCGCGCCCGCCTCTAAGAAGCACCACCCCGCGAAGGCGGCGGCAAAGACGGCCGCGAAGCCGAGCGCGAAGGCGGCTGCGAAAATGACCTCGCTGATGGAACGCCTCTCGACGCAGTATCAGCTGGACACGAACGTTAAAGAGGTAGACGGCCAGAAGATGCGGCGGCTGTTCCTGAAACTGCTGAAGCGACCGGACGTGCGCCACTTCCTCGCCGTCATCCGCGCGGCGGAGGGCGGCGAGCCGAACATCATGGTCGGCGGGTGCCGGGCGCGGAGCCTCCGGCGTCACCTTGCGCTCACGCTGCCGAGGTCTTGCTGGTACTGCTTCCGGATGCACGGACGACGCGTGTGCTCAACGGCCTCCGGTAACTTTCAGATCACGAAAACGAACTGGTTCGAGATCGCCCCCTTCCTCGGCGTGAGTCGCTTCTCGGAGACGGAGCAGTCGCTTGTCGCGCTGGAGTTAATCCGGCGTGGCGGCGGTGCGGCTGGCGCAAGGACCCCGAGTGGCCTCGCCCTCAAGCGGCGCATTCAACGTGGGTTCCTGCATCTACTCGTGAGCGACGTAAATTCCGCGCTCTGTCTCGCCACACAGGACTGGGCCTCGTCAGCCTGCTCGACCCTGCCGGCGAAAACGAAGGTTGACTACGTGGAGCTGTCGGGAGAGATGAAGAAGCAGTCCGCACGCGAAAAGAGAGCGTGCCGGAGTGACAACGGCGCGCGCGCGATGCGCTGAACTGTTCGCTACCCATACACCGAACGGCAGAGCCACGCGGGACGCATCCGTCCGGAGAGCGCAGCGGTGGCACCCGTCACAGCTAGTCACAGCCCGTCACGACAAGTCTCAGAAGGAGAGTCCCCATGTCCGAGAACGAACAGGCTAAGGCGGCAAACGGTTGGCCGGAGTTGCCGCCCCGCTACGAGTTGAAGCGCGAGTTGAAGCGAGGCGGGATGGGCATCGTCTTTGAAGCCTTCGACACACTCCTCAAGTTAAACGTGGCCGTCAAGGTGAACCTAAGGACCGAGCCCGCGCTGCGCGCTGCGTTCGAGCGTGAGGCGCAACTCATGGCAAACCTACGTCACCCCGCGCTGCCGCGCTGCCTCGATTTGCAGACGACTAGCGACGTCCAATTTTTGGTTATGGACCTTGTGGCGGGAGATGACCTGTCATCCCTGATGGCGAAGCGGCCGAAGGGCAGCGGTCCGTTGTCGTCCGAGACCGTACTGGATTGGGCGCGGCAACTGCTCGACGTGCTCGACTATTTGCATGGCCTGAACGTGCTCCACCGCGACCTGAAGTTGGCTAACATCAAGGTGAAGGACGGACAGGTTTACCTGCTTGATCTCGGGCTGGCCTATGGCCAGACGGAGGAGATGAATACCATCTCGCGCGGCGAGTACAACTGGGGCTGCCACTCACCCGGCTACTCGCCACCCGAGCAGTTCCAACGCGAGCAGGCACGTCCGGCTTCCGACCTCTACTCACTGGCCGCCACGCTCTACAAGCTGCTGACCACTCACACCCCGCCTGAAGCCGAGGAGAGGGTTCTCAGCGTCAGACGCCACGAGGCCGATCCGCTCAAGGATATTCGCTTCTACAATCCCAACCTTGACGAACACGCCAGCCTGGAAATCAATCGTGCGCTCTCACTCGACGTGAGGCGGCGACCGCAGAGCGTGGGAGAGATGGCACGGATGATGTTCCCGGAGCCTCCCGACCCCGCGTTGGTGACCGCACCCGCACGAACGCAACGGGCGTGGCGCCGCCCGCTCCGGCTGCTCGAAGCCCTTCTGCTCGTCACCCTGCCGCTCTGCGCGTTGATCTACGCGGCGGGGACGTTCCGCTCGACGCGCCCGTCGCCGAAACCCACTGAGCCAGCACGCGAGTTGTCGTTGGCTGAACAGGCGGCTGAACTGACTGCCGAGGCCGACAACCAACGACTCGGCGGAGAGCGCGAGCAGGCACTCAAGTTGGTGAAGAAGGCTTTCGCCCTGAACCCGAACGACCCCTTCACCTGGTTCGTCCGCCTAGCCCTGTTGTGTGACAGCGACGAGGCAGCAGAGTCCGGGGTGCAGCCGCCGGAGGTCTTGGAAGAGGCCAGCCGCATCGTTAAGGCGCTGCCATCGCCCGCCACGCGCGAGGAGTACTTGGCACTGGCGCTGGCGCACCTGGCACTGCAGAACCTCGACCAATCTTATGCTGCCGCCGAGAAGGCCGCCGGACCGGAACGCGATTTAGGGCCAGCCCTGCTCATCAGCGCGTCAGCCGGATTTCGGAGGGAAGTCCAGAGGTACATCAAGGGGGGGAAAGGTATTGCACTAGCGGTGGCCGACCAGAGTTTGGCCGACTGCGACGCGGCCATCGAGTCCATGCCTGATTACCCGCAGGCTTACCTCATCCGCGCTGACATCTACAAGAGCCTGCGCTCCCCGATCCGCGCCCGGCGTGATCTGATGCGAGCCATGAAAATCGCCCCGCAATCGAGCTACTACGTCATGCTTGGCGAGATTTACGCAGACTTAAACGACCTTGACGCTGCCCGCGAGAACTACAACAAGGCGCTCGCAGGGAATCGAAAGTTGCGCCGCGCCTTCCTCGGGCTGGCCTCCCTCCGCGAAAAGGCAGGAGACTGGCGCGGGGCCGTCCAGCACTACTTGGAGGCTAACGGCATCCGTCAGACCGCCGACACTTTCAAGAGGCTTGGTCGCGCCTACAGGCAGTTGGGACAACCCTACCTACCCGATGCTAAGGCCAGCTACGAGCAGGTGCTGAAGCTCGCCCCGAACGACGCCGAGACGCTAGCCGCGTTGGAGGAGTTGAAGGCGGAGATGGATCCGCCGGAGGAGGCTGAGCAAACGCTTCCTTAGCGAAAAGAGCGAAAAGCGTGGCGGCGACCGCAAGCCCCGTCGGTAGAGGTTTGTGTTTAAGAGTCTGTTGCAGAGCCTCAGATCGTGAGCTGAAGGGGTAGTACCTTCAGTTATAGGTACTGCGGCCATCAGCCTGATTTACCAATTTATTTAATTTGAGGAACTATCGGGTGAGCGTATTAATCTTTAGGAAGGTAGAACTATGAAACCGAAAGAACTAACCCTACGCGGCCTGATCCTCGGCGTGCTCATCACGACCATTTTCACGGCGGCCAACGTCTACCTTGGCCTCAAGGTCGGTCTCACCTTCGCGTCGTCGATCCCGGCGGCCGTGATCTCAATGGCGATCCTGAGCGTCGTGAAGGACTCCTCCATACTTGAGAACAACATCGTTCAGACGGTCGCCTCGGCGGCCGGCACGCTCTCGGCGATCATCTTCGTGCTGCCGGGGTTGGTGATCGTCGGCTGGTGGACGGGGTTCCCCTTCTGGCAGACGTTCCTCATCTGCTTGAGCGGCGGCGTGCTCGGCGTGCTCTTCACGATTCCACTCCGGCGGGCGCTGGTGACGAACTCCGACCTGCCCTACCCGGAAGGCGTCGCGGCGGCCGAGGTGTTGAAAGTCGGGTCGGGCGCGCGCGGCGAGACGAAGGACGAGACGGGCGAGGCGCGCGAAGGGCTGGTCGCCGTCATCCTCGGCTCCGTCGCCTCAGCCGGGCTCGCCATCGTGACGGCGACACGCTTCGCCGCAGCCGAGTTCACGGGCTTCTTCCGTCTGGGGGCAGCGGCGTCAAGCGGGTACAACGTCGCGTGGTCGCTTGCGCTCGTTGGCGCAGGCCATCTCGTCGGCCTTTCGGTCGGGATGGCGATGCTGACGGGACTTATCATCGCGTGGGTGATCGCCGTCCCCGTCCTAACCTCAATGACTCCAGCTGCGGCGGGCGTTGAACTCGCCGCGCACACCACGGCGATCTGGCGCACGCAGGTTCGGTTCATCGGCGCGGGCGCGATTGCCGTGGCCGCGATCTACACGCTGGCGAGGCTCGCCAAGCCTGTCGTCGGCGGACTCGTGAGCACGCTCGCCAGTTCCCGTTCGGCGGGGGCGGAAGAAGACGACCTCAACCTTGATCTCTCGCCCGCGTGGATTCTCTTGCTCGCGGTCGCGTGCTTGGCCGTCGCCGGGTGGCTGGCCTTCACGTTCGCACGCTCATCGGTGCTCGCGCCGAACGCGGTCACGCTCACCCTGATCGCCGTGCCCTTCGTACTCATCGTAGGCTTCCTCATCGCCGGCATCTGCGGCTACATGGCCGGACTGATCGGGGCTTCGAACAGTCCGATCTCGGGCGTCGGCATCCTGTCAATCGTGCTCTGCGCCTCGACGCTCGTTCTCGCCGTGGCGGCGACACCCGAGACAAGTCCCGCGCTCGTCGCGCTCGCCCTCTTCATAACAGCGATCATCTTTGCCTGCGCGACGATCTCGAACGACAACCTGCAAGATCTGAAGACAGGCCAACTCGTCGGGGCCTCGCCGATGCGCCAGCAGATCGCGCTTATCGTTGGCGTCGCGGCCGGCGCGGCCGTGATCCCGTGGGTGCTCAACCTGCTCGCCAAGGCATACGGATTTGCCGGCGCGCCCAACGCCAACGTCGTCACCGAGAACCCGCTGCCCGCGCCGCAGGCGACGCTCATCTCCGCACTTGCGCAGGGCGTGATTGGCGGCAACCTCAACTGGAAGATGCTCGGCATCGGCGCGGCAGTTGGCGTCGGCCTCATCGTGCTCGACGCCGTGCTCGGCGCAATGAAGAAAATGCGCATCCCGCCGCTGGCCGTCGGCATCGGTATCTATCTCCCGATGTCTGCGACCTTCGCCGTGGTCGTCGGCGCGGTGCTCTCCTACTGGTACGATAAGCGCATACGCAAATCGCCGAACCCTGAGCGCGCCGAGCGGCTGGGCACACTCGTGGCGTCGGGGCTGATCGTTGGCGAGAGCCTGTGGGGCGTCTTGAACGCCGCGCTCATCGTCGGCCTCTCGAAGGACGCGCCGCTCGCGCTCGTGGGCGAAGACTTTGCACTCGGCCCCTGGCTCGGGCTACTGGGGTTCGTGGGCGTGATCGTCTTGCTATACGGATGGATGCTGCGCCGGCCGGCGACGGCGCGGTAACGCAGATATGTGGGTTCCGTTGCAAAGATTGGTTTGAACCAAAGGAGGTCGTGAGAGCTATGCGCCTATGCGGCGATCCCGAACAGCGAGGCGATAAACTTCGCCTGTCCTTGCGAATCACTTCCTGCTAACCTTTTGACTTGACCCTTCCTCATCATGTTCATCGCCTCTATCCCTTCGAGAGTTCGCTCCGCTGTGTGAAAGCTCTTGAAGCATTGCGATGCTCGCACCTTCTTTTTGATAAATCGGTGATCCTGCTCGATCACATTGTTCAAGTATTTCACGCGTCTGAGTTGGCAGTCCTTCGGCACAATCTTCTCCACCTGTGAAGTGGAGAATGCTTCAGGATAAGCCGCATTCTTATCTACACTAATGGAGAACGGAAGGCGGCAATGCTCTGCCCTCATCATCTTTTTGAAGAATCGTTTCGCCGCGGAAACGTCACGCTTGGCGCTCAGCATAAACTCGATTATAGGTGTTCGTGGTGCCGCTTCTGCTTACTCTCGGCGACTTGCCTCTGCTACCGTTGCCGGGCGTTAGGCAAGAGGTGGGACGTGCCGGGCGGGTGTGACGAATCATGAACTCGGAGCGTCCTGATGCTTCATACGATTACTTCGCGCATCCGCCTGCGTGCTGCGGCTCCGCAACGAACACTCAGATGACGGCGGCCGCTGGCACGCCTCAACTATAATGACTTCGCCGAGCCTCGGCCAGTATGTCCCTGTCACCGGAGTTCTTCTCCCCGGGAGGGATCATGCTTGAATAGGCTGCCCTGCTCGGCATCGACTGGTCCGATGCTAAACATGATGTCTGCTTGCTCGACTGTGCCTCCGGCAGGCGCTAGGCTGCCGTCATTAAGCACACGCCGGAAGAGCTCGACCGGTGGGCTGACTCTCTGCGCCGGCGTTACCCGGGCCAGCAAGTCGCTGTCTGCCTGGAGCAGGCGCGCGGCCCGCTCGTCTACGCGCTGCTCAAGTACGACTTCCTGACTCTCTACCCGATCAACCCGAAGACGCTGGCCAAGTTCCGTGAGGCGTTCACGACGAGCCGGGCCAAGGATGATCCCTCAGACGCCGCCTACCTGGCCGATCTGCTCGCCCTACACCGCGATAAGCTCAAGCCGTGGCTGCCGGACGACGAGAAGACTCGCACGCTTCAGTACCTCGTCGAGCACCGCCGCCGGCTTGTCGACGACCGCAGCCGGATCAGCAACCGACTGACTTCGCTGCTGAAGGGCTACTTCCCGCAGGTGCTCGACTGGTTTCCTGATATCTGCACGAAGTTGGTGGCCGACTTCCTGCTGCGGTGGCCCTCACTCGGGTCGCTCAAGCGGGTGGCTGAGACGACCCTCAGGCGGTTCTTCCGCGAGCACCACTCGACGCGCCAGCAAGTAGTCGATCTCAGGATCGAGCGCATCCGGTCGAGCGCCCCGCTTGTAACCGACCGGGCGGTGATCGCCGCCTCGGTGGTGATGGCCAAGGCGCTTGCCGCCCAGATGAAGGCCACGGTCGAGGCGGTCGCCTGCCTCGCGGGGGTGGCACCCGTGGTCGAACGGAGCGGACAGCAGAAGTGGGTGCACTGGCGGTTCTGCTGCCCGAAGTTCCTGCGGCAGAGCTTCGTCGAGTACGCTGGCGAGTCGGTGCGCCACTCCTTCTGGGCGCGGGCCTTCTACATGCAGCAACGTGCGAAGGGCAAGTCGCATCAGGTGGCGGTGCGAGCGCTGGCCTACAAGTGGATCAGGATCATGTACCGATGCTGGCAGACGCGCCGGCCCTACAGTGAGGTCGAGTACCTGGAGAGCCTACGACAGAAGGGATCGCCGCTGCTGCGGTACGCTTCAGAGAACCCGGCGTGAGAGGCAGAAAATTCTTGACTGAACGCCTCAGATGTATTGTATTTCCTTCTTTATCGACGGCGCTGTACGTCTCATCCACCCGATAAGAAGTACCGCTCATTTTTAAGTGTTGGCGAATTCTCTTATTGATCTCCGGCGCATACCGCTGTACCCAGCGAAAGACAGTTGAGTGATCTACGACAAGTCCGCGCTCACACATCATCTCTTCGACATCGCGATAAGAGAGTGGGTAGCGACATTACCATCTGACGCATAAAAGGATGAGCGACGGCTCGAAGTGACGCCACTTGAACGAGGACATATTCTGTTTCACGAGTATGATTCATGGAGAGGGATAGATGAACTACAGGTCGGATTATATCTTGGAAAGCATTTGCTGCAACACATCCCGGCAGCACGCCTTTGTCCAGCACGGTCGCCACACCGGGATGTTGAAGAAGGCTTTGAGCCTTGTGCGTCCCAAGACCTCGGCTGACGAGTTGATCATTCTACCTGCGCCTCAGC
>CAXTRQ010000185.1:0-11762 GCA_964246705.1 uncultured Pyrinomonadaceae bacterium
GTGAGAGGATTCCGCATCGAGTTAGGAGAGATCGAGGCAGTGCTGGGCGGTCACGGTGGAGTGAGAGAGTGCGTGGTGATGGCGAGGGAAGAAGAGGCAGGGGCAGAGAAACGACTGGTGGCCTACGTAGTGGCCGCACATATTGACGAAGGTCTGAACGTCAATGAGTTGCGCGAGCACATCAAAGAGAGGCTGCCGGAGTACATGCTCCCGGCCGTGTTCGTGATGCTTGAAGAGTTGCCGCTAACGACCAACGGGAAAGTTGACAAGCGTGCACTGCCCGCGCCCGACAGCAACAGGCTGGAGTCGGGAGATGCATACATTGCGCCGCGCACGCCCGTCGAGGAAGTCCTCTGCGGCATCTGGTCGCAGGTCTTGCGCCTTGACAGAGTTGGCGTTGAAGACAACTTCTTCTCGCTCGGCGGGCATTCGCTGATGGCGACGCAGGTTATCTCCCGCATTCGGGAGTCGTTACAGGTAGAGTTGCCGCTGCGAAGTATGTTTGAGCATCCCACGGTCAGCGGGCTGTCAATGTTGCTCGTGCAACAGTTGATCGAAGAGGATGATGAGGGACTCATAAGTCAATTCCTTGAGGAAGTTGGTGATCCCACTTAATCGGCTTGCTGAGAGCAAGCGGGGCTTTCGGACGGATGTGGGGCGACGAGCTTCCGGTTTGAGGTGATAGGTAATCGGTGCTGGTCGGGACGCCGGACGCAGGTCTGTAAACCTGATGCCGCCGGCCAAAGAGGGCCGGTAAAAAAAATAAAGAAAAGGTGCAAAAATAACTTGACTAAAGAGCTAAGAAGGGCTAATTATTCATCCACGACTTTGTTTGAAGGGCAAGAAGCTACCACAAAACCATAGGTCGTACCGTAACTTACTTGGATCCAAAGGCGCGAACGTTAGGTGCACGCACAGGTCACAAACCTTCACTTGAGCTGAACCGCACCGCTCCCCCCATAATCCATAAACAATTGTAGTACTTAGTTTGGAATTAAAATAGCTGCGCGGCGGACTGTATAAGCGTCATCTGTAAGGCTGCCTGCCAGCTTAGTTAATACTGCGTTACGGGTCATCAGTTCGGGCCTCTCTGTGAGCCACATGGCTGATTCCACAGCCAACATTAAACTCTCACATCTGCCCTTTTGAAAAGTAAGGATTGAAGAGAACTATGTACAAAATCACCCTGGTAAACATGCCTTTTGCGAATATCTACACTCCTTCGATTGGCCTGACCCAGTTGAAGTCTGTCGTCGAGGAGCGTTTAAAGGGGCGCGCGTCCGTTGAGGTTTTATATCTCAATCATGACTTTGCTCACTACATGGGACTGAACCTGTACAACCGTATCGCCACCTCGATGGATCACCACATCACAGGTCTCGGCGACTGGTTTTTTCGTCAAGCCGCCTTTCCGGACTCGGCTGATAACACAGATGCCTATTTCCAGCGTTGCTACCCGGTTCAGAATGAGCGCATCACCATGCTCAGACAGATAATTCAGGAGAAACGCAAAACCCTCGACCAGTTTTTGGAAAGCCTCCTTGAGAAGTATCGCCTGCACGAGTCCGACCTCATCGGTTTTACTTCCGTCTTTAACCAGAATGTCGCCTGCATTGCCATGGCGAGGAAGGTGAAGGAACAAAATCCGGGCATTATTACGGTCATCGGGGGCGCTAATTGCGAGGCTTCGATGGGGCGGGAGATGGCGGCCAACGTCGAGCATCTTGACTACGTCTTTTCCGGCCCGGCGCTCAAAGGCTTCCCCTCACTCGTCGAACACTGCCTCGAACGCGAGTTCGAGAAATGCGACAGCATCAACGGCGTGTTCTCCAAGACCAGTTGCAATCTGCCGTTGGCGCAGGCGGCGCTCGGCAAATCGGTTACAAAACGTGAGATGGGCGAGGAACTCGACATCAACACGAAGATTCCCCTCGACTACGAGCCTTACCTGCAAGCCTTCACCAGCACGTTTCCGAAACAGAGCGACAAACTGAGCCTGTTATTTGAAACCTCGCGCGGTTGCTGGTGGGGCGAGCGAGCGCACTGTACGTTCTGCGGGCTGAACGGCCTCACGATGGATTACCGTGTCATGAACCCGTCGCACGCTCTTGAGCTATTCGACTCTCTGTTCAAGCACTCCGATAAGTGCCTGCACTACCAATGCGTCGACAACATCATGCCGAAGAATTACGTGAGCGAAGTGCTGCCTTTCGTCAAAACCCCTGCGGGGGGCGTCATCTTTTACGAGGTCAAGGCGGATCTCAGCGCTGAAGATTTGGCGGTCTTATCGCGCGCCGGCGTTAAGCACATACAGCCGGGCATCGAAGCCCTCTCGACCTCCACTCTGAAGTTGATGAAGAAAGGAATCTCGGCGTTTCAAAATCTGAGTTTCCTGAAAAATTGCATCATCAACGAAGTGCGTCCGGCGTGGAATCTGCTGATCGGATTTCCGGGCGAGCAGGAAGAGGTCTATCAGAAGTACGTGCGCGACCTCCCGCTGCTCACACACCTGATGCCGCCGAGCGGAGCCTTCCCCGTGCGCTTCGACCGCTTCAGTCCCTATTTCGTGCAGGCGAAAGAATACGGGCTTGACCTGCGCCCCGTCGATTACTACGAACTGACCTACCCGTTCAATCGCGACTCGCTGGCGAAGATGGCCTACTACTTCATCGACTACAACTTCAACGCCGAATATATCTGTGTGACGGCGAAGTGGATCGGCAAAATCAGGGAGAAGATCAGCGCTTGGCACGAGCGCTGGTACGGTGAGGAGCAGACCATCCGCCCGAAGCTTTACTTCAAGGATGGCGGCGAATCAACGATCATTTACGACTCGCGGCGTGAGAAAGTCGTCGAGCACGAAGTGGGCGAGGTGGGGAAGCGGGTGCTTCATGCCCTCACCGATAGACCGCGAAGAAAGGCGGACGTGGCTTCGATGCTCGGCGACGTTACCGATTTCAACGTCGAGAGCGAGATGGATTTCCTGCAAAGCCGCGGCCTCGTTTTTCAGGAGGGAGACCGTTACCTCAACCTCGTGCACGACAGGGAGCCGCCCGACAACATTCTTTAGGTAAAGATGTCGGGGACGCATGCGCCCGACACCACCGCAGTCTCTAGGAAAGGTAGAGGATAAAGATGATGGAACGGGAAGTGTACTTGAAGCAGAACGTGTTGGTCGAACCTTTGTTTAATCAGTGGTATGCATGGTCGTGCCTGATCTCGCCGGCGACGGCGGCGCTCTTCGTCGCCAATTCCCACCTGAAGATCATGCAGTCTTTCGTCAATTCGCCGCAAATTCACATCGCCGCCAACAAGAATCCGTCCATGCGCGGCGGCCCCTTTATTAATTTCGGGGCCGACAGGGTTTCGGACATCAAGGCGTTAGCCGAGCGCACGACCGAGCGGAGCAAGCCTTTGCTCGGCCTCGCCGCCGACTTCCAGTTGCTCGACGAGATGCTGAAGAGCGAGGCGACCGGCTATTCAATCGAACCGCTCTATGAGAAGGTGCCCGACTCGATGAAGGGCTACGTCGAGCTTACTTACGACCTCAATAATCACCCGTCCTACAGATTGATCGAGGGGCTGCTCTACAAGAGTCCCTACTACGATGAATCGGCGCAGAGCATCTGCCTCTCGCTCGTCGAGCAGGACGAGCGCCCCTTCGCCCTCAGCACGCCGGTGCTGGAAGAGCCGGGCCGACTGATGTTGAAAGTGCCCTTCAGGTGCGAAGGTCTGGACGATCTGTTTAAGATGAAGTCCGTCCCGCAGTCATACCGGAGAATCAGGGAAATACTGGGAATCGGTGATGAAAACGATAAGTTGTTCTCATCCTTCTTCACCGAAGAGGCTCCCCGGCAGGCCGCCAGATATAATGGGGAAGGCGTCAGAATCCGCTATTTCGGGCACGCCTGTGTCCTCATCGAAACGAGCGAGGTCAGCATCCTCTGCGACCCCGTCATCAGCTACACATGCGCCGAGGGCATTGAGCGCTATACCTACGCGGAACTGCCCGAACGCATCGACTACGTCCTGATTACACACAATCATCAGGATCACCTGATGTTCGAGACGCTACTTCAACTGCGCCACAAGATTCGGCACGTCGTCGTGCCGAAGAATAACGGCGGGAGTTTGCCCGACCCGTCCCTAAAGCTGGTTTTGCAGAACATCGGCTTCCGAGGTGTCATCGAAGTGGACGAGTTGGAAGCCATCGAGGTGCCGGGCGGCTCAATCAACGGTCTGCCTTTCCTCGGCGAGCACGCCGACCTCAATATCCGCACCAAGCTGTCCTACCTGATGAAGCTGAAGGACAACTCGATACTTTGCGCCGCCGACTCCAACAACATCGAGCCGCGCCTCTACGAGCACCTCAAAAACGCCTACGGCGAACTCGACGTGCTGTTCCTCGGCATGGAGTGCGAAGGCGCGCCTCTCTCGTGGCTCTACGGGCCTCTCCTGACCAAACCGCTGACGCGCAAAATGGATCAGTCGCGGCGTTACGACGGCTCGGATTACGAAAAGGCGATAAACATCGTCGAGAAACTGAACCCGCGCGCCGTCTATGTCTATGCAATGGGGCAGGAGCCGTGGCTCACCTACCTGACCTCCATCCAGTACACCGAAGAGTCGCGCCCGATTGTCGAGTCGAACAAACTGGTCGAGGGTTGCCGGAGCCGCGGCCTCATTTCGGAGAGGCTGTTCGGCCATAAGGAAATCTTTTTGCAAGCCGACTGAAACCCCGGACGCTCGTGCCTTGGCAACGCCCTTAGCGTCCGGTTCTAACAGGTAGGAGAAGGTTTTAATTGGTTCGATTCGAGGGCTGTTCTTAATCCTTATGCTTTACTCTCTCAGTTCGTCAATCGCGGCTACGAGCAAGGAGGTCGAACTCATCAGTCGGCAGGTGTTGCTCGGTAATCCCGAGCGCATGAATCCTCTGCTCTCGTCCGACGGCCAATATCTCGCTTACATTGCTCCCGACCGGCAGAACATTCTGCAAATCTTCGTGCGTTTCATCGCCGGGCAGGACGACCGTCCCGTTACCTCAGACCGGAAGCAAGGGATACGCGATTACATGTGGGTCTACGGCAGCGGCCAGTTGATCTACGCGCAGGACGCGGACGGCGACGAGAACTATCATCTCTACCTGTTGGACATAGACAGCCGCGAGACGCGCGACATCACTCCCTTCAAAGGCATACAAGCCCAACTGGTCGCGCTCGACCCGAAATTCTCACGGACTGCTCTGGTTGCGATGAACCTGAAGAACCCCGAGCAGCACGATGTCTATCGCCTCGACCTCGACAGCGGGAAGATGCGACTGGCGGCGACGAACCCCGGCAATGTCGTCGAGTGGATAAGCGACGCGCAGTTGCGTGTGCGTGCGGCGACAGCGGCCACGGCTGACGGGGGATATAACCTGCTGGTCAGAGACAGCGAAAGCAAGCCCTTTCGCTGTGTTCAGTGCTGGGGCAGCGGTGATTCCGGGGAAGTGATCGGCTTCTCGGAGGACGGGCGAACTCTCTATGCGACCGCCAGCTACAACGCCAACGTTAACCAGTTGCTCGCCTTCGACCTCGCGTCGAACCGTCAAACGGTGCTCGCCCAAGACCCGCAATATGATGTTGATAAAGTCCTCGTCGATCCACGGCGGGGAACCATTCAGGCCGTCTCTTTCTACAGGGAACGCTGTGAATGGCAGGTGCTTGACGAGAGCGTGGCGACCGACTTTACACGTCTCGCACGAGTTCAGAGAGGGCAGTTCAGTATCGTCAGCCGCGACCTCAAGGACGGGCGTTGGATTGTCGCCTACGATACGGACGACGGGCCGGTTCGTTATTACGATTACCGTCGCGACACGAAAAGCGCCGCGCTGTTGTTCAGTCACCAGCGCGAGCTTGAAGGGCTGGCGCTGGCACGAATCGAGCCAATCCGATACCACGCGCGCGACGGATTGTTGATACACGGCTACCTCACCCTGCCGGTCGGCAAAGCGAAAGAAAAACTGCCGACGGTGCTGCTCGTGCATGGCGGCCCGGAGGCGCGCGACCGTTGGGGGTTCAATGCAATCGTGCAGTGGTTAGCGAACCGTGGCTACGCGGTCATGCAGGTCAATTTTCGCGGCTCGACCGGGTATGGCAGGGATTTTCTCGATGCCGGGGATCATGAGTGGGGCGGCAAGATGCAGGACGACCTCATCGACGGCGTGAAGTGGGCCGTCGGAGAGGGCATCGCCGACCCGGGGAGAATCGCCATCATGGGCATCTCTTACGGCGGCTACGCCGCGCTCGTCGGTCTGACACAAACGCCCGACCTGTTCGCCTGCGGCATCGACATCGCAGGCCCGTCGAACCTCTCGACCCTCATCGAGTCCGTGCCTCCTTACTGGCAGGCCGAACGCGCCCAACTCGAAAAGCGAATCGGCAAGGTCAGGACTGAGGCCAGCTTCCTCAAATCGCGTTCGCCGCTGTTTTTCGCCGACCGCATCACTGCGCCGCTGCTCATCGGTCAGGGGGCTAACGATCCGCGCGTCAAGCCTACGGAGAGCGAGGCAATCGTCGCGCAGATGCGAAAGCTGAACAAGCCCGTCACCTACATTCTCTACCCGGACGAAGGGCACGGCTTCGCACGACGCGAAAACACTCTTCACTTTTTTGCCAACGCCGAAGCATTTCTCTCGAAATGCTTGGGTGGCCGTCTGGAGCCGCTCAGCGAAATAAAGGGACATTCCGGTATCCTCAAATAATGATGAGATGAGTACTGACCTAACAAAACGTCTCGCACACCTCTCGCCTGAGAACTTGGCGCTTCTGGCGAAGCGGTTGAAGAAAAAAACGACGCGTGGCGTCGAAGGTATCGTCGCGCGACGGAGGGGCGACGCCGACAGTGCCCCGCTCTCCTTCGCGCAAGAGCGGCTCTGGTTCATTGACCAGTTGGGCAACAGCGGCACCGCTTACAACGTCCCCGGAGCCATCCATCTGAGGGGCGCGCTCGATGTTACGGCGGTCGAACGCGCCATCAATGAAATCCTCCGGCGGCACGAAGTGCTCAGAACGACTTTGCCCGTCAGAGACGGGCGTCCGGTACAGGTGATAGCCCCGGCGCGGGCGGTGAAACTGCCCGTCAGAGACCTCTGTACCCTCTCCGCCTCCGAGCGTACAAGTGAGGTCAGGCGCTTAGTGGCCCGGGAAGCTGAGCAGCCCTTTGACATTACGCGCGACCCTCTCATCCGCACGAGCCTTCTGCGTCTGCATGAAGAGGCGCACATACTCCTGCTGACAATGCACCATATCGTCAGCGACGCATGGTCAATTGATGTTCTCAGACGAGAATTCAACACGCTCTATGAGGCTTACAGTGAGGGAAAGGAATCGCCGCTGCCCGAACTGTCCGTGCAGTATGCCGATTACGCGGTGTGGCAGAGAGAGTGGCTACAAGGCGAAGTTCTCTCCAAGCAGTTGCGTTTCTGGCAGGAGCAGTTGGCCGGTGCGCCTGCCCTTCTGGAACTGCCGACTGACCGTCCCAGACCACCCGTGCAGACTTTCGCCGGAGCCGTCGAGGTGTTTCTCCTTGAGAAGAAACTCGGCGAAGCCCTGACGAATTTATGCCGGCAGACTGGAAGCACGCTTTTTATGGTGCTGCTGGCGGCGTGGCAGACGCTGCTTTACAGATATACGGGTCAGGAGGACATCGTCGTTGGTTCTCCGCTCGCAGGCCGCAACCGCGCGGAGTTGGAGCACCTCATCGGCTTCTTCGTCAACACGCTGGTGCTGCGAACGAAGCTCTCGGCAGAAGCGAGCTTCAGAGAGTTGCTGGGGCAGGTGAGAGAGGTCTGTCTGGGCGCTTATGCTCATCAGGATTTGCCCTTTGAGCGGCTCGTCGAAGAGTTGCAGCCAGAGCGCAGCCTGAGTCACAGCCCGCTCTTTCAGGTGGTTTTCGCCTTACAGAATAACGCGCAAAGGGTGACGAAGGCGGAAGAAGAACAGACGGGGGACGCCGCCCCGGAGAGCCACGCCGCGAAGTTCGACTTGACGCTATTCGTCTCCGAAGGGGGGACGCAGTTGAGATGCGCGCTGGAGTACAACACGGATCTGTTCGACTCCAAGACAATCAAGCGGATGAGCCGTCACTTCAGAACTTTGCTGGAGAGCATCGTCTGTGACCCGCAACAGAAGCTATCCGAGTTGCTGCTGCTCGGCGCAGAGGAGCGGCAACAACTGCTGGTCGAATGGAACGACACCGCATCACCGTTCCCCACCGATAGTTGTATTCACGAGTTGTTTGAAGAACAGGCGGAGTGCACGCCCGAAGCCGTCGCCGTCGTCTATGAAGATGCACAACTCACCTATCGGGAATTGAATGAGCGGGCTAACCAACTCGCACACTTCCTGCGTGGACGCGGTGTCGGGCCGGAGACGCTGGTCGGCCTCTGCGTCGAACGCAGCCTTGAGATGGTCATCGCTCTGCTCGGGATACTGAAAGCCGGAGGGGCGTATCTGCCGCTCGACCCCTCTTACCCGCAGGAGCGTTTGCGCTTCATGCTTGGGGATGCCTCGGCGCTGGTGCTCCTAACAGAAGAGAAATCGCTTGAGAGATTGCCCCAAAGCGTTGCGGAAGTGATTTGTCTGGATAGCGATTGGGAGGCCATCTTCCGTGAGAGCAAAGTGAACCCGCAGAGCGGAAGCGGAGCAAGCCCGGAGAATCTGGCTTACGTCATCTACACCTCCGGTTCGACGGGCCGTCCTAAAGGTGCGATGAACACGCATCGCGCCCTCTGCAATCGGCTGTTCTGGATGCAGGATGCTTATCAACTCACCGAAGCAGATCGCATATTGCAGAAAACCCCCTTCAGCTTCGACGTGTCTGTATGGGAATTCTTCTGGCCCCTGCTGACAGGCGCTCGCCTGATCGTCGCAAGACCTGACGGGCATCGCGATAGCGCGTATCTGGTGCGCCTGATTGCCGAACAGCAGATCACGACTTTGCATTTCGTCCCTTCCATGCTGCGAGCATTTCTGGATGAGCGGCATCTGACAACTTGCACCAGCCTGAAACGCGTCATCTGTAGCGGTGAGGCTTTGCCCTTCGATTTGCAGGAGCGTTTTTTTGAGCGGATGAACGCGCAACTGCATAACCTCTACGGGCCGACGGAGGCTGCCATCGATGTCACCTTCTGGGCTTGCCAGCGTGAAAGCGAGCGACAGATAGTGCCGCTCGGTCAGCCCATCTCGAACACGCAGATATACATTCTGGATCGTCATTTACAGCATGTCCCGGTTGGCGTGGCCGGCGAGTTGCACATCGGCGGCGTGGGACTGGCTCGCGGGTATCTCAACCGCCCCGAATTAACCGGGGAGAAGTTCATCGCAGACCCGTTCAGTCCTGAAGCTGGTAGGCGTCTCTACCGCACGGGCGACTTGGCGCGCTATCTGAGCGACGGCAACATCGAGTTCTTAGGGCGCATTGACCATCAGGTGAAGGTCAGAGGTTTCCGCATCGAGTTGGGTGAGATCGAGGCCGCTCTGACGGAGCATCCAGCCGTGCGCGAGGCTATCGTCCTCGCACGCGAAGATAATCCGGGCGACGTGCGTCTGGTGGCTTACCTCGACGTGGAGCATCAACGCGCTTTTACGATCAGGCAATTGCTCCGTCTTGAGAGAGAAGGATTGCTTGACGGCCAGCCGCATTACACCCTGCCGAACGGTATGCCGGTCGTTTACCTGAATAAGAATGAAACTCACTTCATGTACCGGGAGATCTTTGAAGATCAATCTTATTTAAAGCACGGGATTACGCTGGACGAGGGAAGCTGCGTCTTCGATGTCGGTGCGAACATCGGTCTCTTTACGCTCTTTGTCGGGCAGACATGTAAGGATGCCACGATCTACGCATTTGAACCCATCCCACCGACGTTTGAAATTTTACGTCGCAACGCTGGCCTCTACGGTTTCAATGTCAAGCTGTTTGAGTGCGGCCTCTCCGGCGAAGCGAAGGATGAGAAGTTTACACACTACCCTCACGTTTCCGTCCTCTCCGGACGCTTCGCCGATGACATTGAAGAGCGGGAAGTGGTCAAATCTTTCCTGCTTAACCAGCAGCAAGACGGCGTGAATGTAGAATCACCTTCGTCCGAACATCTGGACGAACTCCTCTTAGACCGTCTGGTGAAAGAGGATTTCATCTGCCGTTTGAAAACCTTGTCTGAGGTGATTCGTGAGAACAGGGTCGAGCGCATTGATCTGCTGAAGATTGACGTGGAGAAAAGCGAGCTAGATGTCCTCGCCGGAATCTCGGACGACGATTGGCAAAAGATCAGACAGATAGTGATAGAGGTTCACGATATCAACAATCGTCTGAACGAAGTGATGTCGCTGCTCAGGGGCAGAGGCTACACCCTGAACGTCCAGCAGGACGCTCTACTGCAAGATACGGGACTCTATAACATCTATGCGATGCGGTCGGGGAGAGATAAAAGCCGGGACGACGGAATCGAACTGCCGATCCACAAGCGTGAAATAATTTGGCGTAGTCCCGGTCTATTGATAAATGATTTGCGTCAGCATCTAAGCACGCGCCTGCCGGAGTACATGATACCGGGAGCGTTTGTGCTGCTCGAAGAGTTGCCGTTGACGACTAACGGCAAAGTTGACAAGCGCGCACTGCCCGCACCCGACAGCAACAGGCTGGAGTCTGGAGACACATACATTGCGCCGCGCACGCCCGTCGAGGAAGTCCTCTGCGGCATCTGGTCGGAAGTCTTGAAGGTCGCGCGCGTCGGCGTCGAGGATAACTTCTTCTCGCTCGGCGGGCATTCGCTGATGGCGACGCAGGTCGTCTCTCGTGTCCGTGAAGCATTGCAGGTAGAGATCGCGCTACGGAGCCTGTTCGAGAGGCCGACGGTGAGTGGGCTGGCGCGGGCAGTTAGTGAGCGGCAGGGCACAGGATTGGAGACACCGGCGTTGGTGAGAGTATCGCGTGAAGAAAGAGGGTTGCCGCTGTCGTTTGCGCAAGAGCGACTGTGGTTCATTGACCAGTTAGAGCCAGACAGTCCTGCCTACAACGTGCCATCCGCCATCCGCTTTAACGGCGAACTCAACCAGACAGCCCTTGAGCGCAGCCTCAACGAAGTCGTCCACCGCCACGAATCTCTGCGCACCTCTTTCGCCATCATCGAAGGCCAGCCCGCCCAAATCATCGCACCCACACTGCCGCTCTCTCTGGAAATCATTGACCTCTGCCATCTGCCCGCTGACCGCCGCGAGGCGCAGGCCAGAGCCGTGATCGCCGCACGCGCCCACCAGCCCTTCGATTTATCGAGCGGGTCGTTGCTGCGCGCCGGATTGGTGAGGATAAGCGAGCAGGAGCAGGTGCTAGTGTTGGTGATGCATCACATCATCAGCGACGGGTGGTCATTGGGAGTGCTGTTTCGAGAGATGACGGCGCTCTACGAAGCGTACGTAGCGGGAGCGGAGTCGAGGTTACCGGAGTTAACCATCCAATATGCGGACTATGCGGTATGGCAGAGAGAGTGGCTACAAGGCACAGTGCTCGACGAGCAACTGGCGTACTGGCGCAAGCAGCTTGAGGGAGCGCCAGCGGTGCTAGAGCTACCCACCGATAGAGCGCGCCCTCCCGTGCAGAGTCAAGACGGTGCGATGCGTTCATTCGTGCTGTCGGCGGAAGTGACGACGCGACTGCGTGAGCTAAGCAATCAGGAAGACGTGACGCTGTTCATGACATTGCTGGCGGCGTGGCAGACCTTGCTC
>CAXTRQ010000186.1:0-11583 GCA_964246705.1 uncultured Pyrinomonadaceae bacterium
CAAAAACCCATTGATTTTTGCCACTCGCCCGATTTATGTCCAGGCTTCAATTAATTGCGCGTTCTGCTTAAAGAGACGTGCCCCCCGTTTCGCAAATCCAAGGGCGCTCCTTTCGTCTCTCGCATAGCAAGGATTTCAACTACAAAGTTCTCTTCGAGAAATACCAGTCGGTAACTTCGTAGTCCGACTCCATACGCTTCTCCGCATCCTCGGTCGTCTGCGGCGGCGGCACGATCACCTGCTCGCCCTTCTGCCAGTTGGCAGGCGTCGCGCACGCGTTCGCATCTCCCGTCTGCATTGCGTCGAGCGCGCGCAGGATTTCGTCAATGTTGCGCCCGCAGGACATCGGGTAGTAAATCAGTGCGCGAACCTTCTGCTTATCGTCAATGATGAAGACCGCGCGGACGGTCGCCGTCTCGGAAGCCGCAGGATGAATCAAGCCGTACTTCTGCGCAACCTTCGTGTCGAGATCAGCGATGACAGGAAAATCAATCTTGACGCCGAAATGCTGCTCCATGTTTCTAATCCACGCGATATGCGCCGTGACGGAGTCAACCGAGAGGCCGACGAGTTGTGCGTTGCGCTGCTTGAACTCGTCCGAGCGCTTGGCGAACTCGACGAACTCAGTGGTGCAAACCGGCGTGAAGTCCGCCGGGTGAGAAAAGAGCACCACCCACTTGCCTTTCAGGTCGGCAAGCTTCAGCGTCCCCTGTGTTGATTTCGCCTCGAAGTCTGGGGCCGGATCATTGATGCGTGGTAGCGAAGCGGCTGGCTCCTGTTGTGCCTGTGCTGTACTCATGATGGATTCCTCTTTCTATTTGGTCAGAATGCGAATGGGCAGCGCCGTCAAGATAACGGATAAAGTGTATAGCATAGCGACGGACGTATCAAGTAACGCATTTGTGAACACTGCTGTACGGAGCACGTTCGGCAACTTTCAGGCTTGAGGTTCGGCGTAAGTCATGACGAGATACATCAAGGTGTCGCGCGTTCCGAAGTTTTCATAAACGTGCGGCACATCGGCGCGGAAATAGACGGCGTCTCCGGCGCGCAGTTCGAGCGGCTCGCCTTCGCCGATGGTCAGGCGCAGACGCCCCGCCTGCACGATTAGATTTTCGTAAGTTCCGCGCGCGTGCGCTTCGGCGCGCTCCGCATGTCCTCCGCGCAGGCGCAGTTCATAAAACTCGGCGCGGCGGCGGTTGTCGAAGGGAAAGAGTGCGCGGCTTTCAAAAGCCCCATCTGACGAGCGCAGGATTTTGGCGTTGCTCGCGGCGAGCACCTGCACGTCTTCTGTAGAATCGTCGCCGAGCAGGTCGGCGAAACGCACGTCGAGTCCGCGTGCGACTTTCCAGAGTAGCGCGATGGTCGGCGTGCTATCGCCCGCTTCGATCTGTCCGAGCATCGCGCGGCTGACGCCGGAGAGCGCGGCGAGACGTTCGAGACTCAAGCCGCGCCGCTTGCGCAGCCGGACGAGATTTTCGCCCACACGCCGTTTCAATTCCTGCGCTTCGAGGTCTGTCGCCTGACGCTCATCCCGTTCGGTTGGAGTCGCCACTATTTCTCTTCCTTCCTCGCTGATTTGCGCCAAGCTTACACCAAAAACCATTCCCGCGCCCATGCTCGATGAGGTTAATTTTCAGACGCCACCGAGAGCCACAAGCCGCATTTCTTCGTCCACGCAATCGAACCCACACGATATAGTGCAAAGCCTTCCCCGTCTCGCGCTAATCGTTTATCGCGCCCCGGTAAAACATCTCTCAGGCTTTCGTCGTTTCACTTAAAAGCCGCCAAAAAAGCGTATCCTGACGCACCGTCCGGGTCTCGCCTGCGTGGCACGCTCATTGCCAAAGCATATAGCGATGGAGTCGCCGCGCCACGGCAATCGCCGCAGCGAGCAAGGCAACACATCATCAATTAGGAGGGATTGGATAATGTCTATCGTCAATA
Organism: uncultured Pyrinomonadaceae bacterium; assembly: GCA_964246705.1. Lineage (GTDB taxonomy): Bacteria > Acidobacteriota > Blastocatellia > Pyrinomonadales > Pyrinomonadaceae > DASZCR01. Next base: position 1,948 of record CAXTRQ010000186.1, read on the forward strand.
ACAAACTGGCACGACGAGCCACCAGCTTTTTAGTTCTCATGGCACTCGTCGCGGGAACGATTGTTCCTGTATTCGGCTCGACACAGCGTCGCCGCAGCCCGCGCCTTCGTCGCGGCACGCGCACGGTGACGCGTACACAAGTGCCGGTAATACCGCGCTATACGGTTCCGGCGAACACGACTTTTCGCGTCCGCATGAACGAGCAACTCAGTTCCAGCACTGCGCGCATCGGTGACCGCTTCTCGACGACTGTAGAAGAGCCGGTTTACGCGGGCAATGGGACGGAAGTGATCCCGGTCGGCAGCAAGGTCTGGGGACGCGTGAGTTCGATGACCCGCGCACAGCGCCGCAAACCGGGTCAAATTTCCGTTAGCTTCTACTCTGTGGAACTTCCCAATGGTGTGCACTACCCGATTAACGGCTCGCTGACCAGCTTGCAGGCCGACAACGTGAACTCCGACAACGAGGGCACGGTTCGAGGCCGCAACAACGATAAGCGCAACGCGGTCTTCATCGGCGGCGGTGCTGCTGGCGGCGCACTCATCGGTGCGATTGCGGGCGGCGGTAAGGGCGCGGCCATCGGCGCGATCCTCGGCGGCGCGCTCGGCACTGGCGCGAGAGTCTACGAGAAAGAAGCAGAGGCCGACGTAAAGTCCGGCACAGAGTTCGGCGTCATCTTGAACCGCAGCGTGGTGCTCCCGGCGAGCAACGTCCGCTAAGGTTTACACGAGATCGGCAACCAAGCGGTTGTCGGTGCGGAGGAAGCCCGTATGCGAAGGGGAGAGCGCGTGCGGGCTTCCAACAAAATCAGAAAAGATTTGACGAGTTCGGTCGCCCCTGTCAGGACGTAAGTGAGCGACCGTAACAAAGAGGCCCGAGGCGAAGGGGAGAGCGCATCGGGCCTCTTTAATTTTTGCGGTATCGAAGTTGAAACCATTCACCGCCGCAGACGCCGTAGAGCACAGAGATTACGAACTCAAGATTTGAAATCTTCAAGGCCGGATTTGAAACCTTGAATCTTCAATCACTCAACTTTTTGTTTTCTTAGCGCCTTGGCGTCTCCAGCGTGAAGCTGTAATGAGATAGGTCAAAGCAAATAAAATCTTAATTGTTTGTGCTCGCCGCTTTTGCGCTTGCCGCGATGGCTCTCAGTCTCGCCTTAACGTCCTTGATGCGGCTCTCATAAAACTGAGCGTCATGCTCGGCTTTCAACAACGCGGGACTAACATGTTCATGTGCCGTACCGCAATGATCGCATTGAGATTTCAGTTCCTTGAGGTAATTCCTCAGACTCGCTAACTGTTCCTTGTATCTCGCCTTCTCGCTCCTCAAGATTGTACGTTCTTTATTCATGATTTCTCCTCCCTCTTCAAGAGAGTTAATAGCTTAAGGAAAGTTGCGTTCACGCAACCTGTGCAGCGAGGTAAACCAATCATGTGCGATTGGCGATACTAACCGGGTTCGTCTCCTGAATCCTCATGACGCCTGTGTGATACCCGTGAAGGGCGAGCGCCTTATCGCTCCATATAACGACCGTCAGTCAAAACTGCGGACTCTCCGAACTGTTCACACGGCTTCCTTGCTTGCGGCGTGAAGCGCGGTAAGTGTGGATGCCTTCTTTCATCAGCTTGCTCAGCGTTCTCCGATTCTCCATCATCACTTTCAGCCATGCCACCTTCCCCATCTGCGGAAAATATATCCCTCGAAAGAACATCCTCGCCACCACATGACTGATCCGGTACTGGATCGCTTCCCCTTTCAGCCACTCCACCGCCTCGCCGTTGCGCCCCGCACTGTACGACCTCGTCCACGCTTCGTTCACTTCCGCTCGCGCCTCCTTGATCGTCATCTTCAACGGCGCGTGCGCCATCTCGAACGGCGCAAAATCTAACCAGTGCTGCGGTCGCGCCAGCCGCCCCGCCTTCTCCAATCGCTCATAGAGGGGCGTCGCCGGAAACGGCGTCAACTGTCCGAACACTGGCAATCCCGGCGGCCAGCTTTCTATCTCCTTCAACGTCCTCTCCGCCACTCCCGTCTCGTCATTATCCATCCCGAAGATGAACGACGTGATCGCATAGACGTTGCGCTGCGCCAGTCTCTCAAGCACCGCCGCGTACTCCGCCGGCTTGCTGAAGTTCTTGTTGACATCCGCCATGTTCGCCGGATCTATCGACTCCATCCCGATAAAGACCCACTTCCCCCCGGACTGCGCGATTAAATCCACCAACTCTTCATCGCGCAACAGATTCGCGCTGATCTGTGCCACCCACGGCACTTCCGCTCCCGCCGCGATGATGTCTCGCAACAGCGACTTGACCCGCTTAATATTGATCGCCAGATTATCGTCAATGAAGAAGACGGCGACCTGCCCGCCGTCTCTTCGTGCCCGCGCCTTGAGCCGCAACAACTCGTCAACCACCGATTCGTTGGCGCGAAACCGAATCGAGTCGCCGAAAAAGCCCGTCACCGTGCAGAACTCGCAGCCGTAGGGACATCCGCGCCCGGTCTCGACCGGCACGACATGGAACTTCGACCAACCGCCGCCCATCCGCTTGAGCAGCGGACGGAAAAACGAGGGCACGAGATTGAACTGATCGAGGTCGAGTTTGTCCCACGGAATCTGCGGATAGTGCTGAAGAGAGGGCTTGCGGTCTAAACCTTTCGCGTCCCGCTCAGGTTGATAGATGTCTTTGAGTTGGCCGCGCGCGGCGTCCTCGACGATGAGAGGCCATGTTTCATCGGCTTCGCCCAGCGCGACCGCGTCGGCATGGCGCACGCCGCCGTCACGCCCCAAAGCTTCGTCGGGCATTTCGGTGACGTGAGGGCCGCCCATGACGACGGGGATGCCAGCGGCGCGCAGGGCATCGGCGACGCGGTAAGCGCGTGCGACCATTCTGGTCATGGCACCGATACCGACGAGACCGACCTGATTAAGTTGAGCGAACTCGACGAGTTCTGAATCGTTCATGGCGCGGGCATTGCCGTCGATGAGGAGGACTTCGTGACCGGGAGGAGTCAAGGCTTGGAGGAGAAACATCCAGAGATGCGGCATGAAATTCCGCGTCACGCCATTGTCAGGGTTATAGAGTAGTATCTTCACAGATTCTTCCAATCAGTTTGATTATCTTTGAAATTCGGGTAACGCCCTTGCACGAATGACGGGGGGAGAAATGGCAAATGGAGTTAGACAGAGAACTCGATCTCTTAATCGAACGGAAGTTATACAAGCTAAGTATGCCGGCTATGTACTCTTTCACACATGAGAATCATGCGGATGAAGTATAGAGAGCTACGTGAAGTGAGTGCAGAGATAAATTGAAAAGCGCAACCGTCAGCGTTATCGCGGATGGTGTCTGTTGACCTCGCTAATTCCTACTCAAGATAGTGTTCGCCGAGCCTGACCTGCAACGCGTCGGGGACAGCTTTCCAGACGGCGAGACAGAGCGACCTGCGTGTATGGTCGGATAAGTGCACACGAGAGCATGTCCATCGTCCGCATTCCGGCTCATAACGCCAGCAATAATACGGGCCATCGGCACGCCGGCTATAGAACACGCCATCGCCTTCAACCGCGCGCTTACTGACCATGTTGATATAAACTCGTAGTCGGTTCATCTTAACTTTTTTAATCTGTCAAACCGAGATTTCTCACCCCTCACCATTGCCGTCACCGTGGTTAGGCAGGTTTTTACTACGGATTGTAAAAGGTATCAGCCCTTGTCTGACTTCTTCAAGGGCGATACTTGTATTTCTATGCCGGCGCGGGTCAACCTCGATGCGGGGATGTGCGCCGCGCTGAAGTTGCTTGGCTCTGAGTGCAGCGACGACAATCAGACGATACCTCGAATCAATTCCCGGCCACTGTTCTTCGCTGGCGACATCTCCGAAATTGTTGTTGGCGGTTTTATCCCTTGAGTGCATAAAGTTGCTCCGAACTACTGTATTGTGTTTGTCTGAGCCGCGCTGTTTAAGCCGCAGCGTGAATCTATTTATACCTGTCTCGAAAAACGCGTCCACCCAGTCCCCGCGCAAGCCATGCACGGGTTGGTTGCATTCCGCTTACCGCTGCCCGCGCATTGCTGACATTCTTCGGCAGGCTCGATGACTGAGATGTGTCCCTTACCACCGCAGACCAGACACGAGATGACATGCCCGCCGGAGAAATCGCGGTTCCCTGTGCCACTGCACCATGCACAAGTTTTCGATGCGTAACTTCTCTGCGGTTGCCTGCTCATTCTTGACCCTCAGTTGAAATGCTTGTTGATACAGACAGCGAGCGACGATTTTTCCGATTAAGGGGACACGACTGCGACAGCATTCTGGGTGAGTAAAATGGAAGCTGCTGATAGATTGAATCTTCGGGCGCAGTAAATGCAGACAACAGGAATCTCCTTAAATGGTCGCGTGTACAAAAACAACAGACGGCACAAGGAGAAATGCGGGGCGCGTAAATCCTGATGTCGAGAGTATATTTTCTAAAGAACAGACCGTCACTTACGAGAGAAGTATAGCATAGATGCTGACGGAGAATGGGTTATCAGGCGACAAACGGACAAAGAGCACTCCAACCTTGATGGCTGTTTACCACAAGAGTCCGATAAAATAATTGGATTTTAAACCTACCGTAATCCCACACCAAAAAGCTCCCCAACGTAAGAAAGGCATCGAGGCCAACAACTCCGAGCTTATCGGACGCGTTTATATGCACTTGATTTCACACTATAGTCAATCACCGAGCCGGGCATGCTAGTGCGATATGTTAGATTGGATAGAGAGTTATTCAAGGGCATTAGCTGATGGATTCAAAGCTATGGTACATGAACGCGGACTTCGAGATGGAGATGGCCTGCCCTGCCGGAACATATAGGCGGCTTCCTTCCTTCGATGCTCTCAACCATCGTTTGGCTCCGCACCTGCTATGGTTGGCGCAGACGGGGGATGCGCTGTTGTTGCGGGAGCCTTGGTCTGAGCAGCTTCGAGATGAGGCGTTCAATCGCGGCGTGGAATTGGTCTCAACGGCATATTCAGAATCTCAAGCAGCACGCGTCTTCACGCCATGGGGTTGGACACCGAGCGCCGTCGCGTTGGGCAAACAGGTCGGCGCAGTGGTTGAGGCCATCCCTTACGCTGTTGTGGCTCGTGTTAATTCAAAGCTCTGGAGTCATACGCTGGAAGTAGAGTTGGGTCTGGCGCAGCCGGGGGCAACCACCGCTTCGACTTTTGAAGAGTTACAGGAAGCCGTCGCTCGCGCCTGTCCACAGGCTGTTGATAAATGGGTGATCAAGAGTCCGTTCGGGTTCGCCGCCCGCGAGAGGGTACTGGGCAGAGGCCCCTCTCTAGAAAAGCCGCAAGCCAGTTGGTCTCAAAGACGCTTGAGCCGGGGCGAGACTTTAATATTTCAGCCGTGGCTGGAAGTGATTCGTGAGTATGGTGTCTCGGCGGAGATTTCAAAAGATGGCGCGTGCGTGATTCAGGGCATCAGCGATCTACAAACCAACGGCGCTGGTACGGGCAGAGGATATATTCTCGGTCGTGCGCCTGCTTCGGAACGCGCCGCAGAGCTTGAGAGAATCGCTGGCATCGTCTGCGAACGCCTCTACAGAGAGGGTTACTACGGGCCTGTCGGGATTGATGCGCTTGAGCACAAGGACGGTTTACACCCGCTGCTGGAAATCAACGCGCGCTATACGATGGGTTTTGTGGCGGTCGCCGTCGAGCATAGTCTTAAACCGACAGCGCCGATTTTTTGGAGCACAAAATAACACGCGTCTCGACTCTATGACGCGGAGACTTTTCGCAGAACTTCCGTGGATTAACGGAGGAGAGGCGACGCACACGAATTAAGAATGCACATCCTATCAATTGAAGCGATCAGTAAGAACTACGGTTTGAGGCCGCTCTTCGAGAACGTTAGTCTCGGGTTGGATTCGAGCGACCGCGTGGGCGTGGTCGGCGTGAATGGTTCGGGCAAGACAACTTTTCTTCGTCTCATCGCGGGAGATGAGCAGCCGGATTCCGGGCGCATAGTTTTCGCAGATGGAGTCTCGGTTGGCTACCTGCCGCAGAATCCTTCGTTCGCGGCGCATCAGACCGTACTCGACGCGGTGTTCGCCGCCAGTGACGCGCGTATGGAGTTGTTGCACGATTACGAGCGCGCATGTCTGGAACTTTCGGCTGCCGAGAATGATGATGCACGGCTGTTGAAACGCGTGTCGGAACTGGCGCACAGTCTGGAAGCATCCGGCGCTTGGGAGCTAGAAACTAACGCGAGGATGATTCTCAGCAAGCTGGATATACAGAACACGGAGGCTCAGATGGGCACGCTCTCCGGCGGCCAGCGCAAGCGTGTCGCGCTCGCTCACGCGTTGATCGCAAACCCTCAACTGCTGATTCTCGACGAGCCGACCAACCATCTCGATGCGGAAACCATCACTTGGCTCGAAGCCTATCTTGAGCGCTATCGCGGCGCTCTCCTGCTCGTCACACACGACCGTTATTTCCTCGACCGCGTGACACGGCGAATCATTGAAATTGATCGGAGCACGTTGCAAACGTTCGAGGGTAACTACGCATACTATCTCGAAAAGAGAGAGGAACAGGAACTTGCGCGCGCGGCGCAGGGGCAGAAGCGAGAGATGCTGATGAGGCGCGAACTGGCGTGGCTGCGTCGAGGCGCGAAGGCGCGCACCAGAAAGTCGAAAGCTCGTGTCGAACGCGCCGAAAGTTTGCTCGCGCAACCCAGAGAGGCGGCGAGAGCCGACCTTGACATCTCCGTTAGTTCAAGCCGTCTCGGCAAGAAAGTCTTAGAGCTTCGGGACATCTCGAAATCTTATGATGGACGCACCTTGCTCGAAGGCTTCAGCTACATCCTCAAACCCGCAGACCGCATCGGCGTCATCGGCCCGAACGGCGCTGGCAAGACAACGCTTCTTGAAATCATCACAGGGCGCGTCGAGCCGGACAGTGGAGAGGTGCAGATCGGACAGACGGTTCGCTGCGGGTATTACGATCAGGAGAACCGCGCCCTCGATGAACAGGAGCGCGTGATTGATTACATCCGTGAAGTTGCCGAACAGGTTGAGACGGCTGACGGCTCTTTTATTACGGCGAGCCAGATGCTCGAAAAGTTCCTCTTCACGGGGGCCATGCAGTATGCGCCGATAGCCAAGCTATCCGGCGGCGAGCGACGACGACTCTATCTCCTGCGCGTGCTGATGGGCGCTCCGAACGTCCTTCTTTTGGACGAGCCGACAAACGATTTGGACATTCAAACGCTGGTTACACTGGAAGACTATCTGGACAACTTCGGCGGCTGCCTCATTGTCGTCAGCCATGATCGCTATTTTCTTGACCGGACGGTCGAGCACATCTTCCGCTTTGAGGGCGAGGGTCGTCTGCGCGAGTATCCCGGCAACTACAGCGCCTTTCTCGAAGCCCGTGCCGGAGAGCAGAGCGAAGCCCTCCAAGCTCAGCCCGAAATTGACGAGCGGCCTGCGCGACGTGAGCGCGCAACCTCCCTGTCAACCAAACGCAAATTAACTTTTAAGGAGCAGAGAGAGTTGGAGGAATTGGAAGTTCGCATACAGGAGACTGAACAGCGTCAGGCCGAAATCGAAATAGAATTAACTGCCAATTCAACCGATGCACACCTCGTTCATCAACTCTACAAAGAGCGAGAGACGCTCGCCGAACGACTCGCGCGCGATCTCGACCGTTGGGCGGAACTCGCAGAACTCGCCTGAGTGACCAACTCTCGCACGTCTCCAACAACATTGCCTGACGCCGAAGGGCAGCGAAAATTTTCCTTCGCTGCCCTGCCCTGATGTTGACGCGACGTTTCATCTTTTGCGACTCGTGGTTACTCTTCGTCATAGACGAGAAAGTTGACGGCATTTTGTTCCAGATTCTCTCTGCCGTGATCATAACGCATCACGGTTTTGGGGTCTCTATGACCACTCATCATCTGCACCTGCCGGTAAGACAATCCCTGATCCAATGCTTTTGTTATCGCAGTCCTTCTCAAATCATGCGGCGAGAGTTTTCCGATTCCCGTGAACTCCGCCCAACGCTTGACGATATTCCACGCCATTCTGGTCGAGAGCGGTTTTGAGAATTCCAATGTCCTGTAATTCAAGTGCGGCTGGAACAGGTACGAGTCAGGCCCGCCGCTGTGCAACATCTCACGCCTCTTTCTATCAAGCTGCCGGTAATCTTCAATCGCCTTCCGCACCTCTGTCGGCAGAGGCAGTGTGCGCTCTCTTCCCCCTTTAACTTTAAATTTCATAATCCAACGGCCATGACTCCAAAGCATGGATGAGACTCGCAACGAGCAGGCTTCACTGACTCTCAATCCGAGTTTGAGCATCACCAATAACAGCGCATAGTCGCGCGCTCCTTCCGGTCTCGAACGGTCTGGGCCGGAGAGCAGATACCGCACTTCTTTCGAGGTCAGCGCCCTTCCCTTCATCTCGTCTGAGACAGGCGGCGGAGGTACGACCTTCGTGGCCGCCGGGTTGAGCATGACATATCCGCCCGCCCGCAGGTACTCGAAAAAAGAGCGCACCACAGAGAGATTGAACGAGATAGTCGCGGATTTTTTCTTATCATTCGTCAGAACATCACGCCATCGCAGCACATGCGCTGGTGTCACCTGCGTCGGATGTGCGCCGCCGACGAACTGAAAGAATTCACGTATCACTCGCCGATAGGCACGCCTCGTCTCCTCAGAAATACTTTTCTCGCAGAACGGAACAGCGGTTCTGGGGTCGAAGCGCAGCGACAAGGCTCTCGCTTCATTTGCGGACACAAAGACGGTTGGTTGATCAGACACTAGACTCTACCTACTCCTGAATTTGAAAGTCGAGCCACCGCAAATGATGCTCTTTCCTCGTCCATGGCGTCAACAAATCGTTCGCAAAAGTCAGTTTATCGGAAACAGGACACATTTCGGTATATTGGGCACCTTGAATAACATTGGCTTCGCTTTCTCGCTCGTTTTCACACTGCCTTTGTCCCGGTTGTGAAACAAGTGTGAAACGGTGTCGCCACTCGCTTCGGCTCTTGCTCTGCACCTGCCTCATCGCTACAGCGGTGTCTCGGCTGCTGGCGTGACTGCCAAGTGCCTGCATTTGGCTACCCCGCCTTCGTAGCCTTCCGGATAATAAAATCCTGTCCCACCACAATCCTGACACCCTTTGATCTGCTCAGCGGTCAGAGTGCGCTCAGGAGGGCGAAGCGTCGAGTCATCAAGAGTGTCCGGCACTTGAGAGCGCGGTTGCTTGGATTGTTGTTTATCGGGTTTCCACAACCGACGGCGCAGGTGTTCGGTGAGGAAGGCCGGAACGTTTGAGACGGTAGTGCGTGCGGAGGCAATTTTCAGTTCCGTCATGAGCAGTTCTGCTAGTTCAGCCCAACGAGCGCGCTCAACTGTCGTCGTGTCTCTGCCCGTCACTTCCCTCGTCCCTTCTTTGAACTTCGTCAGCAAATCGGCGAAAGCCTCATCATCAGTATTATCTTTAGTATTAAAAGAAGTATTAGGAGATTGGTTAAACCCTTGTAAATCAACAGGTTGACCCACCCCAACCATCACCGTTTTTTGGTCCCCCTCCACTACCGTTTTTTGGTTGGGGTGGGTGG
>CAXTRQ010000187.1:0-11572 GCA_964246705.1 uncultured Pyrinomonadaceae bacterium
ATCTGGTTGCCCTCCATGCGCGGTCGCGCTTCGACTTCGCCGACATCCAGCAAATCTTTTTCCAGCCTCTGGAGCAGTTCTGCGCCGAGTTCGCGGTGCGTGATTTCGCGTCCGCGAAAGAAGATGGTCGCCTTCACCTTGTCGCCTTCCTGCAACCACTCGCGCGCATGCTTCATCTTGAAGTTGTAATCATGCTCGTCCGTGCCGGGGCGGAATTTCACTTCCTTGACGGTGATGATGACCTGTTTTTTCTTGGCCTCGTTGGCCTTCTTCTTCGCCTCGTACTGGAACTTGCCGAAATCAATGATGCGGCAGACGGGCGGCTCGGCGTTCGGCGCGACCTCGACCAAATCCAAACCTTGCTCGCGCGCACGCCTGATGGCATCGCGCGTCTCCATCACGCCAAGTTGTTCACTGTCTTCGGCGATCACGCGCACTTCCGGCACGCGTATTCTCTCGTTGATGCGCACGGCAGGAGCGCGACGGTTGTCCGGGCGCTGACCGCGTCCTCTAAAGCCTGCGATACTTCCACCTCCTCAGTTGGTGTTCAGAGTTCAAAGTTTCAAGTTCAAAGTTGAAGACAGGGCTTTCGACTTTGAACTTTAAAACTTGAGCTTTGAACTATTCGTTAACGAGCGCACGCGAGTCTACGAGTCGCTGCGCCATCTCTCGAAACTCCGCGACCGACATCACGCCGATGTCGCCCTTGGTACGCTCACGAACCGCGACCTGTCCCTGTTCCATCTCACGGTCGCCCAGGACGAGCATGAAAGGAATCTTCTGCAACTGCGCCAGCCGAATCTTCGCGCCGATTTTCTCGCTGCGCACATTCGTTTCGACGCGCAAGCCCGCCTCGCGTAATTCCCGCGCGATTCCTTCGGCATATTCGTTGACGCGATCCGTAATCGGCAGCACGGCAACTTGCACGGGCGCGAGCCACATCGGAAATGCTCCCGTATATTGCTCAATCAGGATGCCGAAAAAGCGTTCGATTGACCCGAACAGCGCGCGGTGAACCATCACGGGACGGTGCGGTTTGTTGTCTTCGCCGATATATTCGAGTTCAAAACGCTCAGGCAGATTGAAGTCCCACTGCACCGTCCCGAGTTGCCACAGGCGACCAATGGCATCTTCAATCTTCAGGTCAATCTTCGGGCCGTAGAAAGCAGCTTCGCCTTCGATGCGCTCGTAAGGCAGGCCGCGCCTGTCGAGCGCGGCGGCCAGCGCGGCCTCTGCCTTCGCCCAATCCTCTTCCGCGCCGAGATACTGCTTGTCCGTGTCATGACCTTTAACGGACAACTCGAACTTGACCTTCGCAAAACCGAACGTGCGAAAGACCTCAACGACGAAATCCACGCAGTCGTCAATCTCTCCGCGTACCTGCTCAGGCGTGCAGAAGAGATGCGCGTCGTCAACCGTGAAACCTCGCACGCGCATCAAGCCGTGCAGCGTGCCCGATAATTCCGCGCGATAGACCGTGCCCATCTCCGCATAACGCTGCGGCAGGTCGCGGTAAGAACGCTGCTGCGACTTGTAGATGCCGATGTGAAACGGGCAGTTCATCGGCTTGAGCCGAAATTCCGTCTCTTCCAGCTTCGTCGGCGCGAACATCGAATCGCCGTAGTTCTGCTCGTGACCGCTAATCTGCCAAAGCTCACGCTTCGCAATGTGCGGCGTGTAGACGAAGCTGTAATTACGGCGGACGAGTTCCGCATGCAGGTAATCTTCCATCTGCTTGCGGATGACCGCGCCCTTCGGATGCCAGAAGATTAAGCCTTGCCCGTACTGCTCCTGAATCGAGAAGAGATCGAGTTCGCGTCCCAGACGCCTGTGGTCGCGCCGCTCTGCCTCCTCGCGCTGCTTGACCCACGCGTCCAATTCTTCCTGCGTCGCAAACGCCGTCCCGTAGATGCGTTGCATCTGCATGCGCGCGGCATCGCCCATCCAGTATGCGCCTGAGAGTGTTAGGAGCTTAAAGGCTTTGAGCTTGTTCGTGTTCGGGACATGCGGGCCGAGACAGAAATCGAGAAAGGGTGAACCGTCTATGTAATAGACGCTCACCTCGTCGCCGCCCTTGTCGGCGATCAGTTCACACTTCAAAGGCTCTTCGCGTTCCTCGAAGATGCGCAGGGCTTCGGGCTTCGGGATTTGCTCGCGGCGATAGGCGAGATTGCGCTTGGCAATATCGCGCATGCGCTTTTCGATGACGGACAAATCTTCGTCCGTCAACATGCGCGGCGCGATGACATCATAGAAGAAGCCGTAGCGCGGGTCGTCGAGAAGCGCAGGGCCGATGCCGAGTTTTGTACCGGGGAAGAGGTCGAGAACGGCGGCGGCCAAAAGGTGCGCGGTCGAGTGGCGAATGACATCGAGGCCGTCGAGCGTCTGCGGCAGGATGGGTTCGATCTCGATGGTTGCATCGCCGTTGCCGTTCGGCTCAATCGAGTCGAGCGGGAGCGCGAGGTCAACTTCGCGGCCATTGACCTTCGCGGCGAGCGCCTGCTTGGCTGCGTCGCGGTCGAGGCGTCGCAGAGCTTCGGCCACCGTCAGAGACGATGCCAAAAGTTGCGCGGCTGCGCCATTCTTCAATTGAACGTTTATCTCACTCATCGCTTAAGCTTCTCCGTAAGTTTGGCAAAGCACGCCGGAGACCGGGCGGACAGGAAATCTGCCGCAACGGGTGTCTCTTTGTGCCGAAAGCCCCACGTCTTTGGAAGATGTGGCCTCGCGGAAAGAAGCGTCGAATTAAATTGTCCCGTCTGGAAACGGTAGTCGTCAGATCGGATTCGACAGAAGCGCCCTCGCCGCGCGACCCGCCTTCAGTGGAGCGGGTTCGGTGACATTAAAATCGAAACGTAGTTCGAGTTTGCGTCAACATTTCTGGCAAGAGTCTTCCGGTGCTCGCTGTCGAAATTTGGATAAATGGTAGGCACGTGGGGATTTGAACCCCAGACCCCTACCGTGTCAAGGTAGTGCTCTACCCCTGAGCTACGCGCCTAAGAACCTATCAAAACAATCGCTTCAAATACTCTCTGAAAGCGGAGAAGTTAAGTTAACAAACGGTTCAAGTTCCTGTCAAGCACTCGTAGTTTCAGCCGCGACGCGCTCCCATTCCTCGTAGAGAGAGCGGAGGCGTTCGTCCGCTTGACGATAATCCGCGTCGAGGCGTGCGAGTCGCTCAGGCGCACGCGCGACCTCCGGCAAGCCCATCTCTTCGGAGATGGCTGCGAGCCGCTTTTCGGTGGCGGCAATTTCGGCTTCGATGGCCTGCGAACCGCGCGCAGGCGTTTTTTTAGCGCCCTTACCCGCCGCCGGTTTCGATTTGCTCCGCTGGCCGCCCGCATCGCCCGCTATATCGGCGCGAGGGGTCTGCTTCGGCTCGGCGCTCGCTGGTCGCTCAGAGACGGCTGCTCTGGCTGCCGACTGTCTTTCTGCGCGGAGGGCGGCTTTCCAGTCGTGGTACTCTGTGTAATCGCCGTCGTAGTGCTCCGCGTTTCCTTCGCCGTCGAGGGCGAGGATTTGCGTGGCGACGCGGTCGAGAAAATAGCGGTCGTGGCTGATGGTGATAATTGTGCCCTCGTAGGCGTCGAGCGCTTCTTCCAGCGCCTCGCGCGAAGGAATGTCCAGATGGTTCGTCGGCTCGTCGAGGACGAGGACATTGACGCGCGAGTAAATCAACTTGGCGAGCGCGAGCCTTCCCTTTTCGCCGCCGGAGAGATCGCGGACATGCTTATACACGTCATCTCCTGTGAAGAGGAATTTGGCGAGAAAGGTACGCAGTTCTCCTGCGGTCGCCGACGCGGGCGCGACGCGCCGAAGTTCCATAATAATCTCGTTGCGCTCGTCGAGATCGTCGAGTTGCTGCGCGTAGTAACCGGCCTGCACGTTCGTTCCCCAGCGCACCTCGCCTGCGAGGGCAGGAAGCTTGTTAAGAACTGTTTTGACGAACGTGGTCTTGCCGGAGCCGTTCGGGCCGATGACGCCGAGACATTCGCTGCGCCTGAGCGTGAAGGTGATGTCGCGCGCCAACAGTTTGTCCGGATAACCGACCGACGCTTCTTTGACGGTGAGCACGTGCGTCCCGGCGCGCTCGATTTTTTGCAGGCGAAAATCGCCAGAAGATTGATCGGGTCGGACGCCCTCGACGCGTTCGAGCTTTTCGAGCATCTTGCGCCGCGACTTGGCCTGTTTCGTTTTCTGACCGGCGAGGTTGCGCCGGATGAACTCTTCAGTCTTGGCGATTAAATGGCGCTGGTTCTCATAGGCGCGCTGTTGAGCTTCGCGCCGCTCCTCGCGTTCGATGAGGAAGGCCGAATAGTTGCCCGTGTAACTGACGGCGCGACCCTGTTCGACCTCGACGATCCGCGTGCAGGCGCGGTCGAGAAAGTAACGGTCGTGGCTGATGATGACGTAGGCGCGTTCGTAGGTGGCGAGAAACTCTTCGAGCCACTCGACCGCCGCCACGTCGAGATGATTGGTCGGCTCGTCGAGCAGCAGCACGTCGGGTTCGGCTAAAAGAAGCCGCGCGAGGCCGAGCCGGTTTTTCTGCCCGCCCGACAGAATCGCCGTCTGTAGCCCCCACGTCTCCTTCTCGAATCCCAGACCTTGCAGAATGGCTTCGGCTCTGGCCGCGTACTCGAAACCGCCCTCGCGTTCAAACTGATGCTGCAAATCACTGTAGCGTTCGAGCACCGCTTCGAGGTCGTCAGGAGCTTCAGCCATCCGGTGCTCAAGCTCGTGCATCTCGTGCTCGATGCGCTGCAAGTTTTTGAAGGCGGCGAGCGCGGCCTCGTGGACGGTGACGCCCTCTTCAAAGTGGACATGCTGTTCGAGCAGTCCAAGATTCACGCCGCGCGCGCGTACCACGTCGCCTTTATCGGGCGTCTCTTCGCCGCTAATCAAACGAAAGATCGTCGTCTTGCCCGCCCCGTTGCGACCCACGAGGCCGACGTGCTCGCCAGCATTGATTTGCAGCGATGCGCCGCGCAGAACATCCCGCGCGCTATAAGATTTGTAAACGTCGGAGAGTCGAAAGAGCATGTCAGTAAAACTTCAACGCAAAAATTGTCGAATGAAAAGCCCTGCGGCCTTGAAACGAAACTGAAGCGGGCGCATGCCGCTCTCGGGTCAAGAGCAACATTTGCGCCCGCCTCAAAGTTGTCATCACATCGGCGGCAAGTCCGCGCGCTCGCCCGCTCGCCGAACCAAACGTCCTGCTACTTGTTCTGCGGTGGTCTGGTCGCCGCCGCCGGAGTCGCTGCCGGTCTCGCCGCCGGAGTGGTCGCCGGTCTCGCCGCGGGGCTGGCCGTCGTTTTCGCCGCCGGATTAGGGGTTGCCGGTCGAGTGGCTGCCGGAGTGGCCGTCGCCGCAGGAGTTGCCGTCCCGGTCGCCGCCGCCGGACTGGCAGTCTCACTTGCAGCAGGCGACGCTGCGCTGCTCGCGGGCTGCGCGGGTTGCAGCCCGCCGAGCGCGCTCGGATCAGTGAGAATACTTCCGGCCAGTTTATTCTCAATCTTCGCCTCGGTCATCGCCGTCGTCAGCAGCGCCACGTTGAGAAGTTGCTTACGCTGCCCGATGAGCGCGTCCTTAATCTGCTCCTTAACCTCGTCATAGGTCTGGTTACGGTTCTCCAGATTCCGGTCTGTGAGCTTGAAGATCGCCCAGCGCCCGTCGCTGGTCTGGGTCGGTTCGGTGAAATTGCCGACCTGCATGGACGTAAAGAACTTCGAGATTAAGTCAGGCATGAACCCGTTCTGCTTAAGCTGCTCTTCGGTGGCAACGCCGATGTCGCCGCCATACTGCGCGCTGTTGTCTTCACTGCGCTGGCGCGCAACCGTTGCAAAGTCCGAATTGCCGGTCTTGAGTTGCTGAGAGATGTTGTTGATTTTCAAGACCGCTTCAGCGGGATTCTTCGCGTCGTCCTGTTGCAAGCCGTTATCACGCGGGTCAACGATGATGGCGGCCAGCGCGACGCCGCGACGGTTGACGAAAGTTTCCTTGTTCTTCTCGTAGGCTTCCTGCACTTCACGCTCGCTGATGCTGATATTGCCGATGGTCTTCTCTTGCAGCCTCTGGATAGCCATCTCTTTGCGCACGGCCTCACGCAAGCTCTGCTCGGTCTGGCCGCTGTCGCGAAGTTGCTTTTGGTAATCCTCTTCGGTCAGGCGGCCTTCCTGTTTCTTGGTGTTGATGGTACGCGTAATCTCTTCCTCGTTCGGGACGAGTTTATCCTTCTCGGCACGTTGGAAGAGGACTTCCTGCTGAATCAAACTGTCGAGTTCCTGCAAGCGCGCGGCGGCAAGTTGCAGGGGCGACAATTGTCCCATCTGCCCGTTGGCTCGCTGGCTAACCCGCTGGTCAACATCCTTCAGCAAGATATTTTTGCCGTTGACCGTGGCGGCGATGTCCTTGTTATTCGAGTCGCTCCCTTTTCCGCCGCACGCGGCGAGGGCGACGGCCAACGAGGCCACGAGAATGAGAATTGCGAATTGTTTGGCGGCTCTATGCACTGTGGCTTTCTGCTCCTTCGACTGTCTAAAAGATAATGACGAATAAACCGTGCGCGCCGCGCTCGATGGGCGCGGCCAACTTGACGTTCGATAAGACGGTTTGCTATAAATTTTCGTTTCCACTGCGCGTCGCCGTCGCGTCTATGGAGACCAAAGAAAAACGGCGGCGCTTTTTTACTGTTCGGAGGTTTCAAAATCAATCATGGCTAAACGATGCGAAGTCTGCGGCAAGGGGCCGCAATTCGGAAACAATGTCTCGCATGCGAACAATCGCACGCGCCGCCGCTTTAATCCCAACCTGCAATCAATCCGCGTCCAGCAACCGCAGGGCGGGGCGCAGCGCATGAAGGTTTGCACGACCTGTATCAAAGGCGGCAAAATCGCGAAAGCAGCTTAGACTTCAAATATCCTTGTCAAACGGGCGGCGTGCGCCGGGGCGGAGTTCAGCGAAACTCTCTCAGGCGTTCCCGCCCTTTCATTTTCTGCGCCGCCCAAAACTCAAAACCCGACGCCCTTCGCGCAGAATTACGCGCTCAGGCCACCATCGCGATGACATCAATTTCGACGCGCGCATCGCGCGGCAGGCGCGCTGCCTGCACGGTCGCGCGAGCGGGCGGTTCCGTTTCAAAATAACGCCCGTAGACTTCATTCATCGCCGCGAAGTCTCCCATATCGGCAAGATAGACGGTCGTCTTGACCACCATGTCGAGGCTCGTCCCGGCGGCTTCGAGCACCTTTGAGAGATTACGCAAAACCTGCTCTGTCTGCTCCGCGATGCTCCCCGGAACAAACTCTCCCGTCTGCGGATCGAGCGGAATCTGCCCCGAAGCGAAGACGAAGCCCCCCGCTTTAACGGCCTGCGAATATGGCCCGATGGCCTGCGGAGCGTCCTTTGTTGCGACAATCTGCTTCACTGTTTCGATAACCTCTTTTTCATCTCTTAAAGCAAATTGCGCATTTTAACAGAAAGATTCGACGCACGGCAAACACCGAACGCGGATATGGCCTCTTGGGAGGCCGCTTTGGCTCGTTATCTAAGGTAGTTCGGTATTATTGATGTAAGGAAGATAGAAGCGGATGCTTCGCGCGCCCGCCGGAAGGCGATTTTATTTTAGGGATGGAGCTTGAACACGAGGCTCAAACGCGTGCAGTGCTTTCGTGTCTTCATGCCACGCCCTGCACGCGTTCGACATCGAGCACGCCGGGAACTTTGCGAATTGAAGTCATCACTTTATCGAGGTGCTTAACGTCGAAGACCTCGACCGTGACTTCAATGCGCCCCTTATTATCGGAGGCGACCGTGGCACGCGCATCGCGGATGCCGGTCTTCATGTCGGAGATAGCTCCGGTGATACCGGCGATCATTCCCGTGCGGTTCTCCGTGATGGCGAGCAGCTTGACGGCGTATGAAGCCTCTGCTTCGCGCCCAGCCCATTCGACCTCGACGATGCGCTCCGGGTTGACCATCAACTGCTGCACGTTCTTACAGCGCTTGGCATGGACGACGACGCCTTTGCCGAGCGTCACGTAGCCGATAATCTCTTCGCCGCGCACGGGGCTACAACAACGCGCACGCGCGACGAGCAAATCGTCTATCCCGCGCACGACGATTGAATCGTCGCCGAGACGGATCAGCCGCATGACGGCCTGCACGCCTGCCGTCATGCCGCTCCGCAGACGCGATTCTTTCTTCTCGTCCAGTTCGGCGAATTTATCAGGGCCGAGCAGTCTGGCGATAATGTTGCGCGGTACGAGTTTGCCGTAGCCGACGGCGGCCAGCAAATCGTCTACGCGCCCGTAACCGTAATCGTTGGCGATGCGCTTGAAATCGCCGTTCGAGTCGCCCAGCAATTTCTTCATCGAGAGTTGAAAGCGGGTGGCTTCCTTCTCGAAGAGTTTGCGACCAATCTCGATACTTTCGGCGCGCTGTTGCTCGGCGACCCAGTGGCGGACGCGGTTGCGCGCGCGGGACGTGACGACGAAGTTAAGCCAATCGCGCGACGGGTGCGCGTTCGGGCTAGTCAGAATTTCGACGACATCGCCGTTCTGAATCGTCCCTCTCAAAGGAATGATGCGCCCGTTGACGCGCGCGCCCGTGCAAGTATTTCCGACCTCTGTGTGAATCGTATAGGCAAAGTCCACGGGCGTCGCGCCGCGCGGCAGTTGGATAACTTTGCCCATCGGCGTGAAGGCATAGACATCCTTCGGATACAAATCGAGTTTGAGGGATTCGAGGAAGTCGCGCGAGTCTTTGACCTCCTGCGACCATTCGACGAGCGAGCGCAACCACTGGAAAGCTGCGTCATCGTCGCGCGCGCCGCGCTTCCCTTCTTTATATTTCCAGTGCGCCGCCACGCCCTCTTCAGCGATGCGGTGCATCTCGTCCGTGCGAATCTGAACCTCGAAGGGTTGCGCTTTTGCGCCGATGACGGAGGTGTGAAGCGATTGATACAGGTTGTCGCGCGGCGTGGCGATCCAGTCTTTAATGCGACCCGGCACGGGCTGCCAAGCGTTGTGAATGACGCCGAGTGCCGCGTAACAATAGCGCACCTCGTTCGGCGTGATGACGCGCACAGCAACGAGATCGTAAACTTGATCCAGCGCGACTTTCTGCCGCTTCAATTTCTTCCAGATGGAATAGAGCCGTTTGACTCGCCCTTCGACCTGAATGATCGGAACTTCCGCCTCTTTCATCTGCTCTTCAATGCGCGTGGTGACGCCCTTCAGGAAAGCTTCGTGCTCCGGTCGGCGCTGTTCGAGTAGCGAGGCCAGTTCCCTGTAATCTTCCGGGTGAAGATGCTGAAAGGCTAAATCTTCCAGTTCGCCGCGCAGGCGACCCATGCCGAGCCGGTGTGCGATGGGCGCGAAAATATCGAGCGTCTCCTGTGCGATGCGGCGTCGCTTTTCCGGTTTGAGAAATCCGAGCGTACGCATGTTGTGGAGACGGTCAGCCAATTTGACGAGTACGACGCGCACATCGTCAACCATCGCGAGCAACATTTTGCGCACGTTCTCGGCCTGCTGCTCCTCCTTCGACTGGTTGCTGATCTGTGCAATTTTGGTCAGACCTTCGACGAGGTGCGCAATCTCTTCGCCGAAATACTGTTTAATAATCTCAGGCTCGACGAGCGTATCTTCGACAACATCGTGCAGCAGCCCCGTCGCCACGGAGACTTCGTCGAGACGCATGTCCGCGAGGATGTTGGCGACTTCCAGCGGGTGTACGAGATAAGGTTCGCCCGAAGCGCGCGTCTGCCCCTTATGCTCGCGCGCGGAGAAAAAGTAGGCGCGACGCAACAGGTCGAGGTCGGCCTGCGGGTGGTTGCGACCAACTTTTTCAACGATTTCCTCGATGCGAATCATAAGAATTTGCGGTTTTAAATTTTGATTTGCGATTGCGCCAGATAAGTTAGATGCCCCGCTTTTTCAATCGTAAATCAAAAATCGCTAATCTAAAACAAAATTTTAGGTGATGCCCGACGAGAAAGTCGGGCATCACCTGAAGGGAGGCCGTCTGTGGCCGGAAGCCAGAGATTGCAGCAGACCGGCCTGTTTTAAGCTTTTAAAATTCTAGCTGGCGGGAGGGGTCGGAGACTTTTTGGCTTCCTCTTCCGCTTTCTTCTTGTTGGCTGCCTCTTCGTTGAGGCGCGTTTGAATGACTTCGGCCTCGTCAGCCTGCTTGTCATAATCGGCCTTCTGATCGGCCTTGCCTTCCATCTGCGACAGCTTCGCCATCTCACGCAGGAGGTTTGTCTTATACGACCACGCGCCCGGATTATTGGCGTTGAGATCAATGGCTTTTTGCACCAGTTCCAGCCCCTTCTGCACGCAGGTCAGAGCCTGATCGAAGTCGGCCTGATTCGCAGGCTTCTTGTATTCGACGATGACCTTGTCGGCCTTCTCGACGGTGGCCTTGTTCTCTTTTTGGTCGGTGATATTGTAGGAGCAGTTCCACTGTTTACTGGCGAGAATCGTGTAAGCGTCCGAACGCTTTTCCTTCGGCGCAGACTCCAGACTGGCGCGCTGCATGAGCCAGCCGTTTTCCTTCTCTTCATCTCGCATCTGGCGATAGAGATAGGTCACGGCGGTAAAAGCGTCGTCGTTGTTCGGGTCTTGGGCGAGAACTTTTTTATAAGCCTCAATCGCCGCGTTGGCTTTGGCGAGATTCTCCGGCGTATCCACGCCCGGCTTGTACTGCTGTTGAATTGAGCGGGCGATAAAGATCGGCGCATACTTCTGGTCAGGATCGAGCGCGAGAGCTTCCTCGAACTTTGCTTGCGCGTCGGCGAATTTGCCGTCCTTGTAAGCCCGTGCGCCTTCGTTGAGCGAGTTCTTGGCGCGAATTTTGTTCACCACACTGCAACCTGAACCAGTTGCGAGCACGACGACAAGGAGCAGTAAAGTTGTCCCGGCTTGAGAGAGTTTCATTGATTTAATGGCTCCCGAAAATTTTGATAGAAGCGAGCAGAGCGGCCAGAGAAAGAGCTAACAACATTCCGCCACCAGTTTCGCTCATGAAGTGAAAATGACGGCGGAATGTTCCGAAGAGTCTGCTTTTATGGCTCAAGCAGTTCTGTTTGCAAGCCGACGGGGTTCGCACCCGCGCCCTTCACGGCGTCAATGACCTTAACCACTTCGCCGTATTGAAACGATTGGGGAGCTTTCAGGAAGACCGTCCTTTCGATACGTTCGTCAGGCGGAAGGTCTGGACGGTTCTCGTAGCCCAGCTTGAAATCATTGGTGTCGCGGCGCTCTTTGAATTCCTGAGCCAGCCGCGCGGCAACCGGGCCGGGTTCGTTTACAGACGCTTCGGCAATCTGCGTCTGTCCACGCGTGAGAGTGACCTTCAAATCTTTAGAGATGGCGACGCTCAGCGTGCGCGGACTCTGCTTGGCGGCTGAACTTAACTCGTCGCTCTTTTCCGGCACGAGCGTTTTGAAACGCGCCGGTTTGAGCGGCGTGATGACCATGAAGATAATCAACAGCACCAGCAAAATATCAATCAACGGCGTGACGTTAATGTTTGGCGAAGCGCCGCCGCCGCCTGAACTCATTCCCATAAC
>CAXTRQ010000188.1:0-11559 GCA_964246705.1 uncultured Pyrinomonadaceae bacterium
AAACATTCAACTGGTCTCACCCTAACTGGTTGTCTCATTTTAGGGGTGCAGTCCAAAGTGATTCTAATTCGACCATAAAATGATCACAGCCCTCTAGCTATGCACCTTATTCAAGGATATCTTTTCGTCCGTATTGATTCTTCATCTCCAATTCTGATTAAGCAGACAAGATATCTCCCTAATATTACGTCTCGCTGAGATTCAACTATGCATCTCTGAACATGGATTTGGAGATGCATTGGATACTATGTGAATCAAGGGTTGAAATTGGTCATGTAGAATCAACAGCTTATAGGCTTTGTTAGCGCGAAAATCCTAAGTCGTTTTCGTAAGCTCGTTGTTTCAACATCGGTGATTCTACTCTTGATTCGCATATACTTCATTTGAGTTGTTTCCGACGTTTCATAGCTCTCTTAATAGTATTTAAGGTAATTTCCATTTTCTTAATATTATTCTTGACTCCTTATACATAAAGGCGGCATTATTGCTGCCGTTTACTTGTAACAGCCTGGCGAGAGAGGATTCCTTTAACGATGCCAAAGCAAAACAGCTTGGAAGGAGTACCCTCCGCCGGAGCCACAGACCACGCCTTGTCTCGGCATCTCGATTCTCGCACAACCTCCGCCTTCTGCGAACGCTCCGTCTCCGAAGAGACCCGGCGCGCTTACCGCAGGGTCGTACGCGAGTTCTTCCACTTCATCGGGCAGCGCCATCCAGAAGAGATTACTCCGCAGGACGTGCAGAAGTGGCGTGACCAATTGATCACACAGAAGAAGAGTGCTTCGACGGTCGTCTTCAAGCTCTCCATAGTGCGCTCGCTCTTCGATTATTTGCAGGTTGGAGGCTATGTAAGTCGTAACCCGGCGCTCTCAAAGTTAGTGCCGCCGCCCGCCGTACCAGAAGATTTAAGCGGTCGTGCGTTGACTGCCAAAGAGGTGCGATATGTATTGAGCGGCCCCGACCGGAAGAAAGCGGAAGGTGCGCGCGACTACGCGCTCCTGCTGCTGATGCTGCGGACTTCGATTCGCGTATCGGAAGCTTGCAACTTACGTCTCTCGCAGGTGAAGTGGAGTCACGGGCGTTGGATCATTAAGTTCAAGGTTAAGGGTGGAAGGGAGCGCACGCAGCCCATTCCTTCAGAGGTCAAGATGGCGATTGATGAGTATCTTCGCTTAGACCACATGCGGCGTGGACTTCAGCACTCGGGTGGGGCGGAGCAGTTCATCTTCCAGCCGCATACGAACTACCGGACACTGGAGTTTAACAAAGCCCTGTCCCCAACGATGGCGTGGCACATTGTCAGGAAGTGGGGGAAGTTCAGCGGGGTGGGCAAACTCTCCCCGCACGACTTACGGAGGACGGCCATCACCCGCGCGCTCGATCAAGGTCTCTCGTACAGACAGGTACAGATGATGTCGGGGCATAAAGATCCTAAGACAGTTATGAAGTACGACCATGGACGGGAGAATTTGGAACTGAATGCCGCAAATTTCCTCAGCTATGAAGATCAGTAAGAGAATGCAAGGCAAGAGTCAAAAGGGATTCGTTTAATTGCGATGTAGGTGGTTGCTTTCAGACTCTTACCGGGAATAGGCTAAATTCAGTGTTGACCTGCAACCAGCCATTAAAGTATTCTCTGCGCGTCCGGTCATACGATTCCAATAGAGGCTCCTCCCGAACCCTCGACAGCTTTTCGGACTCCTGACGTACTACGTACTACCGCGACGGTCCAGATGCCGGACTTAGCACTTTCAACAGCGCTTTCTTAAATCATCATCCGCTTCGCCACGCCTTAATCACAGCGCGGCACATCCTGTTCCATGCTCTAAAAAACTGAGGAGGATGTCAGTCGTGAGGTTACACTTCTACCTAACACCAAACGTTGAGCCGGTGCCCTTCACCTATCAACACTATCTGACCGGCGTATTCCACAAATGGCTCGGAGTAAATTCATTACATGATGCGCTTAGCCTGTACTCGCTTAGTTGGCTCTACCAAGGGCGAGAGCGAAACAGGCAGCTAGAGTTTCCGCGCGGTGCTCACTGGTTTATCAGCGTCCACGATGAATCGTTGGTCGAACCGCTCGTCAACAGTGCGCTGAACGAGCCAGAGGTCTGCTGTGGCATGAGCGTTCAGCGCATCGAGCAACAGGCCACCCCCACGTTCGGCACACGCCATACCTTCAAAGTCGGCAGCCCCATCCTTGCTCGCTCCAAAGAAGTGGAAGGCCGCGTCACGCATTACCTCTACTCCGACTCCGAAGCCGATGCAGTGCTGACGGCCACCCTGCGCCACAAACTCGACCGCGCTGGCTTGGGCGCACCGCACAATCAAGTAACCGTCCACTTCGACAAGAATTATCGCAACCCTAAATCCAAACTCGTCACTATCAAAGACATCCACAATCGCGCCAGTATCTGTCCCGTCACCATCGAAGGTACGTCCAAAGCCCTCGCCTTCGCATGGAACGTCGGCGTCGGACACGGCACGGGCAGCGGCTTTGGAAGTTTGCTTTAGGCACAAGAAGCTATTCAAACCATGAAACTTGATCTCAGCTTTCTACTTCAACCACCGGACTTCTCAACACGCGCAATACTGACGGTTGATGCGCTAGCTCCACTCTCATTAGTTGCTGGTTTGCCGGGCAAATATTATCGCAGCCAGCGCGAACCGACTCCGCAAATGCTCTACGGTCTAATTGAAAATGCGCTGGGTTGGCACGTTTCAGACAAAGAGAGAAAAGAACTTGGGAAAAAAATGAAGAATAAATTTGGAGAAGAACTTGCGAAGTCAGGCGTTGGCTTTATCAGTCTGCTCCAGTTCCACTTGCGTTTTTCAGCTTCTGTCATTTCGCCTTTGCTTCATTACGATGACCTATGGGCGCAACATATGAAACATAATGATGATAGGCACATTGATGGAAGTAGAAATCATGACAATCGAGCTATTCCGTTGTTGAATCAACGTAATCTGGCAAAAGAGAAAAAAGAACCGTTTCCTTTCACACCACAACAAATCGTCAAATTTTTTCCGCAGTATTACGTTAGTCCGACTCCGCGTGAATATGTCATTCCACAAGGCGAATACAAATTTGTCGCTGAAACCAATAAAACGCTTGCACCAATGTTAGCCGGTGCGTTTGATAATCCTGCCGCTCCGCTTTATCTCGGCTCAAATGACGGTTGGATTGAAGTGCGTTGGGAGATTCTGTCATGAAAGAGTTGCTGCAAAATTTGGTTCATCCTTACTCGCGTTATGGTTTAGCAATTACCTTGTTTGAAGGGCAAGTATCGCTTGAGGATTTAACCGAACAGAACGTCGCCGAAGTTTTGGTAAAAGCAATCGAGATAGGTCTGGAAAACTTTCGTTTGAAGACGGATGACGATCCACAAACAGCAGCGGTTTTAAGATTTTTCGCTATAAAGAAAAAAGATTTACTGAATAATGCAGAACTTGTGCAATCTGCGGGACTTGCAAATAAGGGGATTTATATTTCTCCGTCAATTGTGACAACTGATAAAGATGCTAGCAAAACTTTCGGTAGCGTGTTGAAAATTTCAGAACAGTTGGGAAAAGGCTCAAATATAAATTCAAGAGTCAACATTAGCCGCTCATTCGCGCCAACAACAAAAAAAATTAACAATGGGGTAAGTTCACAGACTCCGCCAAAAGCGACTCTTTTTGAGTCCGCTTGTTCGGCAATTACGACGTTAACACCTATCAAACCTTCAGCTTGGATTAACGAGCGCAATACAGTCATTATCCCCGATTTGCCAATTAGTGAGTTGATGGATTTTATCGAATTGTTTCAACTAATGATTAATGATTCGTTGAAAGAAAACATTCTTGAAGCGACGATCAATTTAAGCAAAGCCGAAAGGAAATACACCAGACCTCGAATCTTTTGGGGGAATTATCCATTTGCGCCGCGCGAAGCTGCATTCGGGGCGGTTGGTTTGTTGGCAGCGATGGGTAAATGGGGACAACGTGCCAAGCAGATAAAGCGCGTCAAAAAAGTATTGGAATCAATCGCAGGTAACGAAACTCATCCTGGTCGCCCAATGTATATCATCAGTTATAACAACATCGCGCAAGTTCAATTCACTCATCACGTCGCTAAGCTTGCTGCCGCGGGAAAATTGTCCGATATGATTGCTGCTTTTTCATATCAAACACGGCTTTATGGCGATACTGATAAGTCCAAACCAGACCGCTATAATGCAAATTTCAAAACCAATTACGAACTTTTGAAATTGATGACGGGACGGTTTTTGCAGTTTTTCAACCAGTCCGCTTTTCAAGATTTTTTGGCGATTCGGGCTGAGTATCAACAGATAGTTGAACCACTCTTCAGGGAGTATTTTATGGAAACGAGAATGATTGACCGTGAGATCGTCGAATCGGCGAGGGCTTTGGGGCAATGGCTCAATCGCGCCGCTTACAGAGTTGCCGATGCCTATGTCGAAGATAAGCACGGCGAAGCCGAACGCGCCAAGAAGGTGCGACAGGCAAAAGCAAAAATCTTGGTTGAGTTTGAAAGCGCAGCGATGAGTGCGACAACACCGCAAGACATGATGTATCGCATTTCCACTCGCGCGGGCAGGCTCCTACAAATGGATATGCCTGCCGAGGCAGCCAAGTTTT
The DNA here is from genome assembly GCA_964246705.1 of uncultured Pyrinomonadaceae bacterium. Taxonomy (GTDB): domain Bacteria; phylum Acidobacteriota; class Blastocatellia; order Pyrinomonadales; family Pyrinomonadaceae; genus DASZCR01. The sequence goes on from CAXTRQ010000188.1 coordinate 4,645, forward strand.
TGGATGAAACGCTCATCGGCGAAAAACTAAAACCGAAAGACGCTCTGCACCTACTCATCGCATACATGCGTCTGCGGCAGAACTATGAAAAAGCCACAGATGATCCTCACGTAAATAATAACGTGACTGTCATTGAGGAAGAATCGAACGGCGATGTCGTTGACAATTTAGTTACTGAGAACAACTAGTACCTTGTCAGGTTAGTGATTTGATGAACGTCCTTTCTTGCTGTACCCTTTCAGCATGGCTAGAAAAGCGCAACCTATCAAACTATCAAACGACGAACGAAGTTCTTTGACAACCATCTTACGACGCGGGACCACTCCAGCACGGGTTCAGTCTCGTGCTCGCGTCCTCGACCTGCTTCATCGTGAGCAGCATCCGACCAAGATAGCCGAGACTTTGGGACTGAGCCTTCAGACTGTCTTCAATATCAAGCGGCGGTATCTCTCCAAGGGCTTCGACGTTGCGCTTTACGACCGCCCACGCTCAGGCAAACCACCCAAGATTGATGGCGCAGCGCGAGCCAAGATAACGGCTTTAGCCTGCTCGACTGCTCCCACCGGACACGCCCGCTGGAGCTTGCGCCTTTTAGCGGACAAGGCTGTCGAACTCGGCTTCTGTGAAAGTGTCTCCTACGAGACGGTCAAAGAGGTGCTGAAAAAAACCGGCTCCAACCACACCGCCAACGCTCCTGGTGCATCGGCGAGATGACGGGCGAATACTTGGCGCGGATGGAAGACATCCTGCACCTCTACAATCTGCCCTCTGACGAAAAGCGCCCGGTTGTCTGCTTCGATGAACTGCCCGTGCAACTTTTGGGTGAAGTGGTCACGCCCTTGCCGATGAAAGCCGGCAAGCCCAAACGCTTCGATTATGAATATGCGCGTCATGGCTCGTCTTCGCTGCTCGTGGCCTTTGAGCCGCTGACGGGCAGACGCTTAGTGGAAACGAGCAAGCAAAGAACAAAAGCCGATTATTGTCGCTTCATGCGGCGAGTGGCGGAGATGTTCCCGCAAGCTGAAAAGATCAGGCTGGTGCAAGACAACCTGAACACGCACAACGCTGGCTCCTTTTATGAGAATCTGTTGCCTGAAGACGCCTTCACTCTGGCACGCCGCTTCGAGATGCGTTACACGCCGAAGAAGGGATCGTGGTTGAACATGGCGGAGTTAGAGTTATCGGCACTCTCGCGCATCTGCTTGTCGCGGCGCATTGCATCAATGCAAGAGCTTGACCGGGAGATACAATCACTTGTCAAAGAGCGCAACGGGATGGGAATCAAAGTCGAGTGGCAGTTCTCAATCGCCAAGGCGAGAAAGAAACTGAGCCGTCACTACGAAAATGTGCAATCTAAAAACTAATCTGACAAAGTACTAGGAGAAAAGGCAATGGAAATCAAAGGCATACTTGTAACGTTGATCGCACCGATGAGTGACCACATCGCTAATGGTGGCGAAAAGATTTTGGGCAACGCTTCATCAATTAAACAACGTCCCGACGGGCGCGTTTACATTTCGGGGCAAAAACAACGTCATGCGCTTTTCAGTGCAATGGAGCGTTTGAATTTTGAAGACGGCAACAGGAATGGAACTTACGTTTCAAATGGCGACGGGATAACGACAATCATCGAGAAGGATCTACGCGCCGATTTAGGCGGATTTCTTGACACCAAGAAAGAAAGCTATTCGGGACGTAGAACAGCACCTTTGACGGTTACGCCTGCTGTTGCGCTCGAACAAAGCGATGTCGGAAGAGACTTGTTGATTCGCTTAAAAGTTCTGACCAATGACGACAGCAAAAAGCAAGCACTAGCCACACGCGAATATAGCCAGGATGACGAAATGCTTATGAACTTTTTCATTGATATTGGCGCAGTTTCAATTCGTAAAGATTTCACTTACGAGAAGGAAATGCACTTACAGACGCATTACCATAAGCACGTCGACGAAAACGAACGCAAGCGTCGTGTCCGTTTAGCTCTGGAAGCAACAAATTCTTTGACTGATTACGCCAACAACGCGCGCAACGCGACAACCGGCGAGCCACAAAAAGTTTTGCTTGTATTCGACACGAAATTGAGCCGTAAAGCCGCGCGTTACTTCACCGCAGAGGAAGCCGAACAGAAAAACGTTTTGCGTGAACTCGAAAAGCGCGATGCTCGATACTTTTTTGGCGACGACACCACGAACGATGGTGACAGCGTAATGGACGCTTACGAAAAAGCCTTTGCCTTCTTGGACGAAAACGAGTTGTTTGACCCAACAAACAACGCACAACCGATTAGTTCCGAAGAATATGAGCAACGAACCAATAGCTAAAACTTCGGGTGTCCTACTTCGTGACCATATTCAGAATCTCTTGACTCAAGCCCGCGATGCTTTCTCAAAGCGTTCATTCCTTATCGAAAAATATCGTTGGATGACGAACGGTACGGAGTTTGTCGAAGAAGTAGAAAAGAGCGCGAGATGGCATGATATCGGGAAAACAGACCATGAATGGCAAGATGCATGTCAGGCGGACTATGCGCTTTGGCGTAATTTGGGCGAGGCTGAAAAGAAAACGTTTCGCGCTCCAAATCTTTTAGCAGCTGGAAGAAGAGGTTATCGCCACGAATTAGGCTCGCTCCAAATCGCTCACAAGAGGAACTATTCTCTTTCGATGCCCGTTAGAGCGGCTGTTGCCGCTCATCACGGAAAATTAAACCGAAAGCATGAGTGTCGTTGGAAGTACCGTCCAATTTTCAAAGAGTTCTGGGATGAATTTAATGCTGTGAGCGCGGAGTTTCCGACTTATCAAAAGGAAACATTCGAGAAAACAATTCTGAGGCGATACCAATTCGATGGCGTTCGTTCGTGGTTACAATTAGTTGACCATCGTGCAAGCGCAGCGGAAGACAAAGACCCTTTGCCGCAATTCAGAACTTTCAATTACGAGTTTCCATACAAAGAAAAGCGTGATGTCCAACTCGAAATTGAAAAACTTTGGGATGAACCGTTTTCTATCTTGCGTGCGCCGACGGGCGCGGGAAAAACCGATGCCGCGCTTTTATGGGCAAAACGACAGGTTGAAATGAAACGTGCAGACCGTCTGGTCATCGCCATGCCGACACGCTTTACCGCTAACGCGCTTTCGATAGCTGTCACGGATGAGAACTTCAAAAACTTGGGTGATGCAGGACTTTATCATTCAAGCGCGTGGTATCAACGCATCAAGGATAAAAAGCGTCTATCAATCAAAGACAAAAAGTCTATTGACAAAGAGCAAGACTTGGCACGGATTTTGGAAACGCCTTTGACTGTAACAACGATTGACCATTTGTGTATTTGTCTCACGGCAACGCGCGAAACGCACCATGCGACATTTTTCGGTCTTGCTAACTCTTGCGTCGTGATTGATGAGGCTGATTTTTACGATGACTTCACACAATTAAACATCGTCGTTTTGCTTCGTGCTTTGCGAATTTTGAAAGTCCCTGCTTTGTTGATGAGCGCAACAGTTCCCGATTCGGCAATAGAACTTTACCGGCAATCAGGCTTTGAGGTCAGTAAAATCTACGCCGACGAATCGGATTACGACCGCGTTCGCTGTCACATTACTCGTTATAAAGACGCAGAAAAGCCTGAAGACATCGAAGAGCTTTTGCAACATGCTTTAGATGGAGAGTCCACGATAATCTACGCTAACACAGTAGCAAGGGCGCAAGACTATTATCACTGGTTTAAGAAAAAGATTCAGGGGACAGAAACAAAACTCCAATTACAGGATGTTGTCCTGTATCACAGTCGCTTTATTGAGCCGCACAAAGTAGAAAAAGAGAATCGTTTGCGCAAAATGCTCGGACGTGAGGCTTGGAAAAATGGAACGCAACACGGCGTAGCTATTCTGACGCAAATCGGTGAAATCAGCGTCAACATCAGCGCGGATTTTATGATCTCTGATTTATGCCCGCTTGACCGCTTGGCACAGAGAGTCGGTAGGCTTTCGCGTTTCGCCGAAAGATACGGAGAAACGAAATTCGTTGAAGGGAAATTGTTCGTTATCAAACCGTTGAAAATCGATAAAAATGGCGTAGCGAAACTTTATCCTGCGCCCTACGGCGAATATTGCAAAAAAGAAGGCTGGCAAATGTCTGGTGCTCTAAGAAAGTCTGATGAACTTTTAGAAGTTGGAGAGTACAGTGCCAGAAAGTTTGTTGATTTAGTCAATCAGCTTTACCCGAATCTAAAAGAAGCAACCTCAGACGCATTACAAAATAAAAAGCAATTGGAGCGATTGGTTGTGGCGAATTGGCTAATTCTTCCTTGCGAATCAGTAGAAGAGGAAGCTGCTGAAGATTCTGACCACACAAAGGATTGGCGAAGCCGCGATATTCCATTTCAGTATGTGGTCTTCACGGGATTTGAAAATAACGGTCTTGATGATGAGTTTGAACCGCCAACAAACAAAGCAGAGTTGCGTGAATTTGAAGCACGGTATGGGGTAACTCTTTATGCTTATGAATATCACCGAGCAGCGAGAGATAATAAAATTGAAGCCATTACTCTCAACATTAGATACGAAGAGGTAAAGCGAGACTATATTATCTCACCAAAATATTACGACAAGTACGTTGGTCTTAAACTTTCCTCAGATGATTTTGACGATAACGATTGATAAATATGCACAACGCTGAGCCCGAAAAAATTGCTCTTCCAACATTCACCGGTACGGAGGTTGGTTATTACTTCATCTGTGTGAAGAAGCTGTGGTGGCTTGCGCATGGGGTGACGATGGAGCAGGAGAGTGACAGGGTGCGGATGGGGCGTGTGGTGCATGAAGAGAGTTATGCGAGGCGGCGGAAGGAGTTGAATATTGATGATCGGATTGTGCTCGACTGGCGGGAGGATGGGGTCATCCATGAGGTGAAGCTGTCGGACAAAATGGAGTCGGCGCATGAGATGCAGCTCCTCTATTACTTGTACTATTTGAAGCTGAAAGGCGTCGAGGGTTTGCGGGGGCAGATCGATTATCCGAAGTTACGCGAGACGAAGACGGTGGAGTTGACGCCGGAGCGCGAGAGGGAAATTGAGGATGCGCTTGCGGAGATGAAGCGAATTGTCAGTTTGAAGACAGCACCGGAAGTGGAGTGGATGAAAATTTGCCGCGCGTGTAGTTACGCGGAGTTGTGCTGGGGGTGACAAGAGAAGATGGCACGCCACTACTATTTGACACGCTCAGGCCGTTTGCGGCGCAAAGACAACACGCTCTGCTTCGAGCCGTCGGCGGTAAACGGCGCGCCGGAGGTGGAGAGCGTCATCGAAGGCGCGGAGGTCACTGAGCAGCCGGAGGAGATGCCCCCAGCAGAGTTGGGCGCGACGGGTCTCGACGGCATGGGTGACCTCACCCTTGAGCCGGAAATGTTTGAGGGCGATTCAGAGTCGCTTACGCAGCATGACGAGGCAGTAGAAGCAGAGTCGGAGCAGCCGATTAGAGTCCGCGAACGCCGGACGATTCCTGTGGAAGACGTGGATGCGCTGTGGGTCTTCGGCGAACTGGATTTGAACTCGCGCGTGCTGGTCTTCCTCTCCCAGCATAAAATACCGGTGCATTTCTTCAACTACTACGGTTTCTACGCTGGCTCCTTCTACCCGCGAGAATACCTTCACGCCGGCTACCTCGTCGTCCGGCAAGTGCGCCACTACGCAAACCGGCGATTGCGCCTGACCATCGCCCGCGAATTCATCCGCGCCGCGCTCCATAACATCACGCGCAACCTTCGCTACTACGGGACACGTGGCGTGGACTTACAGGAGCAGACCGAGGGCGTGCAAGCCGAGATGCTGCGGCTTGAAGGGGTGGCGAGCGTAGAGGAGTTGATGGCCTGCGAAGGACGCGCAAGAGCGGCCTACTATCAGGGATTCGCACGCATTCTGAGGAACGACGTTGAGTTCACCAAGCGCGTCCGCCGTCCGCCTGATAACATCGTAAATGCACTCATTTCGTTCACCAATGGGTTGGTTTACTCCGCTACGCTCTCTCAAATCTACCGGACGCAACTCGACCCGACGATCAGTTTCCTCCACGAGCCAGGGGTGCGACGATTCTCGCTCGCGCTCGACCTGGCCGAAGTGTTCAAGCCCATTCTGGCCGACCGCCTTCTGTTCAAGCTACTTAACAACCGGCAGCTGGGCGACCGCGATTTCGCGCAGGATTTGAACTGCTGTTACCTCAAGGAATCGGGGCGCAAGGTCGTCTTGAAAGAATGGGACGCGCGTCTGCAAACTACTATTGAGCACCGGCGATTACGCCGCAAGGTGAGTTACGAAAGATTAATCCGCCTAGAGTGTTACAAACTGGTCAAGCACCTGACGAACGTTGAGCCATACGTTGGCTTTCGTGCGTGGTGGTAGTGAGCCATGTTCGCACCGGGAATGGCCTGAGGGAACCCTATTCATGTATGTGCTGCTGGTATATGATGTCGAAGTAGCGCGTCTAACAAAGGTGCATAAGTTCCTCAAACGCCATCTGCACTGGGTGCAGAACTCTGTGTTTGAAGGGGAGTTGACAGATGCGCAGTTGGAAACGGTAAAGGCGGGTTTAAGGCGGCTACTCAGCGGCGACGCGGACTCGGTGCTCATCTACACGGCGCGTGAACAGAGATGGATTTCGCGGGAAACGCTAGGCAAAGAACGTAGTGAGATCGGTAATCTGTTATGAACATCTGACTTATCCCACAAGCTCGTTTGGTTACAGTCGTCAGGCTATAGTCAACCATGCGATTTGAGCAATGCCGGAAAGTTAGAATTCGCTGCCGTCGAGATGCAAATGTTGAAAACAGGTGAGTTGTCTTCCGTCGTCGCCCTCCCGCACTTTTTACACTACTGACACCCGACAACACTGGCTTCCCAAAGCATCCCATCCTCAGAGCCAAAA